>JANPDJ010000148.1:0-17849 GCA_031431395.1 Chloroflexota bacterium | reverse complement strand
GGCCGGGCGGCTACCAGTCGTGGCACGGGTAGGTGGTGCCGAGGCGACCGGGCCGGGCGCGGACCAGTCGTGGCCCGTCGTCGCGCCTGTCGTGCCCGTCGCGCCCGCCGACCTCTGCGCCGGCCCAGCGTCCCTCAGGCCTGCCGGGCTGCCTCGATGCGGCCGCCGTCCGGCATCATCGCGCGGTTGGCCCAGGCCATCTCCGTGGGGAGACCGCCCCGGAACACGGTGACGATCTCCTCGACGGCGAGCCGCTGCAGGTCGTCCACCACCTGGTCCGAGTAGCCGGCCGCGTGCGGCGTCACGAGGACGTTTGGCCGGTGGAGCAGGGGATTGGCGGGATCGGGCGGCTCGTGGGCCAGCACGTCGAGGCCCGCGGCGGCGAGGCGGCCGGAGTCGATCGCCCAGAGCAGGTCCGTCTCGTCCACCACGGCGCCCCGTGACGTGCTGGTGAAGATGGCGCCCTGCTTCAGCAGCCCGAACTGGCGTTCGCCCAGCATGCCGCGCGTCTCGCCCGTCAGCGGGGCGACGTTGGAGACGATGTCGCCCTCGGCGAAGACGCGATCCAGGCTCACCAGCTCCACGCCCAGCGCCTCTGCAAGGGACGGATCCACGTACGGGTCATAGGCGATGGTGCGCATCCCGAATGACGTCGCCCGACGTGCCACGGCCCGCCCGATCCGCCCGAACGCCACCAGCCCGAGTGTCCGGCCCCGAAGGCGGGGCATCGGCTCGAAGAGCGTGCGATCCCACGTCCCGCCCTTCACGCGGGCATTGAGCCACGGGACCTTCCGCACGCAGGCCAGGATGAGCGCAAAGGTGTGGTCCGCGACTTCGTCGGTGCAGGACTCCGGCTGGTTCACAACTGCGATCCCCAGCCGCGCCGCTGCCTCCAGGTCGATCGCGTCGAGTCCCACGCCCGGGCTCACGAAGAGCCGGCAGCGCTCGAGGCGACCGAACGCCCGGGCGTCCCACTGGTGGCCGATCACGGCGATCACGGCATCTGCGCCGGCGAGCTGCGCCTCCGCCGCAGGGCTGTCGACCGCAGAGAGGAACGTGTACCGGTACCCGGCACCCTCGATCGCGGCACGCGTCCACGCGACCATCTGGTCGATGCGGTGGGGGTAGATCCCTGCCTGTACGACATGCAGCGCCGTGGCCATCTGGTTCCTCCGTGACTGGGCCCGCGCCCTGCTCCCCGGCATCATGCTGTCGATACGCGGTCCCCTAGCGTACGGAATCGGACGCGGCCTGTTGAGCCCCGCGACAGGGTGCGTGGGAGGCCGAATGGCCCGTAGAAGGAAGCATCCGGTCGCTCAGAACGTGACGAACGGAGTGCCGCTTCGAGGCGCGCGCGGGAGATGCTGCCCTCCGAAGACGCGCATCCGCCAGCAATAGGGAGAGGCTTGAATGGAACTCACGGAACGAGAGATGTACACGATCCTGCATGGACTCGTCCTCGGAACACTGTTCCTGCTCGCGTTCGGCGGCGGATTCGCTGGCCTGTACAGCCTGCGCGAGCGCCTGTTGACGACCGCAGGCGTCCAGGAGCGCAATGCCGCGACTCCTGATCGGTACATGGCTGATGGCCGTCGTGGCCTGGCTGACGGTTCTCACGGGTACGTTCATCGCCTACCCGTGGTACCGCGCCGCTCCGCCGAAAGGCACGGACCTGAAGGACGCGTCGGTACTTGCTGACTACCCGCGCTACCTCCTCCTGGCGCAGGAGAAGACGGCTGGCTGGCACGAGTTCGGGATGGAGTGGAAGGAGCACGTTGCCTGGATCGCGCCGTTCCTCGCGACGGCGGTCGCATTCGGCGTGATGTACTACGGCGCCCAGCTGGTGCGCCGCGGGGACGTGCGCCGCGCGCTCATCGTGTTCTTCCTGCTGGCATTCGCCGCGGCGGGTGCCGCCGGCCTGTTCGGCGCCTTCATCACCAAAGCCGCCCCCGTCGCGTAGCCAGGAGAACGTACGATGACTTCATCCCCCGAAACAACGCCAAGCGCAGACACCAAGCCCAGCGGACCCGTCGCAGCGGTCTTCGTCGCCTCGGGCATCGGATCACTCGTCCTCGGGTTGTTCGTCACGCTCAACGAGATGAGCACGGACGTGAACGCCTTCCTGAAATTCGACACCAGCTTCGGGATCGGCAAGGGCGTCGGCCCGCTGTCCGGCAAGGTCACTCTGGCGGTGCTCGCCTTCGGGATCTCATGGGTCGTGCTGCATTTCCTGTGGCGCCATCGGGAGATCAACTTCGGGAGGGCGTTCATCGCGAGCCTCATCCTCGTGGGCCTGGGCTTCGCGCTCACGTTCCCTCCGATCTTCACGCTGTTCGCTCCCGCCTGACCATCAGCGCCCTCCGCTTCGCTTCGAGGCCCGCAAGGCATGCGGGCCTCGGCGATTCACGGGTGTAAACTCCCGCCCTACCGAGGCGTGTCAAGACTTGGCACGCTCCCACGGCTCGCCAACACGTCCCCGGCGGGCAGTGCAGGTTGGGGCCGGCGCTGGCGACGCAGGCCCCAAACCATCTGGCGGACGGAACACCGGCGGCGCGTTGCCGCTGCCCGCGTTGGAGCCCCGGAGGTCCGATTGGCCGTCGGCGTCGCCGCCGAAGTCAAGAACAAGCTCTCCGTCGTCGATGTCGTCGGAGAGACGGTGGCGCTGAAGAAGGCTGGCACCACGTACAAGGGCCTATGCCCGTTCCACGGCGAGAAGACCCCGTCGTTCGTGGCGACTCCCGGTCGAGAGACGTGGCACTGCTTCGGCTGCGGCCTTGGCGGCGACGTCTTCTCGTTCGTGATGCAGCGCGACGGCGTCACGTTCCCGGAGGCACTCAGGACGCTCGCTGCCAAGGTGGGCGTGGAGCTCGACGAACACACGCGGCGCGACGACGCCCGGCGGGCCCGCCTCCGCGAGGCGCTCGAGGCGGCAATCAGCTTCTATCACTCGGTGCTCACCGGCCACCGCCTGGGTCAGCCCGCCCTGGACTACCTGCATGGCCGGGGGTTCACGGACGAAACGATCGTCAAGTTCCAGCTGGGCTGGGCGCCGGGCGGCTGGGACACGATGAGCAGCAAGGTCCAGGCACGCCGGAACATCACGCCCGAACAGTTGGCGGAGGCTGGTCTCACCACGCCGCGCCAGTCCGGTCGCGGCGCCTACGACCGCTTTCGCGAGCGCATCATCTTCCCCATCCGCGATGCCACCGGCGGTGCGGTGGGCCTGGGCGGCCGTGTCTTGCCACCCTCATCGACAAACCGGCACGCGCTCTCCGAGGTCGGAGGCCGATCTCCGGGAGGCCATCCGCCCGAGGGTGATACGCGGGATCACGGCCCCAAGTACCTCAATTCGCCGGCGACGCCGCTGTTCGACAAGAGCCGCACGCTCTATCTCATCGACCGGGCGAAGGCGTCCATCCGCCGATCGGGCCAGGCCGTGATCGTGGAGGGCTACACGGACGCCCTCATGGCCCACCAGGCGGGTTTCGACAACGTCGTGGCGTCGCTGGGCACGGCGCTGACGCCCGGACAGGTGGCGCTGCTGATCCGCTACGCGAAGGATCACGAACTCCGGATCGCCCTCGCGTACGACCTGGACCCTGCCGGGCAGAGCGCCGGTTCCTTCGGCGTCCGGGAGCTGAGTGCCCTGATCGGCGAGATCCAGACCACCGAGACGGGCATGAGCGTCGGTGTGGTGCGGCTCGCGGAAGGCGAGGACCCGGACGAGGTGATCCGGGATGCCCCCGAACGCTGGAAGGCTGCGGTGGCAAACCCGGTGGGCATGATCGAGCACCTCATCGACACCTATGCGGATCGGAATGACGTCCGGACACCCGGTGGGCGCAAGGCGGTCGTGGACGCCGTGATGCCCATCCTCGCCGGCGTGGCGGATCCCGTGAGCCGCGAGGCCTACCTGCAGCACCTGGCCCGTCGCACGGGCATCGAGGAGCGGGTCCTCCACGAGGCGGTGCGAACCCATCGGCGGGCGCCCGGCGCGTCCGGATCGGACCATGGGGGTGCCCGGCTCTCGCTCGAGTCCGTGCGTGCCGCTTCGGACTCCGTCACGCCGGAGCTTGTCGTTCGCGCGATCAGCCCAACGGAAGCGGAGTTGCTGCGGCTCCTCCTGCTCATGCCGGACCAGCAACTCCGCGTCACCGAGGCACTGGGCCCGGACCTCCTCCCGAGCACACTCGCCCGCGAGCTGTATCGCGCCATCGCGTTGCAGCGCGCCCCGGACGATCACGGCGTCGCCGGCGGATGGGATCGCGACCGGCTGCTGGCCGGGCTCGACGAGGAGACCCGCGCGCTCGCTCAGGCGATCTATGCGCGCCCGGGCCCTGATCCCGCGGCCCTGAGCAGTGTCCGGATCGAGTACGAGATCCAGAACCTGCTGCTCGACCTCGAAGCGGACCGGATCGAGGAGCGGAACCAGTACAACTTGTCCGAGCAGGCCGATGCCGAGCGGCTCGGCGACCAGGGACTCATGGAGCGGTTGCTCAACCAGCATCGCCAGATCAACGAAGAGCGCCGGTCGCTGGACCGCCGGCGTGAACAGGCCCGCCTCTTCTCGCGGCTGGTTGCCGCGCGCGCGTAGCGACTCCCTGCCCGGCTTCGCCCGTTCCCGCGCTTTCGCCATCCCGGAGGTCCCGCAATGGCAGATCCACTCGATCAGCGGCTCGTCGAAGCGGTGCTCACGCGCCCTCGGCGCGGCAAGGCTGATGTCGAGGCGGCGAAGCTCGCGTCCGCCCGCCCCAGGCGTGCGGCTGTGGCGGCGGTCACTGCGGCCGCGGACGAAGACGAGGAGGCCATCGACGAGGTCGAGCTGATGCTCCGGCCCGACGCGCTCGCCGAGGCCGCCGACCTTGGCATGGAGGTGATCGGGGAGGGGATCGATGCAGGCGTATCAGCCGTTCCCGTGGACGCGCCCACGCGGCTCGACGCGAGGGAACTGGAAGAGCCCACGGCCGAGGAACTCGAGGCGCTCTCCGCGGACATGATCGGGATCGACGACCCGGTCCGGATGTACCTGAGGGAGATCGGCAAGGTCGCCCTGCTCACCGCGGAGGAGGAGGTCGTCCTCGCGAAGGCGATCGAACTGGGCGAGCAGATGGTGGAGGCGCCCCACCGGGGGATCGTCTCGCTGCACGAATGGACGCTGCACGACACGGAGCGCAAGACCCGCGCGGCCAAGTCCAGGCATCGCCTGCCGCTGGGTCAGGAGGCGCATGCCATGGTGGCCGCCGCGCTCGCCGACGAGGGGGCCCGCGACCTTCTGGCCGCCGCGCCGGACTTCCACCTCGTTCGCGCCGGGAAGGACGTCCAGTCCGATGGGACGAAGCGCCTCCTGAAGGAGGCGAAGGGGCTTCTTGCCACGTACAACGAGAAGCCTGACGCCGCGGCCTTCCAGGCGATCCTGGATTGGGCGTATCTCGCCGTGCACAACGGGGACCTCGACTCGCGCGACAACATGGGCCTCCGCGCGATCTACGACTGGACGCGCGAGGGCGTCGCGTTCCCGGCCCTGGAGCGGTGGATCAGTTCCGGCCACGATGCCGACCTCCTCAAGCGGATGGGCTACGACCCCGATGTGCCCCTGGACACCAGGCTCGCGCAGCGCCGCGGGGAGCTGGTCCGGATCGGGCGGGACGCCCGAGAGCAACTCACGTCCGCCAACCTGCGGCTGGTGGTCTCCATCGCGAAGAAGTACATCGGCCGCGGCATGTCCTTCCTGGACCTGATCCAGGAAGGGAACATCGGGCTGATTCGCGCGGTGGAGAAATTCGACTTCGAGAAGGGCTTCAAGTTCTCGACGTATGCCACGTGGTGGATCCGGCAGGCGATCACGCGCGCCATCGCGGACCAGGCGCGCACAATCCGCATCCCCGTTCACATGGTGGAGACCATCAACCGCCTGATCCGGGTATCGCGCGCGCTGCTCCAGGAGCTCGGCCGTGATCCCACGGTGGAGGAGATCGCGGAGGCGATGTCACGCGGCCAGGAAGTGGTCGTGACACCGGAGAAGGTGCGCGAGATCATCAAGGTGAGCCAGGAGCCCGTGTCCCTCGAGACCCCCATCGGCGAGGAGGAGGACAGCCACCTCGGCGACTTCATCGAGGACCGCAGCGCGCTCGCCCCCGCCGAGGCGGCCTCGCACCAGCTGCTCAAGGAGCAGGTGGAGGCCGTTCTCGATTCGCTCACCGGCCGCGAGCGCCGCGTGCTCCAGCTGCGGTTCGGTCTGGAGGATGGCCGCGCCCGGACGCTCGAAGAGGTTGGCAGGGAGTTCAACGTCACCCGCGAGCGCATCCGCCAGATCGAGGCGAAGGCCCTGCGGAAGCTCCGTCATCCCAGCCGCTCGCGCAAGCTCAAGGACTACCTGGAGTAACGGCCGTAGGGTGGGCGCCGGTCACCGGCGAAGGACAACCGGCCCGCCGCCTACCACTCCACGAGTTTCCAGATCTCCGGCTCCAGTTCGCCCGGGCGACCGCCGATCTCGGCGAACAGTGCTACAGCGCGCTTGAGGTGCTCCATCGCCTCTGTCGTCTGACCAGTCGCGTGGAGCAGATCGGCCAAATTGTTCTCGAGGGCCGCCTGGCGGTGGCGGTCACCCTGGCGTTCGCAGCGCGCAAGGGCATCCCGGGCCAGCGCGATCGCCCGCTCCGTGTCGCCCTCGTCCGCGAGCACGAGCGCGAGCGTGTTCAAGGCGGCGATCCTGACGCCCGGGTCCGCCTGGCTCGCTGGGCCGATCTGGGACTCCGCCGCGTCGATGACGGCGATCGCCCGTTCCAGGACCTCCCGCGCCGCTGCGAGATCGCCGCGGCGACGGGCCAGGATGCCGAGCAGGTCGAGCGAGCGGGCGATCCCGACCGGATCCTCCACGGCCTCGGCCAGTGACAGGGCCTCGCGCGCGAGCCCCTCCGCGGCGCGCGGGTCGCCGGAGCGGTCGGCGATGGCGCTACGGTCGGCCAGGATGCGCGAGCGCATCGCCGGATCCTCCGTTGACGCGAGCGCGGTGGCCAGGTGCCGATCCGCCCGCTCCCAGTCCCCGCGACGCGCATGGACGAGGCCCTGCCGGTGCTCGAGCCCGGCCTCGTTCCCGGAGTCGGTCAGGGCGGACGCGGACGCGAGGTGGAAGAGCGCGCCCTCGTAGTCACCCAGGAGCGTCAGGACCTCGCCGAGCGCGGCATGGAGTTCCGCCGTCGCCGGATGGCCGAGCGCCAGGGCAGCCTCGAGGTGCTGGCGGGCCTCGTCGTTGGCGAAGACGGACCGCGCGTCGTCCCCGGCACGCCGATGGGCCTCCGCGGCGGCGTCGGTGCGACCGGCAAGGCTTTCGTGGTAGGCGATGAGCGACCAGCGCACGGGACCCTGCCGGGCGATCCCCGGCGCTCCCGCAAGCGAAGCGGCGACCCGGGCGTGCAGCAGCCGGCGTCGAGCCAGGCTGAGGCCCTCGTAGACCACGTCGCGCAACCGGGCGTGTGTGAAGTCCAGGCGCAGGTCGTCCGGGGCGATCGTGGCGACCTCCCTGACGAGCCCGCGTCGGATGAGTTCCTCGAGTCCCTCCACGGTCTCGTCGTCGCTCCGTCCACTGGCCGCGCGGACGAGCGCGGGATCGAACGACCGGCCGATGACCGCCGCGGCTGCCAGGACCTGGCGGCCGACGTCGCTCACGCCGGCGATCCGTCCGCGCAGGAGGGCCTGCACACCGCCGGGGGTCACCGCATGGTCCGAGTCGGGTTCGGCGAGCGCCTCGGCCACGTACAGCGGGAGTCCCTCTGAATCCGCGAACAGGGCGTCGATGCGGGCCACCGTGGCGGCGTCGCCCAGCATCGCCCCTGCCATCGTCGCGACCTCTGATCGCGAGAGCCGCCCAAGGCTGACACTCGTCGCAAGGCCTTCCTCGGAGGCGACCGAAAGGATGCGTTCCCGGGCATCCGGCGCGAGGTCCTCGATCCGCCAGGTCAGGAGGAGCGCAATCGGATGGTCGCGCAGGCGCCGGGCAAGATAGCCAAGGTATTCGAGTGTCGAGGCATCGGCGAGGTGCAGGTCATCGATCCAGGCGAGACCCGGCGTGGATCCGTCCAGGAGTGCTGCCACGACCGCGGTCAGTGCCTCGAACAGGCGCACACGGCCGAAGGGATCGACGTCGGACGATGCGGGGATCGACCGGATGCCAGGGATGGGGACCAGGCGCGCCACCTCGGCCAGGGTCCTCTGGTCGACCGATGCCAGGCGGCTCTTTGCATCCGGCCGGGCCAGGCCGGACCGGAGCAGCTCCGCGATCACGCTGAGCGGGATCGCGGCCTCGCCGGCGTACCCCCTCGTCTCGAGGACCGTGCCTCCTCGCGCCCGCACGCGCTCCGCCACTGCGGCCGCGAGCCGGGTCTTGCCGATGCCGGGCTCGCCCTCGATCGCGAGGAGCCGGCCGGCCGCGCCGATCCCTGAGAGCCCCTGGCCCAGCACCTGTAACTCGCGGTCCCGCCCAACGAGGGGGAGTCGCGGGGCGGCAGGCCTGCGCTCCACGCCGACAGCTGGCACGCCCGCCAGACGGAGGGAGGTGGTCGCGTCCATGGAGCCTGCGTCCACCGTGGTCGCGCCGGCCGATGCGCCCGGCCAGCTGGTGAGGCGGTCGGCGCGGATGTCCTCGGCGAGATCGGTCGTCTCGGCAAGTGGTGCCACCCCCAGCTCCCGGTCCAGGATGCGGATGCAGTCGCGGTACTGCGCAAGTGCCGCCGCCGGCTCGCCCGATCGTGCGAGCACCTCCATGAGCAGGCGGTGCGCCGGCTCGTGCAGCGGGTCGAGCTCCAGCCACCGACGCGCGGCGGATCCCGCTGGATCCCAGGCCCGTGCCGACGCGCGGCCGCGGGCGAGTCGCTCGAGAACGGCCGCCAGGTCCCTTCGATGCGAGGCGGCCTCGGCGACCTGCCAGTCGTCGAACTCGACTGAATCGCGCAGCGCGAAGCCCGCCATGAACTCGCCGCGGTCCAGGCCGGCGGCGCGTCCGAGCGCCTCCAGGCAGGTCGGGCAGAGGTCCGCACCCGGATGTTCGTGGCCTCGTGCAACCGCGAGCGCTTCTCCGAAGGTCCAGAGATCAACGTCGAAGACCGAGGCTTCCAGTGCCACGGCCGAGCGGTCCACGGCGAGACCCGTGTCCCCGAGACCGGCCCGCAGGACGGAGAGCGTCCTGCGCAGGGCCCCGCGGGCATCCTGGCCGTCGGCTTCCGGCCAGAGCAGAGCCGCGACCGCCTCGCGACTCACCGGTCGCCGGGTCACGGCGAGGTAGGCGAGCAGGGCCACCGCCTTGCGGGTGTCCACTGCCAGCGGCGCGCCATTGACCTCGACGGCGACCGGCCCCAGGAGCCGGATCACGATGCGTGGTGCTGCTCTGTCGCGAGACGGAACCGAGGTCGTCACGATCGTCACGGTACTTGATCCGGGGCCCCGGCCGTAACGGGGCGGAGCGTCCCCGCGGGCATGTGCGCCAGATCGCCCCGTCACGGTCCCACGACGACGCAGATCCCGTAACGTTCCCCGGACGGTGCCCGTGCACGATGTCCGCGTGATCACCCCAAGTTCCGGGCCCGGACCAGACGCGTCGCCGCCGCGGGCTGCCCGACGTGCAACGAACCGTCGCCCCGGCGGGCCCGGCGATGTGGATGCGAGAGGGAAGCCCCGCGTGAGCGCGCGCGCTTCCCGAGCCGTGGCCACGACCCTGACGCTGCTCACGACGGCGTTGGTGGTCGGTGCCGTCGCCCTCTACTTCGCCAACACTGCGAAGGCGGCACTGGAGCCGCTCGGCTTCAACGGGGTGGCGAGCATGATTCTCGTCGTGACCTTGCCGACCATCGGTTGGCTGATCGCATCCCGGCGGCGCGAGAACCGCATCGGCTGGATGCTTCTCACCGTTGGGTTCTTGTATGCCCTGACGCAGTTCTCCGCGACGTATGCCGCCTACGGTCTGGTCGCCGACCCCGGATCGTTGCCACTTGCCGACGTCATGTCTTGGCTCACGGTCCTGGCCTGGGTCCCCGCCTTCGTTCTCTTTATCCTCCTGCTCCTCTTCTTTCCCGACGGCCGCCTCCCATCGCGACGATGGCGGCCGGTCGTCTGGATCGCCAGCGTGGCCCTGGTCGTGATGGTCGTGCCGGACGCGATCGCCCTTTGGCCATACCGAGGACCGCTCCTCCTGACCGCGGACGTTGCCAGCCCCGCGAACGATCCGGCCCCCGCTGTGGCCGGCACTCTCCTTGGGGTCGGCCTGATCCTGAGCCTGACCGTGGCCGTGGCCGGTGTTGGTGCACTCGTCATCCGGTTCCGGCGCGCCGCCGGGACCGAACACCAGCAGATCAAGTGGTTCGCGAGCGCGGCCGTGGCTGAGGTCACCGCGATCTTCGTGACGACCGGGGTTGTGCTCCCGCCGCCGCTCGACGCCCTCGCGGCGATCATCGTCGCGCCCCTCATCCCGATTGCCGTCGGCGTCGCCATCCTGCGCTTCCGGCTCTACGAGATCGACCGGATCATCAGTCGCACGATTGCGTACGCTGCGGTGACGGGTGTCCTGGTTCTCACGTTCGCGGGCGCCATCCTCCTGTTCCAGGCGGTCCTCGCTCCGCTCACCGGCGAGAACACGGTCGCGGTCGCCGCCTCCACGCTCGTGGTAGCGGCGCTCTTCCAGCCGCTCCGAGGGCGGGTCCAGGGGGTCGTGGATCGCCGGTTCAACCGCGCGCGGTACGACGCCGAGCGGACGGCCGGGGCATTCGCTGCCCGCCTTCGCGACCAGGTGGACCTCGGAGCCCTTGGCGCCGACCTGGTGGCGACCGTGGAAGCGAGCTTCCGACCGAGGACCGCCGAGATATGGGTGGCCGCTCCGCGGGAGCCTGCCCGATGACGTTCGTGAGAATCTGCCGTCCCGGCCCGAATGTCGCGTTCCTGGGGGAACCCGGGTGACGCGCCGGGTGGTAGCGATCGCGGCCTGGGCTGCCACGGCCGTCATGGACGTCACCATGTTCTGGGTCATGACCGCGGGCGGGTTCCTCGACGAGATGGCCCCAGGGCAGCCTGCGGTAACGGATTCGATGCGCGTGCTGACCTACGGGGCCGGGGCGGCGATCGCCGCCGTGACCCTCGCGTATTCGACCGTCGGGGTGCTTCTGGCGACGCGGTCCGGCGCAGGACGGATCGGGGCGGTGATCCTCGCGGGCGGCCTGGCGTTCGCGGCCATCCCCTTCGGGTATGTGGTTGGTGGCTCGCTCGTGCTCCACAATCCCTTCGACCCGCTCGCGAACGGCCTGTTCCTCATCGGCCCGGCGAGCATCGTCGCGGGGTACTCGCTGATCCTGCCGGTCGTCGCGATGGTGTTCCCGTACGGAACGCTTCCGTCGCGACGGTGGCGTGCGCCCGTCCGGGTTGTCGCCGGCCTCCTTATCGCGATCACGACGATCGTCGTGGTCCGCCCCGGGGAGATCGCCGGCACGCAGTCGCGAAACCCGTTCGGCATCGCGGCGCTGCCGTCCGCACTGGGTGATCTCGCCGAAGGGCTGGCGGGCGTCGGGATCGTCGCCATCTCGCTTCTCGGGACGGCGGCCGTCGTCGGCCGGTACCGGCGGGGATCGTTCGTCGAACGTCAGCAACTCCGGTGGTTCGTGACAGCGGTGCTCCTCGCCGTGGTCCCGATCGCGATGTCTCCCCAGCCCGGCGTCGGCGGACCCGTCTGGATCCTCGTCGCGGCGCTGGGGCTCCTGCTCGTCCCTGTTTCCGTCTGGGTCGCCGTCACCCGGTACCACCTGTACGAGATCGACCGGCTCATCAGCCGGGGCGCCGCGTGGACGGTGCTGACCGGCCTCCTCGTCGCCGTCTACGCCGGCGGGGTCCTCGTGCTCCAGGGCGTCCTCGGCGGCGTCACCCAGGGCGAGACCCTCGCCGTCGCCGCGTCCACGCTCCTCGCAGCCGCCCTGTTCCAACCGCTCCGCCTGCGCGTGCAGCGGGCGATGGACCGGCGTTTCGACCGGGCCCGCTACGACGGCGAACGGACGGCCACTGCCTTCGCCGAGCGTCTGCGGGGCCAGGTGGACCTGGCTGGACTCGAGGCCGACCTCACCCGGACAGTGGACTCCGCGCTGCGGCCGAGCGCGACCGCCATCTGGCTCCGGACCGCGGCGGGAGGGCGATCATGACCGCTGTGAACGAGCGACCGCTCGGACGGACCGGACGCGTGGCGCTGGTGCTTGGGCTTGTCCCGTGTGTCTACCTCGCGTCCTCCGACCTGATCTCGATGCTGATCTTCCTCTCGTACGCGGCCGTCGGCGTTGCACTGGCAATCCGGCGTCCCCGCAACAGCGTCAGCTGGCTCATGCTGGTGATCGCCTTCGGGTTCGTGGCGACCACGGTCCGCCCCGGGGGGGTGGACGCCGAAGCCCTGGTTGCAGGTACTGCCTCGACGCTCGACTTCCTGAACGCGTGGGTCGGAAGCTGGGGCGGCCTCGCGACGATCGGGGGCCTCGTTGCGCTCACACTCGTGTTTCCGACGGGCCAACTGCCGGCCGGCCGCTGGCGGAAGCCCGCGCTTGTACCGGTGCTGGGATGCATCCTCGCCGCGTTGATTACCGCCCTGGCGCCGACGATCGCTTTCAATCCCGATGGCGGCGCCACCGATCTCATCATCCCGAACCGGTTCTCCGTGCTCCCGGACCTCCCGATCTGGATACTGGTGCCCGCCGACGGCGGCATCGTTGTTCTCACGGTCGCCTTCGTGGGGATTGGCCTCGCTTCGATGATCGTTCGCTACCGGCAGGCGAGCGGAATCGTCCGGCTCCAGCTCCGCTGGTTCGTGTCGGCTGTTGCGTTCATTGCCCTCGCTCTAGCGGCGGCCTTCATCATCCTGTTCTTCTTCGGCGATGCAGTCGGCGGCCTGGCGTGGATCCCCGCCGTCGTGGCGTACCCGACCGTCCCAATCGCCATTGGCATCGCCGTCATGCGCTACCGGCTCTTCGAAATCGACCGGATCATCAGCCGGACGCTGTCGTGGGCGGTGGTGAGCGGAATCCTCGTCGGCGCGTTCGCCGGCGTCGTCGTCGCGATGCAGGCCGTCCTGGCCGGGTTCACCCAGGGGGAGACCCTGGCGGTTGCTGCCTCCACGCTCGTCGCGTTCGCGCTCTTCCAACCGGTCCGCCGGCGGGTCCAGTCGGTCATCGACCGGCGCTTCAATCGCTCCCGATATGACGCCGAACGGACGGCCGCCGCCTTCGCTGAGCGCCTGCGGGGCCAGGTGGACCTCGCGGGCGTGGAGGCCGACCTCGCCCGCACGGTGGACTCTGCGCTGCGCCCGACCTCGACCGGCGTCTGGCTGCGGGTCGGGCGATGAGACGGGGCCGCGTCGCCTGGGGGATCGCGGGGCTGGACATCGTTGCGTTCCTGGCCGCCCGCCTCTTCGACCCGTCCGGCGACACCGTCGGCACGGTCCTCTTCGCGATCGGGATCGGCTCTTTTGCGGCAGTCGGTGCCCTTCTGATCAGTCGGGTCCCCGCGAACCCGATCGGGATCCTCCTCCTCGCCGCCGGGACCGGACTTGCTGCGGCCATGATCATCGGGACGTATGCCGACCTGGGTGCGCTCCACGTACCACCGTGGCCATGGTCCGGCCCGGCCCGGATCCTCCAGGTCACCCTGTTCGTCTACCCCTTCATGATCGCCCTCATCGGGGTCCCGCTCGTCTTCCCAGACGGACACCTTCCGTCACCCCGCTTCCGGTGGGTGGTCCGGATCACGATCGCGAATATGGTCGCATGGACGCTCAGCGCGATCCTCAGAGGGGCGCTCGACGGTCCGCCCGCGATGGAGAGTCCGGATCGGGATGTCCTCGACCTCATCCTCGGCGCCGTCAGCATCTTCTTCCTGGTGGCAACGATCGTCAGCTTCGGCGCCGGGGCAATCGCGCTCTGGGTGCGCTTCCGACGTGGTGATCCTGTCCAGCGCCAACAGGTGAAGTGGCTTTTGGCAGTCGTGGGACTCGGCGCGATCATCCTCCCGCTGTCGTTCGTCCCCCTGGATGCCAGCCCCGAGCTGGCAAGTCTCCTGACCACCATCGTGATCCTCACGCTGTTTGCGCTCCCCGTGGTGATCGGGATTGCGATCCTCCGCTACCGGCTCTTCGAGATCGACCGGCTGATCAGCCGGACTCTCTCGTGGGCGGTCGTGAGCGGCATCCTCGTGGGCGCGTTCGGCGGCGTCGTCGTGGCGATGCAGGCTTTGCTGGCCGAGTTCACCCAGGGCGAGACGCTTGCGGTCGCCGCGTCCACGCTCGTGGCGTTCGCACTCTTCCAGCCGGTCCGCCGGCGGGTCCAATCGGTCATCGACCGCCGCTTCAACCGCTCCCGCTATGACGCCGAGCGGACGGCTGCCGCCTTTGCCGAACGCCTGCGGGGCCAGGTGGACCTTGCGGGCGTGGAGTCCGACCTCGCTCGCACGGTGGAAGCCGCGCTGCGGCCGACCTCGACCGGGGTCTGGCTCCGCGTCGGGCCGAAGGCCGGCCGATGAACCTCGGTGTCACTACGCGCCGGCCGTCGCGAACCCTGCTTCGCGACGATCGAACTCGTAACGGTTTCCGGACGATGGAGGCGTAGAACTGGGCCATGACGTTCATCGAATCGATCAAGCGGACGGTGGGACGGGGTGCCCGGACGGCGGCCCCGGCCGAAACGCCGCTCGACGTGCCCGCCGCAACAGTGGTCGCAAGCGCCACGGCCAGAGCGGCCGCACCCGGAGCCGCCCCTGCCAGCACCGGCCCGGCGATCGAGATCGCGCCCACGGACCCGCTCTTCGCCTACCTCCAGTCGGCCAGCGGCGTGGTGGACGCCGAGCGGCTGGAACTCGAATCACCTGCGCTCACGGCGCTCCGCACCTCCGGCGTGCGGGTCATCGTCCCGCTCGTCACCCAGGGCGAACTCATCGGGGCGCTCTACCTCGGGCCGCGACTGTCCGACCAGGACTACAGCGCCGACGACCGCAAGCTCCTCAGCACCCACGCCGCGCAGGCCGCGCCGGCCATCCGGGTCGCCCAACTCGTCCGCGAGCAGGCCGTCGAGATCCAGGCCCGCGAGCGACTCGAGCAGGAGATGCGCGTCGCCACCTTGATCCAGCAGCAGTTCCTGCCGCGCGAGCTGCCCCAGCTGCCCGACTGGCAGGTGGCGGCGTACTACGGCCCAGCTCGCGCGGTCGGCGGCGACTTCTACGACTTCATCGCCCTGCCGGACGGCCGCATCGGCATCGTTGTTGGCGACGTGACAGACAAGGGCGTCCCGGCCGCACTCATCATGGCCCGCACGCAGTCCGTGCTCCGCGGCGAGGCGCCGCGGCTGCAGTCCCCGGCGAAGGTGCTGGAGCGGGCGAACGAGATCCTGCTGCCCGAGATGCCGGCCCGGATGTTCGTAACCTGCCTGTACATGATCCTGGAGCCGGAAACGGGCAGGGTCTGGTACGCGAACGCCGGGCACAACCTGCCGTACGTGCGAACTGCCGGCGGAGTGATCGAGCTGCGGGCGACCGGCATGCCCCTGGGCCTCCTGCCGGGCATGGACTACCCGGAGCACGAGGCGATCCTCGCGCCCGGAGAGAGCGTCCTGCTCTACAGCGACGGCCTCGTGGAGGCGCACGACCGGGCCGGCGAGATGTTCGGGTTCCCGAAGCTCCGCGAGCTGATGGCCACCGAGCTGCCCGGCAGCGAGCTCCTGGACCACTTGCTGGACGAGCTCCACGGCTTTGTTGGCAAAGGCTGGGACCAGGAGGACGACATCACGCTCGTCACCCTGCAGCGGACGGGCGGGTGGAGCGGAGACACCGTGGATGTCTCCGCGGCCAGGACCGCGCCGCCGAGCGCCGAAATGCCCGCCGCCGGGGGCACGTCGACGACCACGACCACAACGACGGCCGACGTACCGCCCACGGCCGCCACCGGCGACCGGACGCTGCTCCACATCACGCTCCCCGGTGAGTCGGGCAACGAGCGCCTGGCCATGGACCGGGTGGCCGATGCGGTGGCCGGCATCGAGATCGCGCCCGCCCGGCTCGAGCGGCTCAAGACCGCCGTCAGCGAAGCCGCGATGAATGCCATCGAATACGGCAGCCAGAACGACCCGTCGATCCCCATCGAGATCGAGGCCGTCGTGGCCGGCGACGACCTCGTCGTCCGGATCTCGGACCTCGGTCTCAGCGGGCCGCTCGGCGAATCGGAAGAGCCCGACATCGAGAAGAAGCTCGCCGGCGAGCAGAAGCCGCGCGGCTGGGGACTGTTCCTGATCAAGCACATGGTGGACGCCATGGAGGTCACGACCCACGGCACCGGCCAGACCGTGACCCTCACGCTCCACCTGGAAGGAGGCGGCCATGCCGGCGATCCCGTTCAGGGTTGAGGTCCGCGGGACCCGGGAACTCGCAACGCTGGACCTCCACGGCGACATCAACGCGGCGGCCGAGACCGGCCTGGGTGCTGCGTACGCCGAGGTGCGCGCCCTCGAGGCCGACGCGGTGCTTCTCGACTTCACGGACACGGAGTACATCAACAGCACGGGCATCGCGCTGATCGTCCGGCTGCTGGCCGACTCGAGGCGCGATCGCCGCGAGGTCCGGGCGTGCGGGCTCAGCCCGCACTACGTGGAGATCTTCCAGATCACCCGGTTGTCCGACTACATGCGGATCTTCGACAACCAGGCCAGCGCAACCGCCGCGATCGCCGCGGCCACCACGGGAGGGCAGCGATGACGACAGGCACACTGGTGGTCGAGGTACGGCCGCTGACGGCGGGCGCGGCCGCGATCTCGATCGCAGGGGACGTCACGTCGGCCAGCGAAGGCGCCCTCATGGAGGCGTACGCGCGGGCCAGCATGGGTGGAACGAAGGTGATCATCCTGGACTTCGGCCGGCTCGACTACATGAACAGCGGTGGCATCGGCCTCCTCGTCACGCTCCTGGTCCGGGTCCAGCGCCAGGGCCAGCGGCTCATGGCGATCGGCCTCAGCGACCACTACCGGCAAATCCTCGCCCTGACGCGCCTGGACGAGGCGATCGGCATCCACCAGGACGAGGCGGCGGCGCTCGCCGCGATCAGCGCCTGACGCACGGGCGTCCCCGAGACGGAGATCCAACGATGAGCCTGCCGAACCCGCTCCCGCCGCCCGGCGACGCTCCGACCGACCCCGCCGGGGGTCGTGCGCCGGCCGAGGCGCCGGCGAAACGCGCCAGCGACGCGAACTGGTCGCAGCCGGTGGACCGCCTGAAGCTGGGCAGCGTGCCCGCGGAGGCGATGAACCTCAACGTGACCGGCCGTCGCCTGTCGGGCCCCCTCCAGGGGTTCGGCCAGCTGTGGCAGAAGACGTACCGGGTCCGCCTCGACGGCACGACCGTAAGCCCGGAGGAGGTCGTTTCGGTCTGGAAGCGCGAGTTCGGCTCGTTCTGGCCGAAAGGGGCGCGCTTCTATGCGCCGTTCGCGGAGATCGCGCCGGGCGAAGTCGGCCTCATCAACCAGGACGTCGGCGGCGGCCAGGTCCTCTCGACGGGCGTTCTCGTCATCTACGCGGACGACGTGTCGTTCACGTTCATGACGCCTGAGGGTCACGTCTTTGCCGCGATGCTCACCTTCAGCACGGATCGCGACGACGACGTCACCTCTGCCCAGGTCCAGGCGCTGGTGCGCGCGAGCGATCCCTTCTACGAGGTCATGCTGATGGGCGGCGGCCACAACCGCGAGAACGCGCACTGGCAGGCGACACTGTCGAACCTCGCGGCGCGCTTCGGCGCCCAGGGGACGCCAACCGTCAGGCAGGTCTGCATCGACCGCAAGCGGCAATGGCGCCACGCGTCGAACA
>JANPDJ010000147.1:0-1643 GCA_031431395.1 Chloroflexota bacterium | reverse complement strand
CGCGAGGTGTGGAGCATCGTGCCGCCGGTGCGGTCGATCGTCCGCGTGTTCCGACGGTCCAGCTGCCGTAGGTACTCCGGGTCCAGCTCGCCGCCAGGGGCAACGTGGGTCAGGCCTTCCCAGCCACGGCGAATGCCGATGACCTCGATCCCGAGCTCCGACGCGCGGTAGGTCACGCTCTTGATGACGGAGTTCAGGCCGGGGACGTCGCCGCCGCCGGTGAGCACGCCGATCCGCTTGGGGGTAGCCATCGCCTCGATGGTACCGAGCCGCGTGGAACGTGCCGGCGGGTATGATCCTGCCCGTGAACTACGAGCTGTACATGGGCGAAGCGCTGGCCGAAGCGCGGGCGGCGCTGAAGGACGGTGGCCGCCCGAACGCGGCTGTCGCCGTGATCGATGAGGCGATGGTCGCGCGGGGGCATGACAAGGTCCGGGAGACGCAGGACCCGACGGCGCACGCCGTGGTGGTCGCGCTGCGCGAGGCAGCCCGACGCGTCGGGGCCGAACGACTCCGCGACGTCACGATGTTCTGCACGATGGAGCCCTGCCCCATGTGCGTCGGCGCCCTGCTGGCGTCAGACGTGGAGGCGCTCGTCTACGCGATCCCGAATCGCACCGACGGTGCCGCAGGCACCGTGCTTCAGCTCGCCGAGCACCCGGCCCTTCGGCGGCGGGTCAAGGTCGTCAGCGGCATCCGCCGCGACGAGGTCGAGGAGCTCTACGCCGCCGCTGCGCGCTGACCGCGGCAGTCCCCGCGTGGGCTCCACTGCCGGTCGCTGATATCCTCCCCCGCGGAGAGGTGTCCGAGTGGTTGATGGTGCCGCTCTCGAAAAGCGGTGTGCGAGAGCACCGAGGGTTCGAATCCCTCCCTCTCCGCCATTTCGGGGCTCATGGACCGGCTCATCGGTGCATTGTCGCCTGTGCGCCCTCCCTCACGCACATTCGAGTGCGCTCGGTCGGGTGCTCGGCTCCGCCTTCCGCTGAGCTCGTCCCTGAGCCCCTCAGGTTGCGATCGACGCAGTTTGCCGCTGCCCTTGTCGGTCGGGCCCGTCGAATCCTTCGCAACCCGGTACGCTCCCGCATCGCACGACGCCCGCGGAGAGGTCGCCTAGTGGACTATGGCGCCGCACTGGAAATGCGGTTCGGGGCAACCCGTCGAGGGTTCGAATCCCTCCCTCTCCGCCACCTACCCTGCCGGCCATGAGCGCCCTGCAACCCTTCCATGTCACGGCCCTGGCCATGGGCGAGTTCACGTTCGCGCCCGGCGAGGAGTACGAGGGGCAGACCGGTGTCGTTGTCGCCTATGCAATACGGCACAAGGGCGGGGTCTTCCTGTTCGATACCGGGTTCGGTTTCGGGAACGCCGAGCTCGACGACTACTACAAGGTCCGCGCGCGAGCGATACCCGAGGCCCTCGGGGCCGCCGGCGTGGATTCCGCCGAGGTGACCGCGATCGCGAACTGCCATCTCCACGCCGACCACTCCGGGCAGAACGGCCTCTTCCCCGGCGTCCCGATCTACGTCCAGCCCGCCGAGTGGTCTGCCGCCCACGAGCCCGACTACACGATCGTCGAGTGGATCGATTTCCCCGGTGCGCGCTACGAGCAGATCGCCGGCGACCACGAGGTGACGCCCGGCATT
>JANPDJ010000146.1:0-1526 GCA_031431395.1 Chloroflexota bacterium | reverse complement strand
CCCGCCCGTGCCGGCGTCCTTCGGCAAGATTCAGCCTCCTCCACCGCGTCTCACGCCACACTCCAGGGACGTGCGGGAACGATACTTGGGGCGATCCAGCCGCGAAAGGAAGGAGTCGCATGGCGATCCCGCACGAGCCTGCATTCGATGCGCCGGAATACGCTGCGCGCCTGGGGGCGGTGCGTTTCGGCATGGCCGAGCGTCAGATCGACGGGTTGCTCCTGTTCTCGCCCCACAACGTGTTCTACCTGTCGGGGATGGACAGCGAGAACCTCTTCGACTTCCAGTGCCTGATCGTCCCCGCCCAGGGCGAGCCGGTGCTCGTGATCCTCGATTTCGAGGAAGCACGCGCGGCGAACAGCGTGGGGTACGGACGCACCGTCAGCTATCACGCCTTCGACGACCCCATCGAGGCGGTCCTCGCCCAGATCCGGGCCCTCGGCCTCTCGGCTGGTCGGATCGGCCTGGAGAGCCGGGCAGGAATCACGCCCGCGTCCTACGCGCAGTTCGTCCAGCGGCTCGCCGGCGCGGCAGTCGTCGATCCATTCGGGGTCGTGGAGAACGTCCGGCTCGTGAAGTCCCCAGCAGAGCTCGCGTACATGCGGCGCGCTGCGGCTCTCACGGATGCGGCGACCCTTGCCGCCTACGAGGCCATCCGACCCGGCGTTCGCGATGCCGAGATCGCAGCCACGATCCTGGACGTCTTCTACCGGGGTGGCAGCGACATGGTGTGCTGGGGGCCCATCGTGGCATCCGGGTACCGCGCCGGGTCGGCCCATTCGTCCTTCAACGGCCGGACGATCGAGGCCGGCGAAACGGTGTTCCTGGAGCTCACCGCCGAGGTCCGCAAGTACACCGCACCTCTGATGCGCACGGCGATCCTGGGGCGGCCGTCCGCGGAACAGGAGCGTGTCGCGGAGGCCGGTGCGGCGGCCGTTGAGACCATCCTCGCGACGGCCCGTCCGGGCGTAGCGGCCGCAGAGGTGGCGCACGCGGCAGGAGCCGTCCTGGCTCCGGTGCTCGACGGGATCGTGTTCCACCACAACTTCGGCTACCCCGTGGGCATCGGCTACCCCGGGACGTGGATCGAATCCCTGGGCTTCTTCCTGCGGGTGGACAACCCCCGGCCCCTCCAGGCCGGCATGGTCTTCCATCTGCCCATGTCGCTGCGCAAGTTCGGGGAATGGGGCATCAACCAGAGCCACACGATGCTGATCACCGAGACCGGCGCGGAGACGCTGACAAAGACGCCCGCGCGTCTCCAGGTGCTGGACGTCGCGGGCGGCTGAGGCGGCGAACCGCCGCCAGCACCGCAGGACCAACGACGCGATCCAAGCCACACGCGCCACCCAGCCCACTCCCGGCCCGAACGCCGGAGCCCACCAGGAGGACCTCCACCATGCGCGAAGCCCGTCATCCAGGAGGCGTTCTGAAGCCGCGCGGACCCTACTCCCCGGCGGTCATCGCGAGCGGCCGGCTGATCTTTACCGCGAGCCAGGGCCCGCTTGACCCGGCGACCGGCAAGG
>JANPDJ010000145.1:0-3177 GCA_031431395.1 Chloroflexota bacterium | reverse complement strand
TAGCGTTCGCCGGGCCGACGCCCCACGACCCACCACGCGAACGGGAACACCGCGCCGGCGAGGACCAGCTTGAGCGCATCGCCCAGGAGGAACGGCGCCAGGCCCTTGGCGATCGTGTCAGCAGCAGAAAACCCGGTCGCGGCCGCAAGCCACGGCAGGCCCACGACGTAGATCAGGGCGTTGCCGGCAAGCATGGCGGCGACCGCCCCGAGAGGGCGCCGATCCCATCCCAGCTCCGCGAGACGGCCGACGAGCGCCGAAGCTCCCATGAACCCGATCAGGTAGCCACCCCTGGCACCCAGCACCAGGTGGCCGTCAGCGAACGAGGCGATGACCCCGAGGCCGGCTTTGTGCTCCGCAAAGGCGGGAAACCCGATCACGCCGATCGTGATGTACAGCAACGTCGCCAGGAAGCCCCGGCGGAAGCCGAGCGCGCCCCCAACGAGCAGGACGCCGAATGTCTGGCCCGTGATCGGCACGGGGTTGTCCGGCAGCGCGATGGAGAACTGCGCCGTGAGGTAGATCAGGAGCGCCCCGGCCGTCACCAGAACAAGGTGACGGGCGCGCGAACTGAGCCGCTCGCCCACGCGGATCGGGACCAGGAAGTCGCCGATCGTGATGCCGCGCTCGGCGGCGGGCAGCCGGTTCATCCGCGAGGTTGCGATCGTGGCCATCCATCCCCTCGTCGAGCGACCGAATCGCTGCGAGTTCAACGCAGGGGCGGAGTCTACCAAACGTCAGGGGGCAGCCGGCCGCGGCCGATCACTCGTACGAAACCGCGCGCACGATCGACATTCCCGCTGCCAGCCGCGCCGGGTATGCCGCAGCGGCAATCGCCGCGGCGATCCCGTAGGCGGCCGCGAGGCCGAGAACGGGCCAGGGCACCTGCATCGTGGCAATCCCGGAGACGCCGGTTGACAGCCCCACCATGACGGCTGCGATCAGCACCCCGGCAAGCCCGCCCAGGACGACGCCCATGATGCCGAGAATGCTGGCCTCCACGACAACCATCCGCCAGACCTGGCGTCGCGTCATGCCCAGGGCCCGGAGCACGCCGATCTCCCGCACGCGCTCGAGCACATTCATCGTGAGCGTGTTGACGATCCCGAGGCCCGCCACGATCACCGCGATGGCCGCGAGCGCGTCGAACAACGTGAACACGCGGTCCAGCGTTGCGCCGGCCGCGCCCTGCAGGGTCGTGATGGACGCCGTCTGCAGGGCAAGCTCCAGGGCCGTTCGCTCCAACTCCGCGCGACCAGCCGCGGCCTGCCCGGACGCGAACCTGATGGCGAACGCATCCGCACCGATCACCCCGAACCGCGTCGTCGCATCCGACCAGGACACGAGCATTGCCTCCCCGGCGCGGCCCGGCAGGCCGTGGTCGATGACACCGGCAACCCGCAGTTCGAGCGTCCCGCCGTCCGCCGTGGTGAAGGTCATGGCGTCGCCCGTGGTCAGCTTCAGGCGGTCGGCCTGTGCGCGCGGCAGGATCACGGAGCCGCCGGCGTCGAACTGGTCCAGGACGGCGGTCCGATTTCCGCTGAGGAACGTCAGGCGTCCGTCGGCAGAGAGGTCGCGCCCGGGCATCGCCGCGCCGTCAACGCGGGTCCCGTTGTAGGCAAGGTCGAAGCGGGCGATGGGCGTGACCCGGGCAACCCCGGGAACCGCTGCGAGTTCTGCCTGGATCCCCTCGGCGAGCGGGATCGGTCGAATGGACGAGGCGAGTTCGTCGCCGGGAACCACGTTCGCGATCCACGCGGTTGCAACCTGCCGATCGCTCTGGCCCACCGCGGCCAGCGCCACGATCATCGCGAGCCCAATCGTCAGCGACCCTACGGTCAGCGCCGTCCGGCTTCGCTCGCGAACCAGCGTGCCACGAGCCAGGCGTTCTTCGGCCCGCAGCAGTGCAGCGAACGGGATGCCGGCCAGACGGCCCAGCAGGGGCAGGACGAACGGTGAAACGAGGGTGACCATCAGGAGCAGGCCGTACACGACGAAGGAGCCGAGCATGCCCGACTCCCCGGCACCTCGCGGCCACAGGAGCAGTCCGGCGACCGCCACGACGGCCGCAACCACCACCAGCCACCGCATCCGCGCGGCCAGGAGCGGGGCCAGTTCGGGACGTTGCCTGAGCGCCTCCACCGGCGAGATCCGACCCGCTCGCCACGCGGGCTCGATCGCGGCCGCGAGGGTCACCACGAGGCCCATGGCGATCGCCAGCACGACCGCGAAGGCGCCCGGCTGGAGGTCTTCGAGGGGCAGAGCGCCCAGAGCGCCCGTCGGATCTGCGAGGCTGCCGACAAGCCAGAGGGCCAGGAGCCAGCCCATCGCGATGCCCAGGAGGGAGCCCGCCACGCCCAGTGCCCCGGCCTGCAGCAGGACGAAGCCGTGGACCTGTCCGCGCGTCGCGCCGGCCGCTCGCAGGAGCGCCACTTCGCGGATGCGCTCGACCACGGTCATCGAGAGCGTGTTGAAGATGAGCATCGCGCCAACGAACAGCGAGATGGCGGCGATGAGCGCCGTTGTCGCGCGGAAGTCCGCGGTGGACGATCGCAGCGCCGATGCCACGTCGTGCGGCGTGGAGAGGATGTACGGCTGGCTGCGCAGGCGCTCCTCGAGGCTCGCGGAGGCCGCCTCCACCGCGGTTCCCGGCGCGAGAACCACGTCCACGCGCGTGACTCCGGCAAGATCGAAGATCGCCTTCGCCGTCGCGATCGGGATCACCACGATCCGGTCTCCGCTGGTGGGCAGCAGCCCGGCGCCGCGCAGGATGCCCGCCACGGTGAAGGCGGATTGGCCGGGGCTACCCGGCCCCAGGAGCGAGATCGTGGATCCCGGCGCCAACCCATCCTGGGCCGCCAGGGCTTCGCTGATGAGGGCCGCGTGCGGATCGGATCCCAGGCCCAGGCCCTGGACGGTCGTCATGGGGTGAACCGCTGGATCGCGGGCGGGATCGATCCCCAGGACTGTCACGGGTGGCCGGAGTGGAGCCCCGGGCTTGCCGCCGCCCTGGAGGTAGGTCCGGCGTTCGATCTGCGGCGCCGCCACCGCGACGCCGGGCGAGCGGGCGATGGCCTCCTGCGAAGCGTCGTTGAGTCCCGACTGCTGGAACGAGCTGACCCGGATCTGTGTGTTGCCCATGAGCCCGGCCACGGTCCGATCAACGGACGCGTCCAC
>JANPDJ010000144.1:0-6939 GCA_031431395.1 Chloroflexota bacterium | reverse complement strand
CCGAACCGCCGGGCCGGCGCGTCGGTCATGCGGTTGATCATCGTCTCCAGTGAGATGCCGCCTACCCCGCGCCGCAGCCGCCCCAGGAAGCGCGGATACGCCCCGAACGAGCGCGGATGGCACATCGAACCAAGGGACGTGATGTCCGAGCAGGCCATCGCATCCGGACGCGAAAGGAGGGCGATGGCGTCCCGGCCCACCTGCCGCCACCGACCCATGGATTGGGGAACAGCGATGCAGTAGCCCAGCCGCAGATCGTGCTCGACCAGCAGGTCGCACAGGGCGCCGCCGAGCGTGGTGGACCGCCGGGCAGCCACCTCCCTGAGCGTCACTCCCTCCAGCCGGGGATCCGCCGGCACGGACGAGAAGACCACAGAGCTGAGGGGAATACCGCCACGAAGGTCATGCTCGTGGTCAAGGTATTCCACGATCCGCTGGCGCAGCGAAACGTCGTTGAGCCGCTCCACGATCGCGGCTGGGCCGCCTTCCTGTGCCCAGGACGGCAGGTAGCTCAGCGGATATGAGCTACCCGTGGGATACGGGTAGATGTCGAATGTCACGTCCACGCCGTCGGCCTTCGCGCGGTCCACGGGCGCCATCAGCGCTTCGATCTCGCCGGCCGTCTCTGGATGCGTGCGGTAGTGCGCCAGATGGATGGCCGCGCCACTGCGCCGCCCCACCTCCATCGCCTCCTCCACGCCGCCGTCCGCAACGGCCCGGCCGGACCGCGCGTAGCGAAGCTCGATGACATGGCGGGAGCCGGCGTCGCGCACCACCCCGGCCAGCTCGATGAGTTCAGCCGTGTCGCACCACGCACACGGGTAGTAGTTGAGGCCGCTGGACAGCCCCACCGCGCCGTCGTCCAACCCCTGGCGAAGCGCACGTTTCGCGGTGGCCAGCGCATTGCCGGTCAATGGTGTATCGCGAAATCCCAGCGCCTCCAGGCGGAGCGCGCCGTGCGGGACGAGGTATGCCACGTTCACGGCAACACGCCGATGGAATGCCGCCCGGAACGCCGCAACGGACGAGGTGTCGAGATCCTCCGGCGGATCGCCCAGCAACCCCGCCAGGTAGCGGCGGAAGAGCAGGTAGTTGGGGCGCGACAGCGGGGCGTACGAGACCCCGTCCAGGGCGACGATCTCCGTGGTGATCCCCTGCCGCAGGCCGTTGGCATGCTGCGGATCGCCCAGCAGCACGCCCTCCGTGTGCGTGTGAGTGTCGATGAAGCCGGGCGCGACCGTGAGGCCCGACGCGTCGATCACGCGCGCCGCCGCAGCCGCGGCAAGGTCCCCGATTGCCTCGATCTGCCCCTCTGACACGCCGACATCGGCCCGAACCGGCGGCTCACCCGTGCCGTCGACGACCGTCCCGTTGCGGATGAGCAGGTCGAACATCGGTCAGGCCGGCGCGACGACGCGCAGCCCGAGCGCCCGCGCTACGCCGGCGAGACGCAGGTCGTACGTCACGAATGCGTCCAGCTCCGGACCGATGCTGAGAGCGGTTGCCAGGTGAATTGCATCCAGCGATCGCAGAATCGAAGGGCGGAGGGCCGCGGCGATGCTGGTGATACCCGGGTGCATTGCGACTGTCACAACCCGCGAAAGAACCGCCCGTTCGCGATCGCCGAGTTGCCAGCCGCGCCTGAGGACGGCCCGCGGTACCTCGACATCCGCAACGACACTCGTGACCTGGCGTGGGTGGTCTGTCACGAACGCGAGCATAGACGCTGATTCTGGTTCGTCCACGACGAGCTTGACGATCGCCGACGCATCGAGATACACGACGTCGCCGCCTACCACGGCTCCTCCTCCCGCATCTCGAGGAGCGTTTCGGTCAGTGTCCTGGACCCGGGAGGCATGTCGACGACAGGCGGCATGCCAAGATCCGCGAGCTGCCCGACGGCGGGTGTGGCAAGTCCTTCCCGGATCATCCGGTCAAGAATGGACTCGGTCCCGAGCGGCAACGGCTCCAGCCGGGCCACCGGGTGGCCGTGCTCCGTCACCTCGAGGGTCTCGCCGTCCTTCACGCGGTCGAGGTACACCGACAGGTTCTGCCGGAGTTCCCTCACCCCGACGCGCGCCGGCCGTCCGTGTTCACTCATGACGCACAACGTAGCACAATGAAACCGCGCGGCGGGCGCGTGTTCTGCCGCCCGGCCGTCAGACGGACCGATCCTCGATCTCCCACGCGTGGTCCAGCACGTGCCACGCGGCCCGCCGCACGAAATACCGCGCCGTCCAGCGCCGGCCGCCGCGCTCGCCGAAATCCGGCACATCGCCTCGTACCCGCGCCCGGAGAGCGTCGATCGCGGCCGATCGCAGTGGCCCGCGTGCTTCGAACGGATCCGGCGGCAGCCTCTGGTTGGGGGCCCCAAGGCTGCGGACGTACGCCTGTTCGGCCTCGACCACGTGCGCCACCATCTTCACGAGGTCACGGCCGCCACCGCGCGGGCCCGTTCGCAACGCGAGGCCAGCGGCACCCTCCGCGGCGCGGTCGAATGCCGCCCACGCGGCCCCCAGCAAGCCAGTCTGGACGCCAAGGTCGGCAGTCGTGAGCGGCAGTTCGTCCGCGGCGGGCGACACCCCCGGCGCGCCGAAATCCGTGGTTGCCGTGCCCGGCAGCCGCTCCGCGACCACGAAGTCCGAGGCGCCGGCCGGCACCGCGAAATCGAGTCCGAGGCCCGCGACCACGCGCGCGTATCGGGGGCCGTAGTCGGCCAGGGACGCCAGCGCTGCTCCCTCGGCCGCACCCGGGCGCGACCATCCCGGCCACGCGATCGCGCTCGCGAACGTCCGCTTCGTGCCCGCTTCGATGGCCACGATGATCAGGCGGTTCATTGCGGCGTCTCCCTCCAGCAGTGCTCCGGTGACCCTACGGTACGATGCGGCAGGACGCCGCGTTCCGCTGCCGCCGGCTCGTGAAGGGAGATGCGATGGTCGCCCCACAGAAGCCGGCCGCACCCATCGATCGGGATCCGGGCCCCGGCCTCGAGGAGTCCGAGGTCATAGCGCGGCGAGCGAAGGGCCTCGGGAACACCGCACTTCCGGCGACCACGCGGACCTACGTCTCGATCGTGGTCGAGAACACGTTCACGTTCATCAACGACGTGCTGTTCCTCCTGGCCGTTGCGCTGGTTTTCGTGGGCCGGGGCCTCGATGCCCTGGTGTCGCTGGGGGTGATCGGCACCAACGTCGTCGTCGCGATCGTCCAGGAGATCCGGGCCAAGCAGACGCTCGACCGGATCGCGATCCTCGCCCAACCAACGGCCACCGTTCGCCGGGGCGGCACGGAACGCACCGTCCGGCCCGAGGAACTGGTCCTTGGCGACCTCGTTCGGCTGGGGCTGGGCGACCAGATCGTCCTCGACGGCCAACTCGTGGCGGGCGAGGTCGAAGTGGACGAATCCCAGCTTACGGGCGAGTCGGACGGGATCCACAAGTCCGCCGGCGACACGGTCTCGTCCGGCTCGTTCTGCATGTCCGGCGGCGGCTGGTACGAGGTGAAGGCCGTCGGCGAGGCGAGCTTCGCCAACCGGATGGTCGCGGACGCGAAGGGCTTCCGCCGCATCCTGACGCCGGTGCAGAAAGAGGTGCACCTGGTCATCCGGATCGTGCTGGCGATCGTCATCTACCTCCAGGTCCTGCTCGTCCTCCAGGCGGTCTCGGAGGCGATCTCGGTTCCGGATGCCGTGGGCCAGGCGACGATCCTCGCCGGCCTCGTCCCCAATGGCCTGTTCGTGTCCATCGCGATTGCCTATGCCCTGGCCGCGGTCCGCATTGCGCGGATGGGCGCGCTCGTCCAGCAGTCCAACGCGGTCGAATCGCTGAGCCACGTGGACACCCTCTGCCTCGACAAGACGGGCACGCTGACCACGACGGATTTCAAGGTGGACCGGTGGCACGCCATCACGGGCGATGAGGAGGAGCTGCGCCGCGTGCTCGGCACGGTCGTCGCAAGCGCCCGAACCCGGAACCGCACGGCCGAGGCGATCGCAGTGGCGTGCCCGGCCGAGGCCGTTCCGCTGGGCGCCGACCTGCCGTTCTCCTCCGCGCGGCGGTACAGCGCAGTTGCGCTCGCGGCAGCGCCAGCCTCGGATTCGGCGGAAGTCCCATCATCAGACCAGGTCCCCGTCGCGATTGCGCACTCGATCGCTGCGGGCGTCTATGCCCTGGGCGCCCCACAATCGCTCCTGCCGCTGCTCACGGAGGCCGATGGCCCCGAGGCACGCGCCCTGATCGAGCGGACGACCCGGGAATGGGCGCAGGCCGGCCTGCGCGTGCTGCTCCTGACGTGGCACCCGGATCCCGCGCTCCTCAACCCGGACGCCGACGATCCGCTGCCCGGCGACATGCAGCCGGTGGGACTCATCGGCCTGGTAGACGTCCTCCGGCCGGAGGCCAGGCAGACGCTCGAGCGGTTCAGGGATGCGGGCGTCACCGTCCGCATCATCTCGGGCGACGACCCCGAAACGGTGGCCGCCCTGGCGAGGCAGGCAGGCCTGGACTACGGCCCGGAGGGACTCGCGAACGGGGCGGACCTCGACGGGATGTCCCGCGAGCAGTTGCGGCACGTCCTCACGACGGCCCGGATCTTCGGCCGGGTCGCGCCCAGCCTCAAGGCAGAGCTGGTGGACGTGATGCGCGGCGCCGGGCACTACGTGGCGATGATCGGCGACGGGGTCAATGACATCTCGTCGCTGAAGAAGTCGAACCTGGCGGTGGCGATGGGCGCCGGAACGCAGGCAACCAAGGGAGTCGCCGACCTGATCCTGCTCGACGATTCCTTCGGGTCGCTCGCGAGCGCCGTCGAGGAGGGCAACCGGATCCGCAACGGGATGCACGACATCCTGCGCTTGTTCCTGACACGGATCTTCGCGATGGGTCTCGTGATCGTGTCGTCCCTGGTCGTCGGCAACTTCCCGATCGAGTTGCGGAATGCGTCTGCCATCACGCTGTTCACGGTTGGCGTGCCCAGCGTCATGCTGGCCGTGTGGGCTCCGGCCGGTCGCGTGCCGGACGTGCCCCTGGTCCGGACCCTGGTCGATTTCGTGGTGCCCGCGGCCACGATCTCCGCGCTGGTTGGCCTTACGGTGTTCTACGGGACGCTGCTGGCAGACCCGGCGGCCGGGCGCGCGATTGCGCCCGGGCACGAACTGCTCTCCGAGGCACGCAGCGCGTTGACGGCGTTCCTGGTGCTCTCGGGCCTGCTTCTCGTGGTGTTCGTCTCGCCACCCGCCGCCTGGTTTGCCGTGGTGGATCCGGTGACGGACGACCGTCGCCCGGCGATGCTCGCCGTGATCCTGGCGACGATCTTCCTGGTGCTCCTGTTTGTCCCGGCCGGGCGGACGCTCTTCGACCTGGCGGCCCTCCGACCGGCTGCGATCCTGTTCGTCATCGGCGGCACGATCGGCTGGTTCTTCCTTGTCCGGACGGTCTGGAAATTGCGACTCCTGCAGCGGTTCGTCGGAGCCTGACCCGCGAGTGGGCCGAGCGCACCCGGCGGCGACGTTCCTCCGCGGGCCGCGTGAGCTGCCCGGCTCAGATGCCCTCGTAGGCGGCTTCGCCGTGGAGGCCCTCATCCAGGCCGCCGGCTTCTGTTTCCGCCGTCACCCGAATGGTCGTGATCCGGTCGATCACCCAGAGCATCCCGAAGGTGAACCCAAGGGCCCAGATCACGGCCAGGACCACTGCGCCCAGTTCGACCAGAAAGAAGTTGGCGTTGCCGGCCAGCAGCCCGTTCGTGCCGGCCGGGTTGAACTGCGTTGAGCCAAGGACGCCAAGTGCCAGGATGCCCAGGACCCCGCCCACGCCGTGGACTCCCCAGACGTCCAGCGCGTCGTCCAGTCGGAGGCGGTTCTTGAGCGCCACGGCGTAGTAGCAGACAGCGCCCGCGGCGCACCCGATGACCACCGCCGCAAGGGGCGAGACGTAGCCGGCCGCCGGCGTGATCGTGGCAAGACCGCCCACGGCGCCCGTCAGCAGGCCGAGGAACTTCGGCCGCTTGGTGGTGGTCCAGTCCAGGGCCAGCCACACGATGGCCGCGAACGACGCGGCGAGATCCGTGTTCAGGAATGCAAGGGCCGTGACGCTGTCGACCTGGAATTCGCTGCCTGCATTGAAGCCGTACCAGCCGAACCAGAGGAGGCCCGTTCCCAGGGCCACGAGCGGAATGCTGTGCGGCCCTGTGTCCGCCGATCGGCGCCGCCCCACGTAGATGACCGATGCCAGTGCCGCCGTCCCGGCCAGCGCGTGGACCACGATGCCGCCCGCGAAGTCCAGGACTCCCAGCTTCGCCAGCAGGCCGCCGCCCCAGATCATGTGGACGAACGGGAAGTAGACGAGAAACAGCCAGCCCGTGAGGAAGAGCATGTAGGCCTTGAAGGTGACGCGGTTGGCGAAGGCACCCGTGATCAGGGCCGGCGTGATGATCGCGAACATCATCTGGTAGGCGACGAACACGATCATCGGGATCGTGGGGTTGGGCGACGGGGTCGCGAGATCGATCCCGTTCAGGAACGCGTAGTTGAGGTCGCCGATGATGCCGTCCTTGCCGCCGCTGAAGCAGAGCGAGAACCCGGCGACGAACCAGATGACCGTGGTCCAGCCCATCGACACGAAGCTCTGGATCATGATCGCGAGGACGTTGCGGCGACCCACGAGCCCCCCGTAGAAGAAGGCGAGGCCGGGCGTCATGAGCATGACGAGACTGGTGCAGATCAGCATGAAACCGGTGTTGCCGGTGTCGAGGTTCGGCACTGGATCCCCCCAAAGGCCGCTGGTCGTCATGACCGCGAGCCGGCCGCCGCGCCACCGGTGATCCGCCGCCGGGAGCTTGCGCCCGATTGTGACATGCGCCCCAGGGAGCGACGTTGTCCGATTCAGCTACCCGATGCGTCGGTGGCTGGCCGTTTCCGCCACGCCGGACCGGCCCGTTGCCTCG
>JANPDJ010000143.1:0-4929 GCA_031431395.1 Chloroflexota bacterium | reverse complement strand
ACACCCAGCTCCCCGCTCCCGTCACCGCCTCAGCCTCCGACCCGGTCGAGGGTCCGCCGGAAGCCGCGCCCGATGGCGTGTCGCGCCGCGGGTTCCTCCGGGGTGCAGCCGTCGCCGGAGGCGGACTCGTGGTCGCCGCGTGCGCGCCTGCCAGCGTCGCCTCGTGGACGTTCGGTCCGGTTGTGACGCCCGGCGCCCTGCCCACGGGTGCAGCGCCATCAGCCGCCGCGACGGCGGAACCAAGCCACAACATGACGCCGAGCCCGGCCGCTTCGGCATCGGCGGCCGCGTCGGCATCGGCCTCGCCCATCCCAACGAATATCCCGACCGGCTGGTCGATTCACGATGTCGAGGCCCGGACCGTCGTCCGGCGGTACATCGGCAACCTGGCGCCTGCGCTCAAGGGCATCTACGGCGACGCGGCCTTCGCGAAGCTGGCGGACATCCTCGGCGCGGCGGACAACTACCCGGAGCTGGGGCTCAAGCCCTCGTTCGTGCAGGTCCCGAACCTGTTCCTGACAGACGCCCTCACGCCACTGACGCCGACGCTGGACGGCGACACGAAAGTCTTCAGCCTCACGATCGACGAGATCTTCCAGAAGATCGATGAACTCAAGCCGCCGATCCCCGCGCTTGGCTACAACAAGCAGTGGCCGGGCCCCACGATCCGCGTCACCGAAGGCGACAAGCTGCGGGTCGTCTTCACGAACAACTTGAAGGAGACGACGGGGGTCCACTTCCACGGGGTGGAATTCGACGACTTCTTCCAGGACGGCGTGCCGTTCGTCACGCAGAAGCCCATCGTCCCGGGCGGCACCTACTCGTACGAGTTCACGGTCAAGCGTCCGGGCTCGCTCATGTACCACTCGCACCACAACGCGACGGACCAGGTGGGCCGCGGACTGCTGGGCGCCCTCCTCGTTGAACCAAAGACGCCGGCCGCGGACGACAGGTTCGACCGCGAGTACGTCTGGATCTCGAACGATACGCTTGGTGGATTCACCATCAACGGGCACGGCTTCCCGGCGACGGTCCCGGTCCTCGCGGCCGTGGGAGAGACGGTGCGGATCCGGTTCATGAACGAGGGAGTGATGATGCATCCGTGGCACAGCCACGGATACCGGATGAGAGTGGTCTCTCGCGACGGCTATCCGCTGGGCGGCGCCGCGTTCGACTGCGACACCCTCGGCGTCAATCCGGGCGAGCGCTACGACGTGAACATCGTTGTAGACCGGCCCGGCGTGTGGGCGTTCCACTGCCACATCCTGCCGCACGTCGAGGGTGCAGCGGGGATGTTCGGCATGGTCAACACGATGATCGTCGTCCCCGAGAAGGCCCACGTGGACGCAATCGTCCAGGCACTGGTCAGCTAGCCGTCAGGTCAATGAATGGGGTGTGGCCGTCCAGGCTGCGCAGCCCGATCACCCGGGGTGAATCCGACGCACCGATTCGCCAGGGGATGGGTCTGAATTCGCATCGGAACGCCGCCGCGAATACTCCCCGGAGGTATTCACAAGGGGATTGCCAGAAGGTCCTCTCCTCGCTAGAATAGAACGGTTCGATGCTGTCAAGTCTTGACAGAGCCCTCTGACGGTAGCGTCCGTCCCGCAGGCCACGGGGGAAGGCGCGCCCCGGCCGGCGAACCTTGAAGCCATGCCGATGAGGACACTGTTGGCCAATCTCCTGGATAAGAACCGCAACCTGGCGGCTTCGCGCCATGCGGCAACCACAGCTGCCGAGGTCCATGGAACGCTCGGCGCGACCAACAAGGATGGTGCGGTCCTGGACGATCTTGCGGGGGAACTGCTCACGGATGACGCGGCCGGTGCGGTCGCGCTCGCCGGCGAACTCGTCGCGACGGATACCGTTGACGATGTCGAGCCGGCTGCAGCCCAGTTGGCCGCAGTGGAAGAGGACGAAGACGACGACGAGGACGAAGAGCCGGCGCCCGCCCCGGATGCCGACATCTCGGACATCGATGATCCCGTCCGGCTGTACCTGCGTGAGATCGCCCGCGTCCCGCTGCTGACTGCCGAGGAGGAAGTCGTCCTCGCCAAGGCCATCGAGTTGGGCGAGCAGACCGCTGAAGAGCCGTGGAAGGCCATCGTGAGCCTCCACGAATGGGCCCTCCACGATACGGAGCGCAAGACCCGGCTGGCCAAGCCGCAGTACGCGCTGCACTACCGGGCAGAGGCGCACGCGATGCTGGCTGCCGCCCTCGAGGACGGCGGGGCGCTGGACCTCCTCGTCACGGCTCCGGATTTCAACCTTGCGCAGGCGTCCAAGGACACGGAGAGCGACCTCACGCGCGAGCTCCTCGAGCAGACGCGCCGCCTGCGCTCCATCTACAACGAGCGCCTCGATGGTCCGTCGTTCCAGGCGCTGCTGGACGCTTCGTACCTGGCCGTGCACAACGGTGATCTCGACTCGCGCGACAACGAGGCACTTCGGGCCGTATACACGTGGAGCCGTGAAGACGTCGCGTTTCCGGCGCTCAGGCGCTGGATCGAGGCCGGGCACGACGCAGATCTCCTGAAGGCGATGGGCTTCGACCCCAGCGTTCCTGCCGGGACCAGGCTTCGGGACCGTCAGGGCGATCTCATCAAGACGGGCCTCAAGGCGCGCGATCACCTCACGAGCGCAAACCTGCGGCTCGTCGTGTCGATCGCGAAGAAGTACTCCAATCGCGGCATGGGCCTCCTGGACCTCATCCAGGAAGGCAACGCCGGGCTGATCCGTGGCGTGGAGAAGTTCGAATACGAACGTGGCTTCAAGTTCTCGACGTACGCCACGTGGTGGATCCGCCAGGCCGTGACCCGTGCCATCGCAGACCAGGCTCGGACCATCCGGATCCCGGTTCACATGGTGGACACCATGAACCGGATGACGCGGCTGACGCGGCAGCTGCTCAGCGACCTTGGGCGCGAGCCCAACGTCGAGGAGATCGCGGAGGCGATGTCCCAGGGGTCGGAGGTCGTGTTCACGCCGGACCGTATTCGCGAGATCATCAAGATGCGCCGCGAACCCGTCTCACTCGAGACTCCCATCGGAGAAGAGGAAGACGCGCTCCTTGGTGACTTCATCGAGGACACCCGTGCCATCGCGCCGCACGACGCAGCCACCCAGACCATGCTGCGCGAGCAGGTGGATGCGGTCCTTGACTCGCTCAACGGCCGAGAACGCCGCGTGCTCACGCTCCGCTTCGGCCTGGAGGATGGGCACGCCCGGACCCTCGAGGAAGTGGCCAAGGAATTCGGTCTCACCCGCGAGCGCATCCGCCAGATCGAGGCGATTGCCCTCCGCAAGCTTCGCCACCCCTCGCGCAGCCGGAAACTCCGAGACTTCGTCGCATAGAGCCCCGGCGCTGACCAGGGAATGACCGCCCTTCGGGGCGGTCATTCTGTTTCACGGCACGCGGCGCAACCGCGGCCGGCACGCATGCCCCCGGCGGCCGGCACGCATGCCCTCGGCGGCCCCCTTGTCTGCCAACCAGACGACCCTCCTACGCTCACCCTGGCGACCGAGGTGGACTGGTAGCCGACTTCCCGTCACACCGGTGACCACGCGGCCTTCGCCGACGCGCTAGCGTGTCCGCATGACGACTGCCCATGAACGGCCAGCAGGCGCCCCGGCACCCGGCGCCCGCGATCTCCTCGCCGATCTCGGTGTGCGCCGTGTGGTGAATGCCGCCGGGTACTACACGTACGTCGGCGGTGCGGTGATGGCGCCCGAAGTCGTTGACGCGTGGGCCCAGGGCGCCGCTGCCGTCGTGCGTGTCGAGGAGCTGTTTGACGCGGTGGGCCGGCGGATCGCGCAGCTCCTCGGAGTCGAGGCCGCACTCGTCACGGGCAGTGCGGCGGCAGCCCTGACCGTGGGCACAGCCGCGTGCATCACCGGCACGAACGCGGACCTGATTCTCCGCATCCCCGACACCACCGGCATGCGGGACGAGGTCATCGTCCAGCGCAGCCACCGGTTCTCGTACGACCATGCGGTCCGCGCGTGCGGGATCCGGATGGTCGAGGTCGAAACGGCGTCCGAACTCGAGGAGGCCATCACGGAACGCACCGTGATGCTGCTCTTCCTCAATCTCGCAGAGCCACGCGGCCAGATCGGGTCCGCGGAGTTCACCGCCATCGGTAGGAGGCATGGGATCCCGACGCTTGTCGACTGCGCCGCCGATGTTCCCCCGCTGAAGACGCTGACGGACGCGCTCTCGGTCGGCTTCGACCTCGTCGTCGTGTCGGGCGGGAAGGCGATCGGCGGACCGCAGAACGCCGGCCTGCTGATGGGCAGGACGGATCTCGTTGCCGCAGCCAAACTGAACGCAGCGCCGAATTCGGATGTCATCGGCCGCGCGATGAAGGGCAGCAAGGAGAATGCGCTCGCAATGCTCGTCGCGCTGGAGCGGTACATGGCGCGGGACCACGCCGCCGACTGGCGCGAGTGGGAGCGGCGCGTAGACGTGATCGCGGCCGCGGTTGATGCGGTTCCCGGGGTCACGGCCCAGCCATTCGTCCCTGCGATCAACAGCCACGGACCGCATGTCTGCATCCGTTGGGACCAGCAGCTCATCCCGTTGACGCTGGCGGAGGCTGCGCAGCGGCTTCGCGAGGGCGAGCCGTCGATCGAGACGTTCCCTGTGGACATCCCACCGGAGTCGATCTGGGCGGCGGTCGGGTGGCGGGACGGGGTCAACATCGGCGTTTGGGCGATGCAGCCGGGCGAGGCGGAGGTCGTGGCGGCCCGACTCGCGGCAATCCTGGGGGCGGCGGCCGGCCGCTGAGCTCCGGGTGGCGCGGTGGATCGCCGGCACCTCGCCGTCAGTCCCCCAGGATGGACTCCACCGCCCCGAGCATCTGCTCGAGCTCGGCGTCGCCGTGTGCCAATGAGCAGTTGTATCGGCCGCCGCCCCCGAAGATCCCGCGC
>JANPDJ010000142.1:0-15911 GCA_031431395.1 Chloroflexota bacterium | reverse complement strand
CGCGATGCCCAGCGCGTCCAGCGGACCGCCCAGGACGCCGCGCCGGCCCAGCAGCAGGAGCAGCGCCAGGCCCGCAACGGACGGCGGCAGCACGATGGGCAAATCGACCAGCGTCTCCACGAGGCCAGCACCACGAAAACGTCGGCGGGCAAGCACGAACGCGAGGGGAGTGCCGAACGCCACGGCCAGCGCAAGGCTGACCAGCGTGGTCAAGAGGCTGAGCACCAGGGCGTCGAGCAGGACGCGCTGGCGGACAACGTCTGCAAGGGCCTCGCCAAGGAACGCGCGCCCCACGAGTGCCAGCACCGGCAGCGCAAGGAACAGCGCGAGGATGGCCGCGAGCACACCGCCGGCGAGCAGGGCCGGCTCCCGTCTCCGGCCAACCGGTCGGCGGAACGCCGTGCGACGATCGGGCGCGCGACGATCGGCGGCACGGCGATCGTCCGGGTCAGGCCCACCAACCCGCTCCGCGACCACTCCCGGGTCGGCTGCCTCGTTCCGCCCGAACGGCATCAGGCGATGCCGCGCGGGTCGATCCCGTTGCTCGCGCCTGCGAACCTGACGGCCGTCATCGTGACGCGCTCCCGCCCGAAGGGATCTCGACGATGACCTGGGTCGCCTTGACGACGCAGACCGCCCGGTCGCCCACCTTCAGGTCCAGTTCGTCCACGGCTTCGGCGGTCATGAGGCTGACGAGCCGGTGCGGGCCGGCCATCACTTCGACCTGGGCCACGATTGCGTCACGCCGGATGGACGTGACGATCCCGGCGAATCGGTTCCGGGCGGACTGGGCCACGATCGCCGGGTCCGGTACGGCGCGCCGGCGTTCCGCGATCAGGCGACTGACGTCCGCGATCTGGACCAGCCGCTGCCCCCCGCTCGTGCGCGTGGTCTGCAGGCGACCGTCCACTTCCCAGCGCCTGATCGTCTCGACCGAAACGCCCAGCAACTCCGCAGCCTGGCCGATCCGGATTGCGCGATCGTCGTCTGCGGGGGTCGCGGGAAGATTTCCGGTCGTCATCTCTTGCATTCTGGGCCATCAGGCCGGGAGATGTCTAGAGACGGTCGTCCAGCGTCCCGGGATCCGCATATGCCAGGCGGCCCTGGGCGAGGGTCAGCAGGACCCGGCCCGGAAGGTCGCGGCCCAGCAGTGGCGAGTTCTTGCCACGCGACTGCAGCGCCTCGGGGCTGACGCGCCACCGGTCGCCCACGTCGAACACCACCAGGTCGGCCGGTGCGCCTTCCACCAGGCCCACAACATGTGGGAGCCGCGAGCCAAGGACGGCGGCGGGTCCGATCGTGAGGGCCGAGATTACCCGTGCCAGGGTGATCTGGCCCGCGGCAACAGCCTCCAGGAGGAGCCCCAGCGCCGTCTCGATCCCGCTGATCCCGTTGGCGGCAAGGCCGAACTCCACGTCCTTGACCACGACCGAGTGCGGGGCGTGGTCCGTCGCCACAGCGTCCACGGTGCCATCGGCGAGGCCCGCCAGGCACGCGAGCACATCTGCCGGAGTGCGAAGCGGCGGATTCACGCGCAGGGACGTGCCGTACATGGCGGACGTGCGAGGACGCGGCAGCGATCGCGCGCCGCCCGCAGATCGGTCAACTGGCTCGGCGGCCCACGCCCAACGGTCCACGCCGGCGATCCACTCATCGGTGAGCGCAAGGTGGTGCGGCGTGACGTCGCAGGTCACCGGCAGACCGGCCGCCTTCGCGCGTCGGACGAGTTCCAGCGATCCCGGCACCGAGAGGTGCGTGAGATGCAGTCGCGCCCGGGGCTCTGACGGGAGGACCTCGGCGAGGATCGCGAGATCCCGGGCCACTGCCGCTTCTTCGGCTGCGGCCGGCCAGCCGCGCAGGCCCAGCATCGCGGCGACCAGGCCTTCGTGCGCCTCAGCGCCCTCCGTGAGCCCCAGCTCTTCGGGGTGGTCCACGATGGGCAGGCCCAGCATCCCGGCGTAGAGCAGCGCGTTGCGCAGCACGCTCGCGGACCGGATGGGTGATCCGTCGTCGGAGAATCCCACCGCGCCCGCGTCGGCCAGCTCGCCCAGTGGCGCCAGCGCGTCGCCATGCCGGCCGGCCGAGACGGCGCCGTAGGGCAGCAACCGGACCGGGGAGCCACTCCGCATCGCGGCGGCGATCTCGTCGCGCAGCACGGACGCGTCATCTGCCGGCGGGCTCGTGTTCGGCATGGCACAGACGGTGGTGAACCCGCCGTGCGCCGCCGCCGCCAAACCGGACGCCACGGTTTCGGCATCCTCGTTGCCGGGCTCCCGGAGGTGCGTGTGCAGGTCGATGAACCCGGGCGCAACCACGATGCCGCCCGGACCCGGGCCGTCACCATCCCGATTGTCGTGCCACGTGACGGCCACCAGGACGCCGTCACGGACGACGATGTCGCCCAGGCCCTCGCGACCGGCGACCGGGTCCACCAGCCAGGCCCGCGTCAGATCGAGATCCGGCGGGGCGGCGCCGGCTGCCCCGCCGCCCACGGGACGCCCGTCAGCCACGTGGGTGGCCCGGTGATGCACCGGCCAGCAGGTACAACATCGCCATGCGGACGGCGACGCCATTGGTGACCTGCTCGGTGATGACGGAGCCTGGGCCCACCGCGACGTCCGGGGCGATCTCGACGCCCTCGTTGATGGGACCGGGGTGCATCACGAGCACGCCCGGCTTGGCCAGCGCGACGCGCTCCCGCGTGAGGCCGAACCGCGCGGCGTATTCGCGCAGCGACGGCAGGAGGCCGCCTGCCTGGCGTTCGCGCTGGATGCGGAGCGCCATGATCACATCCGCGTCGCGGAGCGCCGCGGGCAGATCACTCGTGACGCGGAAGCTGCCCGCACCCGAGGACGGCAGGCGGGCGCCGGCCGCCCAGCCCTCGAACCCGCGGAGGAGTGTCGCCGGGCCACAGAGCCAGAGGTCTGCGCCGGCGACCCCGAGGGCCCAGATGTTGGAGCGCGCGACCCTCGAGTGCAGGATGTCGCCCACGATGGCGACCTTGCGGCCCCGCAGGCCTGCGCCACCGAAGTGCGCGCGCATCGTGTAGAGGTCCAGGAGTGCCTGCGACGGATGTGCGTGCCAGCCATCACCGCCGTTGAGCACGCTGCCGGAGAAATGCTCGGCGGCCAGGTACGGCGCACCACTGACTGCGTGGCGGATCACGAGCATGTCGGCGCCCAGTGCCTCGATGGTCCGCACGGTATCCACCAGCGACTCGCCCTTCGACACGGACGAGGCGGCAGGTGAGATGTTCACAACGTCGGCCGAGAGGTTCTTGGCGGCAACCTCAAAGCTGACTCGCGTCCGGGTGGAGGCCTCGTAGAAGAGGAGTGTGACCGTCTTTCCACGCAGCGCCGGCACCTTGGCGATGGGCCGCCGCAGGACCTCGCGCATCGAATCCGTCGTCCGCAACACCAGCTCGATCTCGGGCCAGGTCAGCTCGTCGAGGTCCAGCAGATGGCGGTGGTGCCACGTGGCAGCCGGCAGGACGGGTTCAGCGACTCCCTCGATCAGCGGAGATGGTGCGGAGGGCTCCGTGGTCACGCTCACGTAGGAGTCACCCTGCCACGGCCCCGGCGGGAACCATCCGCTCGATGGTCACGCCGTCTTCGCCGTCCACTTCGGCCAGGTGAACGCGCACGCTTTCCTCGCGTGAGGTGGGGACGTTCTTGCCGACGTGATCTGCCCGGATGGGCAGCTCACGATGACCGCGGTCCACCAGGACGGCCAGCCGGATCGCACGCGGCCGCCCGAAATCCACCAGCGCGTCCATGGCCGCGCGGATGGTGCGACCCGTGTACAGGACGTCGTCCACCAGGACGATCGTGACCTCGTTGAGGTCGAAGGGCAGGTGCGTGCCCTTCACGAGGGGCTGCTGGGCCACCAGTGAGAGATCGTCGCGGTAGAAGGTGATGTCGAGTTCGCCCACGGGCACCTCGACTCCCTCGTGCTCGGCGATGGACTGCGCGATCCGATGCGCAAGCGGAACACCGCGGCGCTGGATCCCGACGAGCACCAGGCCGGTGGTTCCGGCCTGCTTTTCGACGATCTCATGGGAGATCCGCGTGGTCGCCCGGCGGATCTCCTCGGCGGTCATGATTTCGCGACCGCTCACGCTCCTCCTTCCCGGCCTCGCTGGGCCGGTCGTTAAAGGTTGGCGTTGAGGATACCTGCTGGTGCCCAGGGCGGTGGCCGGGGTGAGCCCACGGCCGCACTGCGCCTCGTCCGTCCTAGTGGATGTAGACCGTGACCTTGGCGAGCCCGGCGCGCAGGGTCCGGCCGGTCACCCGCACGAAGTCCCCGGGCGTCATGTCCACGATCCGCTTGCCAAGGTAGCGGGCCGGACCCCAGTCACGGACGATCCTGCTGATACAGCCTCGCACGCCGCAGATCGTGATGTGCGTGCCGTGCGGGAGACGCGCCGCCGTGGTGCCGTTGCTGTACCAGCTCGCGAGACCCGTGATCGAATTGCGGTAGGCGCCCTTCCTGGGGGCCGACGTCAGGGGGCTCAGGCGGGGCTTCGGCGCGACCTTTGGCCTGGGCGGCACAAGGGTCACCAGCCGCGGGGTCGGCAGCTTCACTGCAGACCGTCCCGCGGGCAGGACGGACGTCCCCGGTTCGATCAGGGCGGCCATATCGTCAAGGTGTCCGGCTGACTCGTACGCAGCATCGAGCGGACGGATCGCCTGTGGCGAACCATCGTTGGACGCTGGAAGCCGAACCGGCTGGAACGCTTCTGCCGTCAGTGGGCGAACGGAACTCAGAGTCTGTGAGCCCGCAGCACCCGGCAGAGCGACCAGCGTCACGAGGGCGGCGGTGAGCACCACACTCGCGACGAGGCTCTGTCGTCGCACGAGGCGCAGGATAGTGCATCCCTGAATAGCGCGCATCCCGGCCGCGGATTCCGGGGCAAAGTGGGGCAAGCCGGTGCCTGAGAGGCGTGCAGGCGCCCCACCTCGGGGATCAGCCGCTCAGCGCACGATCACCACCCAATCGCCCCCGGACGCGGGTTGACCGTCGATCTGCCCGGCATTCTCGCCACTCCACGCAAGCACCTGCAGGCGGCTGCCCTCGCCGTCCTGGCCGGGCGGCGTCGCCCATGCCAATCGGTCACTGCCCATGGAGAAGCCGGCCAGCGCCGGCGCGCCGTGGAGCGATACACCGTTGGGATCGATCCGTCCGAACGGATCGATCGTGAGCAGGCTGAGCCGGCCCACTTCTGGATCAGCCGTGTCCGCGGCCCAGATCGCGACATGTGTGCCCGATTCGTCCCAGCGAATGTCCCATTCGCCGGCCGGCACGGAGGCCGCATCGTTGTCCAGGAGCGGCACGGGCGCCAGGGTGGCGCTGGGGCCGATGTCACGGAGTGCGGGCCACGCCGCAAGGACAAGGACTCCGGTGTTGGGCAGCCACGTGAGCGATGACGGGTCGTACCGGACGGAACCGGCCCAATACGCCACGAATCGCCCCGTGGGATCGACCACCGGGCGCCACGCCGGCACCGCGAGTTCCGTCTCGATCCCGGTCAGCGGGTCCAGCATGAATGACCGTGGGAATGCCGCCGTGAGGTCCGCCGGGTCAGATGCGGCGGGAGCTTCCGTCGCGCCCGGGACGTCCGCGGCAGAGACCGACGGGGAGGCGGACGCGGAGGCGGAGGCGGATGGCGTCCGCGGGACGCGGCTCGCCGGCACGGATGGGGAGGGGCTCTCCGCTCCGGGAGGGTCACCCGGACCGCTGGCGCCGGGAGAGGCTTCCGCGAGCGCGAAACTTGCAGCCGGCTGACCGGAGCCGTCCACGGCGCGACTCCCCAGCAACTGGCTCCCCAGCCAGCCCGAGAAGATCGAGGCGTGGTTCGAGGTCAGGGGGAGCGCAAGGGGATCGCCGATCCGCCAGAGGTAGATGTCCGGGCCCTGGCTGCCGTCTGCCGGCCTCGCCGAGAACGCCAGCATCGTGCCGTCGGGCGAATACGATGCCGTCTCCCCCACCACCACCACGTCACTGATGATCTCGACGGCCGAGGCCGTGGGCTCCGGGCTGCTCGCGAGAGGCGACGAATCACCCGAGGCGGCGGTCGTCGGTACCGGACTGCCAGGGGTGACGGATCCACGTGCGGTGCTGCCGGACGGGAATACCGGCGATCCGGGAGGAGCGCTGGGCGCGGGCTGCGTCGCCGCGGCCGTGGGCGACGGCGTGGGTGCACCCGGACTTCCGGCCGAGCCGGCCGGCTGCCGGCTGGGTGTCGGCACGGAACTGGCCGTCGGACCGACCGCCGCGGTTGCCGTTGCCGCGGTTGCCGTTGACGTTTGCGTTGACGAAGGAGCCTCGCTGCCGATGGCGATCGTCGCCGTCACGACTGCCGTAGGTGTGGCCGGGATGGACGCCGACACCGGCTCCACGGTAGGTCCGGGCGTGACCGCGGACGTTGAAAGGGGCACCGTGACCACGTACAGGCTGCCGCCGCTCCGCTTCTTGGTGCCGGCCGTCATCACGACCAGCTGCGTGTGCGACGGATCCCGTAGCACCGTGTGCAGCGCGGAGCGGACCGTGGGGAGCTGGTGGGGCGATGACGGCGCGATGGGGGCGCAATCCGGCTGCGCGTTGGCCGGACACACCTGGTCCACGCTTGCGTAGTTGAGGCTGTACGTGCCGTCGTCCGCCAGCGTCAGCCAGGCGACATCCCCAGCCCCCACCTGGATGGGCGTCGCGAACGGCGCCCCGCCGTTCGAGCGCAGGCCCGCGGCCGTCGCGAGGGGCCCGCGCGGCGGCGTGATGAAGCTGTTCGCCAGGAGCGCGGTTCCGCCAACGACCACGACGATTGCGAGCGCGGCCAGGGCTCCGAACGGAGCGACCCAGCCGAGACCCGCCTGCCGAGAGGCGTACCGGGGATCGACCAGCAGGTGCGGAGGCGCCGCCCGCCCGCCCGCCCGGAACGCCGATGCGCGCTGTTCCGCCCGAAGCCCCCGGATGGAGCGGGCACCGCGCGAGCCGGGCTGGCCCCCGCGGCCCGGAAACACCGACGGATTGGGCATGTCCCGAGCCTGGCGCTCCGCCCGGTCGAGCGCGGTGGACGTGCGCGCCCAGAGATCACGCGGCGGGATCGGCTCTTCGAGCGCCCGCAGGGCGGCCTGCTGGCTCGCGTAGTCGGCAGCAATGGCGGCACACGCCGGGCAGATGCGCAGGTGACCGTCCAGCCACCCGTTCTCGGCCGCCGGCAGCGGCAGCGAGAGACGTTCGGCCGCCCGCTGGCGGGCACGCTCGTGGTCCGATGCCCATCGGGCGCGATTGCCTGGCCGGCGCGAGGAATCGCTCAACGACCCGCTCCGCCGCGGGGGCCGGTTCGGCCGGCCGGCCGCGCTTCGGCAAGGCGGCGCTCGTTGTCACGTACCGCCTCCGCATCCGATGCCGCCTGCCGCTCGATGGCCAGCGCCTGACGGAGGCTCTCCCGTGCGCGGGTGAGCAGCGCGCGCGCAGCGACGTGACTGACGCCGAGCGCGGCCGCCAGTTCCAGGCCCGTCAGGTCATGGACCTCGGCCAGCAGGAGCGCGGCTCGTTGGCGCTCCGGGATTCGGTCGAGTGCGCGCTGGAGGTCGCCGGACAAGCGGGTCTCCATCACCAGGTGCTCCGCGGACGGCGACGAGCCCCGCGATTCGCCGGTCCAGGGAAGGAACCGGACGATCTTCCGGCGCCGGAGCTCATCCAGGGCGACCCGGTGCGCGATCTGGTAGAGCCACGCCCGAGCGTGCGCGGGATCCTCGAGCGTTTCGTACGCCCGATACGCCTTGACGAACGCGTCCTGCGTGAGGTCCGCGGCCAACTCGGGGTCGCGGAGCATGCGGGTCAGGTACGCGCTGATTTCCCTGTGGTGGCGAGCGAAGAGCTCCTCGACGAATGCGCGGGCCGGCGAGCGACCGCTCACGGTCATCGAGGCGTCCTGCCGAAGCGAGCGTTCGGCGAATTCCATCGTGGCTCCGGTTGGTCTGGGCACAAGTCCGGGCGGACCGCGCGGCTGCGCTGCGACGAGATTCCACCCTGGTCTCCATCGCGAAAGACGAGGCAGCTCCGGACCGTGTGACGCGCGACCCGGCGGTGATCCGTCCGGGCGGAGACCGTGGCGAGATCCTCCAGCATGGTCATCGGGCGGGCGCTGCTGCCTGGTCCATGGCCTGGCGGAGCAGTTCGTCCACTGCATCCTCTGGCGAGACGGGGTTCACGGGCAGGCCGGTGCCAAGCTCAAGCCCCGCGATCTCGCGCAGCCGTGGATGGATCTCCCAGTGCCAGTGGTAGGTCTGCTCGACACGCTCCCGGAGCGGCGCGGTGTGGAGGACCAGGTTGTACGGGGGGCCGTCGAGCGTGGCCAGCCGGCCCAGCACCCGGCGCAGAGCCTCGGCAAGTGCATGAAGGTCTGCCTCGGTGGCATTCCCGAAATCCGCCGCGTGGCGGCGCGGGACCACCCAGACCTCGAACGGCGAGCGGGAGGCAAACGGCGCGAAGGCGATCGTGGCAGCATCCTGGTAGATGAGCCGGTTGCCTCTCACGGTTTCCTCGCGCACGAGCCGGCAGAACGGGCACTCCGCCTCGCGGATCACGAAGCGCGCGGCACCGCCCAGTTCCTCAGCCACCCGGTGCGGGACCTGCGGCAGATCGTAGAGGTCCAGGCACAGGTGGTTCGTTCGCGCGCCCGCCTGGGCGCCCCAGTTCTGGACGACCTGCAGGTACTCCGTGGTACCGCGAGCCCGCGCTTCGGCGATGGCGTCGCGGGACCCGGTGAGGAGCTGCTGGATGATCTCCGTCCCGACCGCATGCAGCGGACGGTGTTCGCCCGGTGGCGCCACGACCGTGCGCCAGCTGCCCGAGGCCCGGGCCTGGGCCAGGGAAATCTGGACCACGCTCCGATCCAGTTCGCGTGCTTCGCTCTCCGTGCCGACGACGTTGAAGGCGAAGTCCCTGAGGACGCGCGTCCTCACGCCCTCGCCCGGCGGTTCATGGCAGTTGCGGCATTCGCCGCCATCGTCAACCGGGATCGCGGCCAGCGTGAACCGGTCGCGGTGGAACGCACGGTCAACCACTGTGGCAACCCACCAGCCGGTGATGTCGTCCTTGCGGAGTTCGAAGAGGCCGCCGGGCACGTCAGGCTGCCGAGCGGCCGGTGAACGGCAATTCGCCCGACAGCTCAGCGCCCAGGTGGCGTGCGAGCGCGGGCGCGAAGATGGCGGCCGCCCGGCCCACGCTGTCCGTGTCCGGACCCACATCCGTCCAGCCGGCCTCGCGAGCGACGGACGTGGATTCGACGCCCGGCATCCCGCACGGGTCGATGAGCCCGAAGTCCGCAAGGTCCACGGTGATATTCAGCGCAATGCCGTGGTAGCTGACGCCGCGCTGCACCCGGATGCCCAGGGCCCCGATCTTGCGGGGAGCGTCGCCATCCGCGTCGCACCAGCAGCCCGGATGGCCGTCACGGCGGCCGGAGACGACACCCAGCGCCCAGCAGGTCTCCATCATCGCGGCCTCCAGCGCCCGCACGAGCGGTCGCAGAAGCAAGCCACGCTGGGAGAGCTTGAGAATGGGGTACGCGACGAGCTGGCCCGGGCCGTGATACGTGACCTCGCCGCCGCGTTCGACTCGAATGACCTCGATGTTGCGGCGGCGCAGTTCGTCGGTTCCCGCGAGCACGTGGGTCTCGTCGGCGTACTTTCCGAGCGTCAGGACGGGGTCGTGCTCCAGCAGGAGCAGCTGATCACCGATCTCTTCCGCGATCCGGGCTTCGGCAAGCCGCCGCTGGAGGTCCCAGGCCTCGCGATACGCGATGCGGCCAAGCCAGTGAACCGCGATCTTGGGCGGGGTCCTGTCCTCCACGCTCGCACGATAGCAGGAGGCCGCGATGACCCGGTTGGACCGGCTCCGCGAGGAACCCCGCAACTGGGCCGGGGGAGGGTCCCCGGCTAGTTCGGGAGGCCGACGGCGAGCACGTTGGTGAACGCGCCGAATGCGCCGATGGCGGCGACGACGAGGGCGATTCGTCGGCGTGTAGCGGCACGCCGCCACGGGTAGCGCACGAGGACCGCGATCACGCCGCCGATCAGGCCGAGCTTCACGATGGCGACAGCGCCGAACCCCCCGATGCGGTAGACCATCCCCAGCGGCCCCAGTTCGCCCGATGGGCCGAACCGCTCGACCGCAAAGTGGAACGTGACAAGGTCCGCCAGCTGACAGAGGGCCAGCACGAGCATGGTCGGCCAGAAGCGGTCGCCTGCATCAACGGCGACATCGGGTTGCCGCCCGGCAGCCGTACGGGCGTCGGGCACCGACCTCGAGGTCCCGGACATCGGGCGCGCAGAGCGACGCAGGGCGGCCATCGACCCGTCCTTCCATGCGCGCACCCAGGGGAACACGCGGCTGCCGCGACCGGTGAGGGTTCGCCACTGGCTCGGTGCGGTTCAGGCGACCTCTGTTCGAACCGCACGTCATCGCGACCGATCAGCGTTGTCCCAATGATGACCCGGAAGTACTACCGAGTCGAGGGACTTCCGGGGTAATCGGTGCCGTCAGACAACGGTTGTTCCGGTGCCGGAGCCGGCAGCCGGAGCCTGGCGGACGCTGGCCCGCACGCTCGCGCTCAGGGTAGGACCGCGCCGGCGGATCGGCCAGAGGTCGGGAGCGACCATCATCACGGCGGTGACCGTCTGTCCAACCAGCCACGCAAGGCCGACGCCCGTGATCCCCTGCGTCGGGATGAGGAGGAAGGTCAGGGCGGCAACCACGGAGAGGTTCACGAGCTGGGCCAGCGCGATCCATGCGGTCTGCCGCCGCACTCGGGCGACGGCCATCCAGACTGCCGCGAGACCACCCGGAATCGCCGAGATCGCGAGAACGCGCAGCAGGTCTGTGACCTTCTCGCCGTACTGCGGGCTGATGAGCGCCACCACGATCGGCCCGGCGAACCACAACGCGACGATGCCGGGGATGAGGACTATGAAGAGGTGGCGGACGGCCACGCCGCGGGTGTGGAGCAGCCGTTCTGGGTCGCGCGCACCTTCAATCAGGAGCGACGTGGCGAGCCCGGAGGCCACCAGGCCCAGCGAGTACGAGATCAGCCACGCGACGTAGAAGTACGCGCTTGCCGTGGGGCCGAGCTGGGAAATGACCAGCAGCGGAAGAAGCGCGATCGTGGACTGCAGGAGCAGGAATCCGATGTAATCACCGGCCACGAACCGCGCCACGATCTTGAGGGTGAGTGGCTCCGGGCGCAGCGCCGGCGGCGCATGGCGGGGAATGAACCGCCCGAAGATCAGGAGGCTGATCGGGATGACCGTCAGGACCGCCGAGACCACCCAGGAGCCGAGGATCCCCCACCGCGAGTTCGTCGCGGCGAGGACGACAAGCAGTGCCAGCTTGGCGATGCCGAATGCCCCGTTCTCGAGCGGCAGCCAGAGGGCCTTGCGGAGCCCGGACAGCACGGCGTCCTGGAGGACGAAGATGGTCCACGTGACCGTCGCGATGAGGAACCAGAGGCCACTCGCGGAATCCGTGAAGATGTCGAGTTCGCCCCATCGGAAATCGGCCATCCAGGCCACCGCGCACGTGAGCATCGCGACAAGCCCGCTCGCCAGGTAGGCACTGCTGACGAGGCGCCGCAGTGATCGCCCGGCCGTCGGGATGAAACGGCCCAGGCCGCCGTACAGCCCGAGTTGCGCGATCCCGGATACCAGGACCATCGCGGAGATCGTGGCCGACGCGACGCCAACCTCCGCCGTCGGGTAGAGACGCGCTGCAAGAAGCCAGTACAGGAGCCCGAGAGCCGACGTGATTGCCGAGCTGGCGATCAGGGCGTATGCGCCCGCGAGCAACGGTGTGGCGCCCGTCAACACCCTGCCCACGGAGGACACGGTCGCATCGCGAACGAACCGCCCGGTTGCCCACGGCCCGAACCTGACGGGCAGCCGCGCACGCGTTGTCGCGGCCGGAACTGCCGGCTCCGGCGAGGCCGGTCGGTGGGCCCACTCGGACCTGGTCGATTCGGCCACGCTGAGGATGTTGCGCCGGACCCACCGCTGGCTGGTCGCATGGTGGGGCGACTGGAGCAGCCGGTCCACGTAGCGCAGCCAGTACATGAGGATGAGAGCCCGCGTGGCGGCCGGATCACTCGCGAGGCCCGGACCGGCAATGGCCAGGAGGTCGCGCTCCTCGCGGGTCCACCGGGGATCCTCGACCATCTTCGCCACCAGCACCCCGACGTCCTGCCCGGAACGGATGCGCCGCGTGTACAGCAGAAGGTGGATGAGATCGTGGCCGACGAGCTCATCCTCCTCGGACTGGTCCCAGTCGAGGATGCCGGACAGGCCCAGTCCGGGCCGGACGAGGATGTTGCCCGGCCAGTAGTCGCCGTGAATCCGTGCCGTGGCGACCTCCCGGCCGCCCAGCCAGGTACCCAGCTCGTCCACGACCCGATCGACGGCGCCACGGTGGGCCTTCGACCGGAGCAGGCCGGTGTCGACGAGCCGTTGCGCCGGGCGGCTCACCCACCGGCTCAACTGGCCGGCCGTGACGCTGGCCGTCCGTCCGGTCACACGGTGCAGCTCGGAGATCGCCGCAATGGATTCCGGGAGGAGCGCGGCGATCTGCCCGGGCAAGAGCAGCTCCCGGCTGGCGACCACCCCGGGCACGACGCGTTCCGCGACGACGAACCGTCCATCACGCTGGTCCTGCCAGGCGATCACCGGCAGGTACTGCCGCCAGGCACCCAGCCGGTCGTCTGCCGTGAGCGTGGCCACGGCCACGGCATGCCGCTGCAGACTGGCGATGTTCTCGGTGGCCCGTGCGATCTTCAGGATCGAGCTGGGCGACCCCTGGGCCGGGCCCAAGTAGACGTGGACGACGCCGGATTCGGTCACGGTGGCGCGCTGAATCCGCCCGGGGCCGGTAGCGCTGGTCAGGTCCCCGGCCGGCGGCGAAGTGACGGCCTCCAGAGCGAACCGGCGGGCCCAGGAGACGTCCTGGGCGTGGCGCAGGGTGCGCCAGACCGGCGCGAGCGGCCACGGATGGGCGGTCCGGCTCGATGGCTCGACCCCTGCCCCGGTCTCATGGTCCCGCGAGGGTGCCGCGGGACGGCTCCCGTTGACGGGTCCGGTGTTCAGCGCGCTCATCTGGACACGACGGGGTGCGACGCCGGCCGGCGCCCCTCCGCGACGCCCGCGATCGCCCGCAGCACATCGGCGACCACGACCTCCGGGTCGCGCGACGAATCGACCAGCACAGCACGCGGAAGTCGCTTCGCCAGGTCCCGGTACGCCGACCGTTCGCGCTCGAGGTGCGCTTCGGTGCCCTCGCCCTTGCGCTCGTGCATGAGGCGTGCGGGCGAATCGAGGAGAACGACGAGGTCGGGGCCGGGACAGCTGCGGGCGATCATCCGGAAGTACAGGAGCCGCAGCGGGCTGCGCAGCGAGACCGGGACCGTGAACGCATCGTACGTGTACCTGTCGAAGATCACGAGACGGCTGCGCCGCCGGTGGCCGAGGCCCACGAGGTACCTGTGCCAGGCGACGACGGGACGCAGCAGGGCGCCGAGCCACGGGGCCCGCCCGAATCGGGCCATGTATGCGTCGCTCCAGAGGCCCATGTACACCGTCTCCACCGGCATCGCGCTGCGCGTCCGGAGCAGCGAGGCGACGGTCGATTTCCCGGCTCCGTCGGGACCGAGCAGGGCAACGGTGATGCCGGGCACGGGTGGCCTGCCCATCTAGAAGCCGATCGCAGGCCCGGTCGCCGGCTGCTCCAGGAGTCCGCGCGTCCGGCGTACGAGCCGCCAGGCCGTGGTGATGGGCCGCTCGCGAGACGGGGCAATGCGGGAGGCTTCGCCGCTGAGCCAGGCCTTGAGCGTGTCCGTTGTCGTGGCGGCGGTGACGGTGAGCCGCGCCAGCCCGAACTGGTCGTCCAGCGGGTGGCTGAGGGCGTTCTTGACCGCCGCGCCGGACGTGTAGCCCTCATCGATCACGGCGTTCCGCAGCCAGCGGTCGTGGTAGCCGTAGGGGTAGGCAATGGAGTGCACCGCGTGGCCGGTTACGTCCTCCAGCGCCCGCTTCGACACGGCGACCTCGCGGGCAGCGTCGCGGCGCGAGATCGCATCCAGAGGCCGGTGGAACAGCCCGTGTGAGCCGCATTCGATGCCGAGGTCCGCCACCTCGCGCACCATCGCGGGTGTCATCAGTGGGCGATCCTGCTCGCCGACGTTGCGCAGCCATTCACTCCGGCCGCCCATGAGGCCCGCCACCACGTAGAGCGATGCCGGGAAGCCGCGGGCCACGAGTTCGGGGAGCACGGTGGTGTAGAAGTCGAGGAACCCGTCGTCGAACGTGAGCACGGCAACCTTGGCGGAGAGCCCGCCTTCCCCACCCGCCCCGCCCGCCGGGCTCGCGGCCATCCTGGCAACCAGTTGCGAGACGGTGACCGGCTGGTACCCCTCGGCTGCAACGAGGTCCAGGTGCCGGCGGAAGGTTGCGGGCTCGATCGCGAACGGCTGGTAGCCGGGCTGGACATTGCTCGCAATGCTGTGGTACAGGAGGATTGCGATCCTCGGAGGCTGGTTCACTGGACTGCCCGCGGCGGTGCGTCGTGCCGTGACCGGCGGCGGGGGCGCGCCCGGTGGAACGCATAGCGGATGAATCCCTCGGTCAGGCCCAGAAACCAGTCGGCATCCAGCGAGCGCGGGTACGTCCTTGCGGCCTTCGCGGAGGCGGTGTTGGCGATCCGCCCGGAAGTCAGTCGGCGAACGGCGGGCGCAGCGTGCCGGACGAAGTCCACGGCGAGCGACGGCCGATCCAGGCCGGTCTTCAGCAGGTGCGCCGCAAGTCCGCGGCCGTAGCCCTTCATCTGCCGGCGAAGCGCGGCGACCTCGCGGTGATGCCAGTGGCGGACCACCGCGGCCGGCTCGTAGACCAGCCGCCAGCCCGCTGCCAGGACGGCGATGAATGCCGAGAGGTCCTCGCCGCCGCTCACGGACGTCCCTCCGCCCAGGTCCGTGTCGAAGCCGCCGGCGGAACGTATGGCCTCGGTCCGGAAGGCCATGTTGGCCCCCGACCCGAACATCCCGGCCGAGAACGGGAAGAGCGGCCCCAGCCCGGCTCGGTCCGCGATGCTGTATTCGCGCCGGACGAACCCCTTGTTGAAGCCGCCGATCTCCTCGATCCACAGTTGTGCGGGCGTCGCGAGTTGCGCCGGCAGGATGGAGCCGTTGACGCAGCCCACGCCGGGCGCAGACGCGAACGCGAGCGCGATCTCGGTCAGCCAGCCCCGGTCCATCCAGACGTCGTCGTCGATGAAGACGGTGTACGCGCCGCGTGCCTCCGCCGCACCCCGATTGCGGGCCCGCGACGTCCCGGGGATCGTCTCGGCGAAGTAGTGCAGTCGCGGCTCGGCGGCCAGCAGCGGTCCCAGCGCGATCCGTGTCTCGTCCGACGCCGTGGAGTTGTCCACCACGATGATCTCGAAATCCGGGTAGTCCAGCGCCCGGAGCAATTCGACGCAGCGGACGATCTGGCCGGCACGATCGCGCGTGGGTATGACGATCGACATCATGGGCGCCGAGGCATGCAGGCCGGCGCGGCGCTCCCGGCATCCGGCTGACGGCGCACCGCCGAGCCCCCCCGCAGCGAGGCCCGCGATGCCCGGCAGGCCATCCGCGGCCAGGTGGGACTCGATCAGCGACCGGAGCGCATCCCAGCAGTCGTCCGCGATCCCCTGCGCATTCGGCGTGCCCCTGATGTCCGCCAGCCCGATGGGACGTCCGTGAAGCCACGCAAGCACCGACCACGACGCCGGCTCGCCCTCGACTCCATCGAACGGACGCAGGACGAGCGGCGCGTCCAGATCGACGTCGGCGATGCCGACGACCCGCTCCGGCAGCGGGCGCGCAGCCT
>JANPDJ010000141.1:0-2343 GCA_031431395.1 Chloroflexota bacterium | reverse complement strand
CACAGCCTGCGTCGTGGCGGCCGACGGGGACGACCAGCAGCGCCACTTCCCGATTCGAAGTCTGGGTCCAGGAGCTCGGGTGTGCGTCCGGCGAGTCATCGGAGGGCCGAATCGTCGAACCCGAGATCGACTTCGGCGCCTCGGCCATCACGATCACGTTCCGGGTGGTTCCGCTGCCCGGCGGTGAGTGCAGGGCCGCGCCACCTGCGAGGTATCTGGTCAAGCTGCCGGAGCCGATCGGGCTGCACGAGCTTCGCGATGGCTCGGTCGCGCCATCTTCGCTCGTGCGCGGAGCACCGACGGGTCAGCCGCGAACCGGGCCCTATCCAGGTGGTCCATGGAGCATGGACGCGCAGGCCTGGTCAGACCCAACGAAAGAGGTCTGGTCCGACCGGGCCCTGAACATGATCCTCGGTCCGGCCCACTGCGGATGGGAGTCGTCCAACTTCATGCATATGGGCTGGCCCCTGGGGCACGAGGCAAAGGACAGTACCGAGGCGCGCCAGTACATCCGCGACCCGCTCGGGATCTTCGGAGACGCCCTGTCGGTCCCCTACGAAGCCGAAGCGGCGCTACCTGACGACGCGCGTTTCACGGGCCTCCGCAACGGCGATCTTGAGCTCTGGATCAGCAATCGGGAGATCGACGGGGCCGTCTACGTCGTCAACGGGGATGGGGCCGAGCGTTGGCCTCGCGCGACAATGATCGGGTGCGCCTAGGAGCCTGTGTCGCTAATGCCCACAGGGGCAGTGTGGCAGGTGCGAGAATCGCTCATGCGCACCAAGACCTTCCGCCCGTACGACCAGGACAGCCTCCTGCTGATGCCGCCGTCGGTCCGTGACTGGGTCGACCCTGGCAGCCTGCCCGCGTTCATCGACGACCTCGTCGAAGGGCTCGACCTGGCGCCGTTGTTCGCTGCTCACGATGAGCCGCGGGGGATGCCGCCCTATCACCCGGCGCTGATGCTCAAGGTGCTGCTGTACGGCTATGCGACGGGCGTGACGAGCTCCCGGCGACTCGAGGCGAGGCTGGCCGCCGACGTCGGCTTCATGTTCCTCGCCGGCCAGGCGCGCCCGGACCACAAGACGATCTCGAGCTTCCGACGGCGTCACCTCGCCGCCTTTGGCGTGCTCTTCCTGCAGGTCCTCGTCCTCTGCCAGAAGGCGGGCCTCGTGAAGCTTGGCCGGGTCGCCCTCGACGGGACGAAGGTGAAGGCCAACGCGAGCAAGCACAAGGCCATGAGCTATGGCCGGATGAACGAGCGCGAGGCGCAGCTCGCGGCCCAGGTGCAGGCGATCCTCGACGAGGCCGAGGCGGTCGATGCCGCCGAGGACGCCGAGTTCGGCGACGCGCGGGGGGACGAGCTGCCGCCCGAGTTGCGCACGCGCGAGGACAGGCTCGCCAGGATCCGCGAGGCCAAGGCGGCCCTCGAACGCGAGGCCCGCGAGCGGACCGGGCGGGCGGATGCGGTGCCCGACCCGAAGGCCCAGCGCAACTTCACCGATCCGCAGAGCCGGATCATGCGCAGCAGGCCGGACGGCTGGGTGCAGGCCTACAACGTCGGGGCGGTGGTCGACGAGACGGCCCAGGTGATCGTCGCCACGGACGTCAGCGCCGACCCGACCGACAGCCGTACCCTGCCCGCCCTCGTCGATGCGATCACCGAGAACACCGGCCGCTCTCCCAGGCGTCTCCTCGCCGACGCCGGCTACTGCTCCGACGCCAACCTCGCCCATCTCGCCAGCCGGAGGATCGACGCCTATCTCGCCGTGGCCCGGGACCGGCACGGCGCGCCGGCCCCACCGCCGCCCCGCGGTCGCATCCCGGCGGGTCTCACCGCCCGGGAACGGATGGGCCGCAAGTTGCGGACGAAGCAGGGCCGCGCCCACTACGCGCGACGCAAGACGATCGTGGAGCCGGTCTTCGGCCAGATCAAGGAGGCCCGCGGTTTTCGGCGCTTCAGCCTGCGGGGGCTCGAGGCGGTGCAGGCCGAATGGCAGCTCGTGGCCGCGGTCCACAACCTCGGCAAGCTGTTCACGAGCGGCCGGGCCGGCCGGGTCCTCCCGGGACGGGCGTTGGCGAGCCAGCCGGCCATCCGGGCAGCGTTCGCGTGAGGGTTACCGGCGTCCGCGCCCGTGGCGCTGGGCCGCGTTCCATACCGATCGTCAGGCGAAGCTCCTCACGACCGCTGATCCATCGTCGCCGCGGCCGCCGCAGCGCGATTACGGACACAGGCTCCTAGGCGAACCGCTCAAGATCCGCCAGCGGAAGGGCGACCGGCTCACCGTTCTCGAATTGCACGAAGCCCGCCTCGAGCCACACGCCGCCGCGAAACTGGCGCAG
>JANPDJ010000140.1:0-2724 GCA_031431395.1 Chloroflexota bacterium | reverse complement strand
GTTCGGCATCGCCCCGGGCGGGTGCGTGTGCCTGGATGTTGGTGCCTCCACGGGTGGCTTCACGGACGTGCTGCTGCAGCGCGGTGCGCGGAGGGTCTTCGCCGTGGACGTCGGGCGCGGGCAGCTGGCAGAGCGCCTCCGCCAGGACCTCCGCGTCGTGTCGCTGGAGCGGACCAACGCACGTTCGCTCACACTGCAGCTCCTGGGCGAGCCCGTCGAACTTGCCGTGATCGACGTGTCGTTCATCTCCCTGGCCCTGGTCCTTGGACCGGTTGCGGCGTGCTTCGGGCCGGCGGGCGGTCCCATCGTGGCGCTCGTGAAGCCGCAGTTCGAGGCGGGTCGCGGCCAGACGGACGGCGGCGTTGTTCGGGATCCGGCCGTTCACCGGTCCGTGCTGGAGCGGGTCGCGCGCGAGGCGGCCGTCCTCGGGCTGGCACTGCTTGGCGCGATCGGCTCGCCCCTGCTGGGACCCGCCGGCAACCGGGAGTTCCTCTTCGACCTCGTCGTCCCGGCCGGTGGCGTCCGGGAGAACGTGGCACTGGACCCCATGTGGCAGGAACGCTTCGATGCGCTGGTGGCCGGATGAGCCCGCGCATCGGTCTTGCCTACAACCCCACCATCGAGGCGGCCCTGGAACTGCGCGAGCGCGCGGCGGGGTGGCTGCGGGTGCGCAACATCGATCACTGGATCTCCCCGGCGGGGGAGCTGGACACCCTCGTCCGTGAACTGCCGGGCACGGATGCGCTGATCGTCCTTGGCGGCGACGGCACGTTCCTGCGGGCTGCCCGCGCAACGGCGGAAGTAGATGTGCCGCTCCTGGGCGTGAACCTGGGCAAGGTGGGGTTCCTGTCCAAGATCGAGGCGAACCAGCTGGAGTCCACGCTCGCCCAGGTCGTCGCGGGCGACTACTCCATGGATCCCCGCATGGCCGCCAGGGCAACCGTGTACCCGGGCGGCAGCACGACACCCGGCGAGACGTTCATCGCGCTCAACGACGTGGTGGTGGCCCGGGGAACCCTGGCGCGCGTCGTGCGGCTGGACGTCACGATCGGCTCGTCTCACCTCGCCACGTTCATCGCGGACGGCCTCGTGGTCTCCACGCCCACCGGGTCCACGGGGTACTCCTTCTCGGCGGGCGGCCCCATCCTGGACCCGGTCGCGCGCAACCTCATCGTGACACCCATTGCCGGGTATCTCTCGGCCATCAGGTCCGTGGTGGTCAGCCCCCGGCAGATCGTCCGCTGCCGGATCGTCGACGCCACGGAGGCGCAGATCAGCATTGACGGTCGCGAGGACCGGCAGCTCGCCGTGGGCGACGTGGTGACCGTCGAGGCGCTTGACCGCCCCATCCGGCTGATCGAGCCGCGTGGCTCCATGCCGTTCTGGGACCTGCTCCGCCACAAGGTGGAATTGCTGCCCTCGTGATGTGCGCATGAGCGGCGATGGGCCCGGACGGCTGCTGGAGCTGTCCGTCAGCGACCTTGCGCTCATCGAGCGGCTCCGTCTGCCGCTGGCGGCCGGGCTCAACGTGCTGACCGGGGAAACGGGCGCCGGCAAGAGCCTCCTGATCGATGCGCTGGGTCTGGCGATCGGGGCCCGTGCCGATTCGGCGCTGGTTCGTCACGGCGCGGAGAGTGCCCGGGTGGAAGCGCTCTTCGATCGCGTCCCGGAACCGCTCATCTGCGTGCGCGAGGTCTCGGCTTCCGGCCGGTCCACCGCCCGCGTGGATGACCAGACCGTCACGGCCGCTCGACTGGCCGAGGTGGCAGGGTCGCTCGTGGAGATCCACGGGCAGCACGACCAGCAGCGACTGCTCGATGAGCGCGCGCAGCGAGACCTCCTCGACACCTTCGGGGGGCACGCCGCCGCGCGCGCCACGATGGCCGACGCGGTGGACCGCTGGCGGGCGAACCGCACGGCGCTGGCCGAGTTGTCGCTGGACCCCCGCGAGGTCGCCCGCCAGCTCGCGATCCACGAGCACGAGGCATCGGAGATCGCGTCGGCGCGGCTTGCGCCCGGTGAGGCGCAGGAGATCCGGGCGCGCCTCGAAGCAGCCCAGCACGGCGAGTCCATCGCGCGAGCGGGTGCCGAGCTGCACGAGGCACTGGTCGGCGAGCCCGGCGGTGCCCGTGAATCGGTGGCGCAGGCGTTCCGGTCCGCGCGGCAGCTGTCACGCCTGGATGCCCGGTTCGAGGCGCTGGCGGACCGGCTGGCGGCGGCAGAGGCGGAACTGAGCGACGTGGCCGAGGAATCGCGCGGGCTCGTCGAAGGGGTCGAGCACGACCCGCGCGAGTTGTCCCGGCTGGAGGAACGCCTTTCGCTCATCTACGCCCTTGAGCGCCGGTACGGTGAGGACGAAGCGGCCGTCATCGCGTACGGCGAGCGTGCCGCCGCGGAGGCCCGGCGCCTTGGTGGCCTGGAGGTGGAACGCGCCCGGCGCGCTGCCGAGGACGCGGAGCGGCTAACCGCCGTTGCCCGCGCGGCCGCGGAGCTGTCCGGGCTCCGGGCGGCGACTGCTGCGCGCCTCGGCGAGCTCGTCAGTACGGCCCTGGTGGCCCTCGGGTTCCGCGGCGCCGTCTTCGACGTTGCACTCGGCAGGCGGCCGGCCAACCGCGACGAAGCGGCCGTGGAGGTGGACGGGGACGCGGTTGCGTTCGACCCATCGGGCATCGACCACGTCGTGTATCGCCTGGCGCCCAATCCGGGCGAGCCCGCGCGGCCGCT
>JANPDJ010000139.1:0-16432 GCA_031431395.1 Chloroflexota bacterium | reverse complement strand
GACCGGTAGAGCGACACCGGCCGGCGATGGAGGGCAGGGTGGGGGTCGAAATCGACACGCCCCGCTCGGGGATACCGGCTCCAGCAGGTCCGGACCTGACCCGGAACCTGCTCACTGCGCCCGCCGCGCGCGGCGCCCGCCGGGCCCCGCCGCGCCGCGCCGGCAGTTTGAAACTCTCCCCCGGTTCGACTATGTTGACGGCCAGTGGAGCCGGGCCTTCGTCCGGACGGCCGGCGTGAGGACGGAGCACATGTGCGGCATCGCGGGCTACCTGTCGCGAACTGGCACGGATGCGCCCATCGGGCGGATCCTCCTGGACATGCTGACCGGGCTCGCGCGGCGCGGCCCTGATTCGGCCGGTATTGCCTGCTTCCGCGCGGACGGCGACGGCAGCAACGTGGCATGGATCCGCCTTCCGGCCCACGGCGATCACGTGGCCGCAGAGGAGACCGTCCGGGCGCGCCTGAAGGGGCTCGCGGAGATCCGCGATGTCCAGCCCCACGGCGACCTGCTGCGATTGCAGCTCTGGCTGGATGCACCCGCCGGCGCCATCGCCCGTGCCCTGGAACGGCCCGGCGAGGACTTCGAGATCGTGAGCATCGGCGAGCACCTTGAGCTTGTGAAGCAGGTGGGCGCGCCGGGAGGACTGGAGTCCAGCTTCGGCGTGGCGGGCATGCGCGGGAGTCATGCCATCGGGCACACCCGCCTTTCGACCGAGAGCCGCGTGGACCTTTCGCACTCGCAGCCGTTCTGGGCGCATGGGGTCGCGGATCTGGCCACGGTGCACAACGGCCACATCACGAACTACGACCGTCTCCGCCGCCTCTACGAGCAGAAGGGCGTGCGGTTCTTCAGCGAGAACGATTCGGAGGTGATCGGCGTCTATCTCGCCGATCAACTCGACCGCGGCAAGACGCTGGAGCAGGCGCTCGCGAACTCGCTCGACGACTTCGACGGGTCGTTCACCTATCTCGTGGCAACCGCGGACGCGATCGGCTATGCCCGCGACCCCTTCGCCTTCAAGCCGCTGATCACCGTGGAAACCCCCAACTACATCGCGATCGCCAACGAGGAAGTCGCGATCCGGCATGCGCTGGGAACGGACGGGGTGGCCCACGAGCCCACCGGCCACGTCTACAAGCTGTGGCGCGTAGCCGACGCCGCCGCCACTGCAGCGGCCTGAGGCAACTCCCGATGATGCCGGCAGCCGAGACCTCCCCGACGGACGCGATGACACGCCTTGACGCGGACGCGCTGTCCGTACGTGACGTGAACCGGGCGGTCCGCTCGGCGCTGGCGCACAACACGCCGGTGACCGTCACCAACACCGGTGCCCGGCACAATCTCGCGGTCGCGCTGCTCCATCCCGGCCGGGTCGTGGCAGACGGCAGCGTTGGCTACTACTGCGCCGGGATGAACGATGGGGCCACCGTGGAGATCCGCGGTAGCGCCGGCTGGGGCCTCGCGGAGGGGATGCTGTCCGGCACCGTGGTGGTCCGCGGCAATGCCGGGAACGGCGCGGCGGCCTCCATTCGCGGCGGAACCGTGGTGGTCCACGGCGACTGCGCCGCACGGGCAGGGATCGCGATGAAGGGTGGCCTGCTGGTCATCCAGGGTGATGCCGGCTACATGACGGGGTTCATGATGCAGAAGGGCGTGATCGTGATCTGCGGGAATGCGGGCGATGCGCTGGCCGACTCGATGTACGAAGGGGTCGTCTTCGTGGGCGGCGAGATCGCATCACTCGGGAACGACGCGATCGTGGAGGAGCCCACCGCCGAGGACCTGGCCATGCTCGCGGCGGCGTTCGTCACCTACGGCGTGACCCCGCCGGCCCGGCTGAGGAAGGTCGTGGCCGGCAGGAGACTCTGGAACTTCGAGCACGCCGAGCTCGAGACCTGGCGGCACGCCCTGTGAGCGCCCCGGTGACGCAGCCCGGCGGGCAGGAGCCGTTCGGGCAGGAAGGCGTGGAGCGGGCGGTCCAGGAGGAGCTCGAGCGGCCGGTCACCCCCGACCGTGCGCGGGAGCGCTCCTTCGAACGACCCCTGCGCGTTAGCCCGGTCTACACCCCGCAGGTGATCGAGGAGATCCAGGACAAGGCCCAGCTGGGCCGCTATCGCATCCGCGGCTTCGGCACCCTGCGCGAGAAGCCCCTCCCGTCCCTCGACGACCTCACGTTCCTGCCGGCCAGCCTGACCCGCATTCCACTGGAGGGGTACCGGGAGCGCTGCGAGACGAAAACGGTCCTCGGCACGCGGTTCGCGGAGCGGCCCATCGAGCTGGACATCCCCATCATGATCACCGGGATGTCGTACGGCGCCCTGTCGTACAACGCCAAGGTTGCCCTGGCGATGGGCGCTGCGGCCGTCGGCACATCCACGACGAGCGGCGATGGCGGGATGCTGCCGGCGGAGCGCGAGCACTCCAGCAAGATGATCGTGGAGGTGCTCCCCAGCCGCTACGGTGCGAGCGTCCACGATCTCCGCCAGGCCGACGGCATCGAGTTGACCATCGGCCAGGGCGCGAAACCGGGCACGGGAGGTCTGCTCCTGGGCTCCAAGATCTCGGCGCAGATCGCCGCCATCAGGGATCTGCCCGCGGGCGTGGATCAGCGCTCGCCGGCCCGGCATCCGGATATGCTGGGCCCGGACGACATGATCATCAAGATCGAGGAGCTCCGCGAGGCAACGGACTGGCAGGTCCCGGTCTTCGTGAAGATCGGGGCCACGCGGGTCTTCGACGACGTCAAGCTGGCTGCGAAGTGCGGCGCGGATGTCGTCGTCGTGGACGGCATGGAGGGTGGGACGGGCGCGTCCCCGGAGATCCTCCAGGACCACACGGGCATCCCCACGCTGGCCGCGATCGTGGAGGCCCGTCGAGCGCTCGAGGACGGCGGCTACTACGGCAAGGTCCAGCTCATCGCGGCGGGCGGGCTGCGCAGCGGGATCGATGTCGCCAAGGCCCTCGCCCTGGGCGCCGACGCCTGCTACATCGGGACGGCCGCGCTCATCGCGCTCAACTGCAATGCCCCGCTGTACGTGGAGGACTACGAGAAGCTGGGCACGATGCCCGGCGCCTGTCACCACTGCCACACGGGTCGATGTCCGGTGGGGATCACCACGCAGGACCCGAAGCTTGTGGCCCGGCTGCCCATCGAGGAGGCGGCCCAGCGTGTCGCCAACTTCCTGACCGCGATGACGCTGGAGGTCCAGATGATCGCCCGCGCATGCGGCAAGGCGAACGTCCACGACCTGGACCCCGAAGACCTGCGCGCTCTCACCCTGGAGGCAGCCCTGATCACGGGCATTCCGCTCGTTGGCATGCGCACGCCGCTGCACCTCTCCCTGCCGCACGCCTGACGCGGTGTCCGTGCGTCGCGGCGCCCCGGCCGCTCTCGCGCGGCGGTAGCCTTCCCGGCATGTCATTCCTGCTCGGCTGCCCGCTCTGCGGGCCGCGCGACGTCTACGAGTTCCGGTTCGGCGGGGAGATCCAGAAGCGGCCGGCCCCGGGTTCGGCGCCGGAAACGTGGGGCGCCTACCTGTACGCGCGGACGAACATCGACGGCATCGAACGCGCGTGGTGGTTCCACCGGGCGGGCTGCCGGCGCTGGTTCCAGGCCGAGCGCGACACCCGCGACAACCGGGTCTTCCAGACGGCCTGGTTGCTGCCCGCAGCCTCCGCGGCGGGCGGTCGCGACGATTCGGCCGCCGCTGTCCAACCGATCACGGCCCGGCCCCCTGCGGCGCCCGCCGGGGCCCCCGGACCCGAGGGCACGGCGAATGGCTGAGAAGCCGCTCCCGGTTCCGCGCCGGTTGCCGCCGGCCAACGGCACGCCTGAGCCGCGCAAGGTCCGATTCTCGTTCGCCGGGCGACAGCGCACGGCACAGGAGGGCGACACGATCGCCTCAGCCCTTGCGGCCGAGAGCGTCGATGTGCTGACGCACTCCTTCAAGTACCACCGGCCGCGGGGAATCCTCTGCGCGGACGGCCGCTGCCCCAACTGCATGGTGGACGTGGACGGCCGGCCGAACGTGCGCGCATGCGTCACGCCCGTCACCGAGGGCATGCGCGTCCGGCCGCAGAACGTGTGGCCGTCCATGCGGGCCGACCTGCTCTCCCTCACCGACCGTTTCGACCGCCTCCTCCCGGTGGGCTTCTACTACAAGACATTCATCCGGCCGCGGTTCCTGTGGCCCCTCTACGAGCGGGTCCTTCGCGGAGCCGCGGGCCTGGGCAAGGTGGACCCCAAGGGCCACCCGGACATGCACCAGCGCCGCCGGAACCTCCACGCCGACGTCGTGGTGATCGGGGGCGGCCCCGCGGGCTGCCTGGCAGCGCTGGAGGCCGCAGCGTCCGGGGCCAGCGTTGTTCTCGTCGACGACCAGGCGGACCTCGGCGGGCACCTCCGCATCCGCACCCGACCCATCCGTGGCGATGCCCGGGTGGATGGGTTGTCCGGCCGAGCGGCCGCCTCGTCGCTCGCGCATCTGGTCGCGGCGGACCCACGGATCCGCCACCTTGCGCGAGCCACGGCGATCGGGATCTACGAAGGCCGGCTGGTGGCCGTGAGCCAGGGTGAGACGTTCATCCACGTCCGGGCAGGCCAGGTGGTGGCTGCCACCGGCGCCCACGAGCGACCCCTACTGTTCCACGACAACGACCGGCCGGGGATCATGCTCGCGAGCGCGATCCTGCGGCTGCGCTGGCTGCACGACGTGCGGATCGGCCGACGGGTGGTGGTGGTCACGGACGACGACCACGGCTGGCGGCAGGCAGCGGAACTGCTGGCGGCCGGGTTCGAGGTGACTGGGCTGCTCGACATCCGCGCCGAGGGCTCGAACGCCACGTCCCGGGAGGGCGCGGGGGAGGTCCGTCGGGCCGGTGTCGAGATCCACCACGGTGCCACGGTGCTGGCTGCCCGCGGCACAAGCCGCGTGACCGGGCTCAGCTTCCGCACGGCCGACGGCGTGGAGCGCGGCATCGAGGGCGACCTCGTCGCCCTCGCGGCCCGACCCGAGCCGGTCATCTCGCTCCTCTCGCAGGAAGGCGTGCAGCCGCGCTGGGACGATCGTATCGGTGACTTCGTGCCGGGCGACCTTACGCCCGGCATGCACACGGCCGGGCACATCAACGGGCCGCTCCCGGACGCGCTCGTGCTCGCGGAAGGCTCCCTCGTCGGCCGGGTGGCCGCATCGGCTGCGGGCCACGATCCCCGGAACGGTTCGACGGCACTCCCCGTCGCCCACCTGCGGGCAGTCGCAGATGCGCTCGCGGCAGTCGAGCCGCGCCCGGCGGTGCAGACGCCCGGCGGCCGGAAGCAGTTCCTGTGCGTCTGTGAGGACGTCACCGTCAAGGAATTGCAGCAGGGGGTCAAGGAAGGCTTCGGAAGCCTCGAGCTCATGAAGCGCTACAGCACCGTGACCATGGGCCCGTGCCAGGGCAAGATGTGCCACGGACTGGCTGCCCGCGTCCAGGCGCTGTTCACCGGCGCCACCCCCGCGCAGACCGGCCTGACCACGTCGCGACCGCCGTTCCAGCCAGTCAGCCTCGCATCGCTGGCCGGCCCACACCTTGCGCGCACCAGGCGGACGGCGATGCACGACCGCCACGAGGCCCTTGGGGCAACCTGGACGGACATGGGTGACTGGAAGCGCCCGCTCCACTACGGCGACGTTGTCGCCGAATGCCTCGCGGTCCACCGGGCGGCCGGCCTGATCGACGTGTCCACGCTGGGCAAACTGGACGTCCAGGGTGCCGACGCCGGCGAATTCCTCGACTGGCTCCATCCGAATCGCTTCAGTGACCTCAAGGTGGGCCGCGTCCGCTACCGGGCCATGCTGGACGACGCGGGCATCATCCTCGACGACGGCGCTGTGGCGCGCCTGGGGCCGGAGCGATTCCTGGTCTCCACCACCACAGGCAACATCGACGCCGTGGACCAGTGGTTCGGCTGGTGGCTGGCGGGGGGGCCGCGGCGCGTCGCCGTCACCGACGTCACCGGCCAGTACGCGGCTGTCAACCTCGCGGGCCCCAACTCGCGGGAGATCATGCAGCGCGTGACCTCGCTCGACGTGTCCCGGGAGGCGATGCCGTACCTCGCAGCGGCGCAGGGCGACGTGGCGGGCGTGCCGGCGATCATCCTGCGGATCGGGTTCGTTGGCGAGCTGGGCTACGAGATCCACGTGCCGGCGGACTACGGCGCCCACCTCTGGGACGCGCTGATCGACGCCGGGCGCGACCTCGGCCTCCGGCCGTTCGGCGTCGAGGCACAGCGTGTGCTCCGGCTCGAGAAGCAGCACGCCATCGTCGGCCAGGACACGGACGCGCTCTCGAATCCCATCGAGGCCGGCATGGGCTGGGTCGTGAAGGCCGACAAGCCGGACTTCATCGGCCGCGATGCCTCCCTCGTCGTGGAGGCCCGCGGTCCACGACTCGTCCTCACGGGCATCGAGATCATCGGGCACGACCTGCCAGCGGAAGGTGCATCCATCCTTCGTGAGGGCAGCAATACCGGGATCGGCCGAATCACGAGCGCCAAGTGGAGCCCCATGCTTGAGCGGGGAATCGCACTGGGCTGGGTCGATATCTCCGACGCGACGGAAGGCAACCGCGTCACGCTGCGCCTGGGCGTCGGCAAGGCGGGTGGTACGACCGTCGGACGAATCCGGACGAAACCGTTCTACGACCCAGCCGGGGAGCGATTGCGCGCATGAGCGCGCCCACCACGGCCGCTCCCGTGCGCCGCTCCGCGCTGGACGCCGTCCACCGCACGCTCGACGGCCGGGCCGGCGGCGGCGCTCACCGGCACTGGCCGTTGTCCTACGGCGACCCGGACGGCGAGCGCCGAATCGTGACGGACGCGATCGGCCTTGCGGAGCCCGGGTTGTCCGACAAGTGGGTGGTTCGCGGACCCGGCGCGCTGCTCGCATGCAGCGCGGCCGGCCTGGATCCGCGAGCCGGCCGTGTGACCCCGGCGCCGCCTGGCGGCATCAGCGCGTGGTCCATCGCGGAGGACGAGGTCTGGCTGATCGCGGATGCGCCCGTCCCGGGCGGTCCGCCGGTCACCCCGATGGACTTCGGCCCGGTCATCGCGCAGATCGAGGCTGCCGGCGCCCACGCAACGGACGTCAGTTCGGGCTGGACGATGCTCCGCCTGGCTGGCCCGCGCGTCCGTGACCTGCTCGAGGAACTCGTCCCGGAGGATCTCTCGCCCGAGGTCGTGCCCGACCTCGGGATCGTGCAGGTTCCCATGGCCGGCTGCCGGGTCATCCTGGCGCGTCAGGACCACGACGGCGTCCCCGGCTTCACGCTGCTCGTCTGGCGCGACGAAGCGGAGCACCTGTGGGACGTGCTGAACCACCTTGGGGAGGCCTACGGGGTTCGGCCGGTGGGCGCGTCCGCGGTGAGCGCGTCCGCGGTGCTGTCGCCGGCCGCGGTGCTGTCGCGGGCCGAGGCCGTCGCGCACGGGGACCCGGGCAGCACGCCTGCAGGAACACGATGATCGGCCCGCTGCGTCGCATCCGGATCGGCCGGTCGCGTGCGCTTCGCCCCAGTTACGACGTCGCGATCATCGGTGGCGGCGTTCACGGGCTCGCCATCGCCTACGAACTGGCGAAACGGGGCGTCAAGAACGTCGCGATCCTCGAGGCGGGTTACCTGGGTTCGGGTGCGTCCACGCGCAACACCGCGATCATCCGGTCGAACTACCGGACGGCGCAGGGCGTGGCGTTCTACGACGAATCCGTGAAGCTCTACGAGCGCTTGTCGGTAGATCTCGGGTTCAACGTGCTGTTCAGCCAGCACGGCCACCTCACGCTCGCCCACACGGAGCTGGCGATCGCCGGCCTGCGGGTCCGGGCGGAGACGAACCAGCTCATGGGCGTCGACTCGCAGGTCATCTACCCGGACGAGATCAAGAAGCTGGCGCCGGCCCTGGATCTCTCGAAGAAGCCGCGCTTCCCCATCCACGCCGCCCTGTGGCATCCACCGGGCGGCATCATCCGCCACGACGCCGTGGTCTGGGGGTATGCCCGGCGAGCCGAGGAACTGGGCATCGAGATCCACCAGTACACGGAGGTCACCGGTATCGATGTCGCGGACGGGCGCGTCACCGGCGTGCAGACGTCCCGCGGGCCGGTGCGGGCCGGGATCGTGGTCAACGCCACGGCCGGCTGGGCGTCCACGATCACGAAGATGGTGGGCCTGCGCCTGCCCATCGTGACCCATCCCCTCCAGGCGCTCGTGACAGAGCCTCTGAAGCCGTTCCTGGACCCGGTCCTCGTGTCGGCGACGCTCCACGTGTACGTCAACCAGACCGATCGCGGTGAACTTGTGATCGGGTCGGAGATCGACCCGTACGCCTCGTACTCGAGGCGCTCGACGCTGCCGTTCCTGGAGAGCTCCGCGAGCCACGTGCTGGAATTGCTGCCGTCGATCGCCGGTGTCAAGGTGCTGCGCCAGTGGGCGGGCATCTGCGACATGACGCCGGACTACAGCCCGATCATGGGCGTGGTGCCGGATCTCGAAGGCTTCATTCTCGACGTCGGGTGGGGCACCTACGGGTTCAAGGCCGGTCCCGCGGCCGGCAAGAACATCGCCGAGTTGATCGCCACCGGGCGGACGCCGGAGATGATCCGGCCATTCGCGCTGGAGCGCTTCTACACCGACAACCTCATCGGAGAAAAGGCAGCCGCCGCAGTATCCCACTGAGGGACGAGCGACGACCGTGGGCGGGCAGGAGGTACCGAATGGCCAGTGACGCGAGCACGGGGGGCGGATCCGGAGCGCCCACCGCGACCGACCATAGCGAAGCGGCACTCGCCGACCTGCTCCGGCAGGACGGAATCGACTACATCCTTGCCCAGTGGGTGGACATCCACGGCACGCCTCGCGTCAAGGGCGTCCCGGCATCCGCGCTGCACGCGTTCCTGGGCGGTTCGGCCGGCTTCGCCGGGGCGGCCACCGTGGGAATGGGCCAGGGCCCGCACAGCCACGATCTGGTTGGCATGCCGGACTTCGACTCGTACAGCGTGGTTCCCTGGGAGACCGGGGTGGCCCGCGTGGCCTGCGACATCACGGTCGACGGCGAGGCCTGGCCGTACTGCTCGCGGACGGTTCTGAAGCAGGCCATCGGCCGGCTGGCCGGGATCGGGTACGAGCTGCGGGTGGGGATCGAGGCCGAGCACATGCTGGTCACGCGCCGGCCGGACGGCTCACTCGTACCGTTCGACCCGGGGGGCGTCGACACCCTGGAGAAGCCCTGCTACGACTTCAAGGGCCTTTCGGCCAACCTGCCGTACCTGCGGGACCTCGTCCGCGCGATGGAGGCGCTGGGCTGGGAGCCCTACGCCACGGACCACGAGGACGGCACGGGCCAATTCGAACTGAACTGGAAGTACGCCGACGCGCTGACGACGGCGGACCGCTACACGTTCTTCAAGATGATGACCAACCAGTACGCGGCGCGCCACGGGGCGATCGCAACGCACATGCCCAAGCCGTTCAGCGACCTGACCGGCAACGGCTCGCACATGCACCTCTCGCTGTGGCGGGACGGGGAGCCGGCCTTCTTCGCCGGACCGGAGGGCGACCCGCGCGGCCTGGGCCAGTCCCGACTGGCCTACCAGTTCCTTGGCGGGCTGATGACGCACGCCCGAGCGCTCTCGGCCGTGATCGCGCCCACCGTCAATTGCTACAAGCGCCTGTCGATCGGCCGCTATCTCACCGGCGCGCGCTCCGGGTTCACCTGGGTTCCGGCGTTCATCACCTACGGCGACAACAACCGCACCCACATGTTCCGCACCCCCGAACCCGGCCGCTTCGAATGCCGTGCGGTCTCGGGCGCGGTCAATCCGTATCTCGCGATGGCCGCGATCATCGCCGCCGGCATGGATGGGATCGCACGAGACCTGGACCCGGGCGAGCCCATCGTCGGCCGCAACATGTACGAAACCTCGCTGGCCGAGATGAAGCGCCAGGGCCTGCGGTATATCCCCCAGTCGCTGCCCGAAGCGCTCGACGAGTTCGAAGCCGATTCGGTCGTCCAGTCGGCGCTGGGCCCGGAGCTCGCGGCCGAGTTCCTCCGCGTCAAGCGACAGGAATGGGTCAACTACCACCACGCGGTTGGCCGCTGGGAAACCGACCAGTACCTGACGCTCTTCTAGCTGCGGGTTTGGGCGGAGGCGTCGAGGGGTAGGAGGCGGAACGCATCCGCACCGCCCAGCGGGCGAACGGCCCGGAAGTGCCGCTCGTCGAACGTGGCGACATCCGCCGAACCAACGCGCGCGGCCAGGACGACCAGCGATGCATCCGTCAGACCGATGCCAAGGTCGGCGTAACGATCAGCCAGCTCGGCGGCTTCCCGGGCGGCGGTCGGCCACCATTCCACGAGGTAGGCGCCGGCGCTGACGTCCGCCCGGAACGCCCGAACCGCCCGGGGGCCGCCGCGCGTCGTGGCCAGGTGATCGGCCTCCGCGAGCACGAGCGGCGTCGTGACCAGCTCTTCATCAAGGGCGTCGTACCACTCGAGCGCCTGGCGGTGCCGGCTGTCGGCAGCATCCAGCAGCGCGTAGATAACCGACGTGTCGAGGATGATCATTCGCGGCCGAAGCTGGTCTCGGCGAGGTGACGATCGATGTTGTCCGCCACGTCGCCCGGCCCGTGGGCCAGGCCGATCCCTGTGATTCGGGGCCGCTCGACCTGCATGGCCGCATCCCGCAACGCGGATCGGATCACCTCGGCCTTCGAAACGCGCCGTTTGGCGGCCAGGCGGCCCAGGGCGAGGTCCAACTCTGGCTCGAGGTAGACCGTCGTCTTCTTCATGCCCTATATGGTACCACCCCCAGCCGGTCCAGATCTGCGTGCTCGGGTCAGCTTCGTGGGTCAGGTCCGCGGGTCGAGAAGTCCCTGGTTGTGTTGCTGGACCCGGCGTTGTACCGCGGACTCGTCCATCAGGTCGATCCCCGAGGCAAGGAGGCCCCGGATGAGCTGCTTCGCAGGGCCGGCTCGTTCGTCGTCAACCATCCCCTGCGCAAAGTCCGGCGCGAACCTGTCGACCGCGTCAAGGGTCTCTGTGACCACGTGGTCAGCCAGCCCCTTCCTGCGCAACACCCTGGGTATGACGATTCCCGATGTTGACTGGGACGTGATCTGGCCGCTGTTCGTGGTCGCGCTGGGCGCAGGTGTGCTCTGGCGCGCGATCACGACCGGGAACGGGGCCGGGCAGCCGCACTGAGCGTCGCCCCTTCGGGCGGGGACCGTCAGGCCGGCCGCACCCGCATGGCCGCCCGACGCGTCACGCTGGCGGTCGCATCGACCGTGCCGTCTGCAAGCACCACGACCCCGTAGACGGAAGCCGCGCGCTGGGTCGACACGAGCCCTTCGCGAACGTCGTGCGCGACCATGTCGGCCGGGCGCTCCAGCGGATCGCCCCAGCCGCCGCCGCCCGGCGTCACCGTCCGCAGGTGGTCGTGGTGCTTGAGGAACGTCGTCACCTTGGACGGCAACTCGAGTCGCGAGCCGTCGAGGCTCTCGACGATGTCGGCCGAACCCGCAGCTTCGCCACCGCCGAAGACCCCCCACGGGTGCACCTTCTGACGGTCGGAGCTGACCGTGAGGCGCGTATAGGTGCCCAGGATGTCGAACTCGCGGTGCATGCCGACGCCGCCGCGCCAGCGGCCCGGCCCCTCGGAATCGGGCACGAGCCCATACGAGCGGACCCGGAGGGGATAGGCAGCCTCGATGGCTTCCACCGGCGCATTCCGGGTGTTCGTCATGTGGCTGTGGACGCCGTCCATCCCGTCCCGGTCGTGCATCGCGCCCTGGCCGCCGCCGTACGTCTCGATGTAGTTGAAGTAGCGCCCGGTCTCGGGTACGTAGCCGCCCACGTTGAGCAGGTTCATCGTCCCGGAGCAGGCCGCGATCGCGCGCTCGGGTGCCGCCTCGATCAGCGCCCGGAGGAGGGCGTCCACGATGCGCTGGGTCGTGATGATGTTGGCGTTGCAGACGGCGGCCGGGAACTGCGCCTCCAGGATCGTGCCCGGCTTCGTCCGCACCTCAACGGGCCGGTATGCGCCGGCGTTCGCCGGCAGCTCCGGGTCCACCAGGCATTTCAGCAGGTAGTAGACGCACGCCGCGACAGAGGGCCAGCGGCAGTTGATGGGCCCCAGGACCTGCGGGTCGGTGTCGGAGAAATCGGCGATGAAACGGCCGTCGCGAACAGTGACCTCCACCCGGATCGCGACGTTGTCGGTCACGATCCCGTCGCCCTCGATCACGTCCTCGCCACGGTAGACACCCTCGGGCAGGGTGCGGATCCCGGCGATCATCCGCCGCTCCGAGTAGTCCATCAGGGCCGCGAAGTACCGCTTCAGCTGGTCCTTGCCGTGTTTCGCGGCCAACTCCTCGATCCGGCGCTGGGCGATCACGTTGGCCGCGATCTGGGCCATGAGGTCGCCCGTCTGCTCCTCCGGGGTGCGCAGGTTCTGGTTGATGAACGCCAGCAGGTGCTCGTCCAGAACGCCGCGCCGCATGATCTTCATCGGCGTGATCTGGAGCCCTTCCTGGAAGTGCTCTGTCACGCCGAACGGCATGGACCCGGGTGCGAACCCGCCGACGTCCACGCGGTGTGACTGGCTGGCGGCAATCGCGAACAGCTCACCGTCCACGAAGATGGGGCCTACGACGCAGACGTCGTTGAGGTGGCCGGGGCCCGCCGGGTAGGGCGTGTTCATGATGATCGCGTCGCCGGGCTCCAGGGTCTCCGCCGGCCACGACGCGAACACGGTCTTCACGGCAGGATGCATCGTCCCGAGATGGAGGGGAGTGCCGCCGTACTCGCTCATGGCGATCACATCGCCGTCGGCCGTGTAGAGGCCGCAGGAGCAGTCGCGGCGGTCCTTGATGTTCGTGGAGTACGAGGCGCGGATCAGGCCGGCGACCATCTCGTCCGACACCGAGTACAAGCCGTTGCGGAGCACTTCGAGGGTGACCGGATCGACCGAGCTGGGCGCGCCGTGGGCCGCGGATGCGTGACCCGCTGACGAGGCGGCCGGGGCCGGCCGGACTCCATCCGGACGTCGGTCGCTCACTGCGCCACCTTCACGATCAGGTTGCCGAACGTGTCCACTTGGGCGCGATCGCCGGCGCCGAGGAACGTCGTGGTGTCGAGCTGCTCGACGATCGCCGGCCCCTGGATCGCCGCCCCTGGAGCGAGCCGGCCGCGGTCGTAGATCCGCGCGCGCTCCCATCGTCCGGCGAGCCACGTGGGGCGCTCGCCGTGCCGGTCATCGCTCGCGGCGGCGGCGGCGGCCCGCGACGCCCGGGAGCCGTGCGTCCCGTCCGCCGTCCCGAGCGGCGGCTTCGGCAGGACGGCGATGGCGCTCACCTGCGCGTTCACCAGGATCAACTCCTCGTGCTCCATGGCGTAGCCGTACTGCTGCGCGTGACGGGCGTGGAAGTGGGACCGGACCAGGTCGATCGCGGTCTGATCGAGGATGCCGGGCGGCACCGTCACTTCGAGTTCCCAGGACTGGCGCGCATACCGCACATCCGCCGATCGCGTCAGCGCGACGGCGCCGTGATCCACTCCGTCCCGCGCCATCTGGCCCAGCGCCTGGCGCTCGAGCTCCTGGTAGACAGCCGTCAGCGCAGAGAGGTCGGGGTCAGCGAGGGAGCCGCGGACGGTGGCGCTCACGTCGTAGCGGAGATCCGCAACCAGGAGGCCCAGCGCGGAGGTGACGCCCGGCATCACGGGAATGAGCACGTTCGGCACACCCAATTCTCGCGCGACATCCGCCGCGTGGAGTGGGCCGCCGCCGCCGAACGCCACAATGGCGAAGTCGCGCGGGTCGTAGCCTTTCTCGACGGAGACGGCGCGCATGCCGCGGACCATGGTTGCGTTGATGACGCGAATGATCCCTTCCGCCGCTTCTTCAACCCCGAGACCCAGCGGCACCGCGATCCGCTCGACCGCGCGTCGGGCCGCGTCGCCGTCGAGGCGCATTTCGCCGCCCAGGAAGTTCGCAGGATCGATCCGGCCCAGGACGACGTTGGCGTCGGTCACCGTCGCTTCCGTTCCGCCCCGACCGTAGGCCGCGGGCCCGGGCTGTGCACCGGCCGACCGCGGGCCCACACGAAGCGCACCGCCGGCATCGATCCACGCGACGGAGCCGCCGCCGGCACCGAGGGTGTGGATGTCGATCATCGGCACTTTCACCGGGAGCGAGCCGATCTCGCTCTCCTTCGTGAACCGCAGCTGTCCCTCGTAGGCGAGGCAGATGTCGAACGAGGTGCCGCCCATGTCGACGCTCAGGACGTTGTCGAATCCGGCCTGCCGGGCCAGTGCCACCGCCCCCAGCACCCCCGCCGCCGGGCCGGACAGCATGGTCCGGACGCTCTGCTCGCCGGCCGCGCGGGCGGTCATCAGGCCGCCGTTGCTCTGCATGATGTGCAGCTCGGCGGGGACGCCCATCGCGGCGGTCCGTTCCGCGAGCCGGGCCACGTAGCGGCGCACGATGGGCATGACGTAGGCATTGACGGTCGTCGTGCTCGCGCGTTCGTACTCGCGGAACTCGGGAATGACATCGGATGAGAGCGAGACCTCGGCTTCCGGGAAGTGCTGGGCGATCAGCTCCCCGACACGGCGCTCGTGCGCGGCATTCGCGTAGGAGTGGAGCAGGCAGACCGCGATCGCGGTCACCCCGGCCGCCTTCGCGCGCAGGATCGACTCGATGGCCTGGGCCTCGTCCAGGGCTGTCAGCGCCTCACCCGTGTGCAGCATCCGCTCGCGGACCTCGAAGGTCAGCGAGCGCGGAACGAGCGGCGGCGGCCGTTGCGCGAACCAGTCGTAGAGCCTCGGGCGATCCTGCCGGCCGATCTGGAGCACGTCACGGAAGCCCTCGGTCGTGAGGAGTGCGCACGCTACGCCCTTGCGCTCCAGCAGCGCATTCGTCGCGACGGTGGTGCCGTGCACGAAGAACGCGATGTCGGCCGGGGTGCGGCCGGCCAGCCCCACGACCTTGCGGATCCCCTCCTCGACGCCCTCCGCCTGGTTGGCAGGCGTGGACGAGGTCTTCGTGAAATGGATCGTGTTCGATTCCGCATCGAACAGCACCAGGTCCGTGAAGGTGCCGCCAACATCAACGCCAAGTCGCACGCTCATGGCCCGATGATCGCACGGCCGGCGACCCCGCCGCTCCATTGCCGTGCCAGCCACGCGCGCGCGGCTCGCCATGGGGGCTGTCCCTTCGCTACGATCTCGCGATGGACATGCCGGGCGCAAATCGGACGGACGCGGAACTGGCGCGGGCGGTCATCGCGAACTGGGAGGCGCTTTCGTTCGCGCTCGCCACCCGGTTCGGTGGAGTGGTTGAACAGACGGACCGGCTCTTCCGCTTCCGGACCGGGCTTCACTCGGGCTTCCTGAACGGCGTGATGCGGGCGAGCGTCGCCGGGGAATCGTCCGCGGACCTGGCAGCAGAGATGCGCGCCTGGTTCCCCGACGGATTGCCATGGCGCTGGGTCGTGGGACCGGGAAGCGCACCCGATGACCTGGCCGATCGCCTCGAGTCCCAGGGGTTCGAGCGGCGCTGGCCGCACATGCCCACGATGACGATCGATCTGGCGGCATTCGATCCCCCGCGATGGGCGTCCGAGCACGGATCCGTGACCGAAGTGCTCGACCCGGCCGGTCTCGAGGCCTGGCTCAGCGTCCGGCGGGCGAACCTGCGCCTGGACGACCGCACGATGGCCGCCTGGCGGCGTGCGCACAGCGAACTCGGGTTGGGGCCTGGGAGCCCACTGCGCCAGTTCGTGGGCTGGCTCGGCGACCGGCCGGTCGCCGGCGCCACGGTCTACCTCGACGAGCCGAGCGGGACCGCCGGGATCTACCACGTCGACACCCTGGCCGATGTCCGCGGCCAGGGCTTCGGCCGGGCGATCACGGCCGGAGCGCTCGCGGCGGCACAGGAGGCCGGCTACCCGATGGGCGTGCTCAGCGCCTCCACGCTCGGGACGCCGGTGTACCTCCGGCTGGGGTTCCGGATCGTCGGCGGCATCGTGTACTTCGTCGGCGGCGGCCACTGACGTGGCGGCCGGATGACCTGCCAGATGGGGCCGAAGGGCCCTCCCGAGCCCGAACCGGAACCCTGATCGTCGGCCATAACAAGCGTTCGTCCGTGGTCCACGGGCGGGCTTGTGGCAAGGGGGCCAGCCGGATGGCGCCTCCAGTGCCGTCCACACGGGAGAGCCAACATGCGTCCCTTGGTCATGGTACTGGCTGCCACTGCCCTCATCTTCGCCGGCTGCGGGTCCTCGACGAACACCACATTCACGCTGGCTCCGGCGCCCGCCAGCCAGGCCGCGCCGACGGCCGCCCCATCGGCCGCGCCCACCGCGGCTCCGACGGCCGCACCGACGCGGGCGCCGACGGCCG
>JANPDJ010000138.1:0-3350 GCA_031431395.1 Chloroflexota bacterium | reverse complement strand
GTGGCCGCGCGAGAAGTCGATGCAGCGCGTGCTGCGGTACGACGGAATCCTGCCGAACAAGCTCAAGCCCGAAGGCGGCCAGGAGAAGATCACCCCGGACGACGTTCGCGCGATCGCCGAGTACGTTCGCGAGCGCCGCGGTTCGCTCCACGGGTTCGACATCGTGGTGGAGGGCCAGACCCCGCCGATGGACCACGCGGCAGGCGCGGAAATCGTCCGGCCATGGTCCGACGCCGGGGCAACGTGGTGGACGGAAGCCGACTGGCGCGGCTCCTACGACGCCCTCCGCGAACGGGTGGAGAAGGGACCGCCGAAGGCGGGCTGACACATCGAACTGCCCGGGCCGCGGCCGCCGGGGCCGATCTGCCCGGGAATCACGAACGGGCGACCCTTGGGCCGCCCGTTCAATTGCTTCGGGCGACGAGGCTACCGCGCCAGCGCGAATGCCTCGTTAGACAGCAGACCTTCGCCGTTGGCGTTTGTGGCGCTGATCCGGTAGTAGTAGGTCACCTCGGACGAGGCGCTCGAGTCGCGCCAGCTGGTGGAGCTGGCGCTGCGCGACGCCACCGCAACAGGTCGTTGGGCCCTCCGAGCCGCGACGTTCCGCACGTTCACATCGCGGATACGCGGAGACAATCCGATTCGACGAACCGGGCATTCGGAGGCGTTTCGGCGTCGTCGCACGGGTGCCGTCGCGATCAGCCGTGGGCTGGCATAGTGTCATCACTTCATCCCGCTCGGCACGCCATCATCCGGCTGCCGCAGAGGGTCGGATCGCCGGCAGGCTCGACAGGAGTCGGACTGAACCCATGACGCTCACCAACTCGGGCGGCCGCCCCGCAGCCGCGGCATCCACCTCCGTTGACGGCGACGCGCCGGCCGCCCTCGAAATTCGCGATGGTCGGACGGGGCGCGAGTACCGAATCCCCATCGCCAACGAGGCCATCCAGGCCCGGGACCTCTTCCAGATCCACGCTGCGGATGCGGATCACGGTCTCCTGTCGTACGACCCGGCCTTCCTGAACACGGCGTCCTGTCGCAGCGCGATCACCTACATCGACGGCGACCGGGGGATCCTCCTCTACCGCGGCTACCCCATCGAGGAAGTGGCGGAGCGGCGTTCCTTCCTCGATGTTGCCTGGCTCCTGATCCACGGCGAGTTGCCCACGGTCGATGAGGCCGTCGGGTTTGCGGAAGCCGTCCGGGTTGCGTCCGTCCTGCCCGCAGGGATTGTCCGGCTCATCGAGTCGTTCCCGCGCGGTTCCCACCCCATGGCGATGCTCCTCAGTGCCTTCGCGGCGCTGGGCGCCCATCACCCCGAAGCCAGGGAAGTCGATGATGCCGCTCTCCGGCAGCGCGAGATCCCAGCGTTCCTGGGCTCCATTTCCAGCCTGGCCGGCCTGGTCCTTCGGCATCTCCAGGGGCGATCACTCGATCTCCCTGCCCCGACCACGGACTATGCGCGCACGCTGGCCGCCAACCTCTTCGCGGACAGCCCCGGCTACGAGCCGGACCCGGCCATCGTCCGCGCCATGGACGTCCTCCTGATCCTCCAGGCCGATCACGAGCAGAACTGCTCCACGAACGCCGTGCGCGCCGTGGGCTCGTCGCGGGTGGACCCGTATTCGGCCTTTGCCGCGGGGATCGCCGCACTCTATGGGCCGCTCCACGGCGGCGCCAACGAGGCGGTGATGCACGATCTCCGCGAAGTGGGTTCCGTGGACCACGTGCCGGAGCTGATCCGCCGCGCCAAGTCCGGCGAGCACAAGCTGATGGGCTTCGGACACCGGATCTACAAGAACTACGACCCGCGGGCGCGGATCATCAAGCAGACCGCGGAAGATGTCTTCCGCGTCACCGGCACCAACCCACTGCTGGATGTCGCGATCGCGATCGAGCAGGCGGCGCTGTCGGACGACTACTTCGTGAGCCGCAAGCTCTATCCGAACGTGGACTTCTACTCCGGCCTGATCTACGAGGCCCTGGGTCTGCCCATGGAGCTGTTCACGGTCTTCTTCGCCACCAGCCGGATGGCCGGCTGGACCGCCCAATGGCTGGAGCTCATCGCGGATCCCGAGCAGAAGATCGCGCGGCCACGCCAGCTCTACGTCGGCCACGCTCGCCGGAGCCTGTCGGACTCATAGCGGCGGGGCCGACCGGCCGGCTGAACAGACGCTCAGGCGCCGATCGCGGCGACGATCGCCTCACCCACCTCGTGCGTTGACGCCCGCCCGCCGATGTCCGCCGTCCTTGGGCCGTTGTGCGCGACGCGCCGCAGCGCCGTCATGAGCAGCTTCGCGCCCTCGATCTCGCCGAGGTGGTCCAGCATCATCGCGGCCGACCAGACTGAGGCCATGGGGTTTGCGATGCCCAGGCCGGCGATCGTCGGCGCAGAACCGTGGACCGGCTCGAACATGGATGGGTGGCGTCGCGACGGGTCCAGGTTCGCCGACGCCGGCAGGCCCAGGGACCCCTGCAGGGCGCCGCCCAGGTCCGTAAGGATGTCGCCGTAGAGGTTGCTGCCCACCACCACGTCCAGCGTGTCGGGCGCCGTGACGAACCGGGCCGCAAGCGCATCAACGTGGTACGCCGTCACCGCCACGTCCGGGAAATCACGCGCCACCTCGTCGACGACTTCGTCCCAGAGGACGGCCGTGTACTGGAGCGCGTTCGACTTCGTCGCCGACGCGAGCCGCCGCCGCCGTTCCATGGCCCGCTCGAACGCGTACCGCACGACGCGCTCCACCCCGCGCCGCGTGTAGACGCTGGTCTGGAGGGCCACCTCCTCGGGTGCGCCAAGGTGGAAGCGGCCGCCGATCCCGCTGTACTCGCCCTCCGTGTTCTCGCGGACGCACAGGATGTCCACGTCCGCCGGACCGCGGCCCCGCAGCGGCGAGGGGATGCCCTCCAGCACGGCGCACGGCCGCAGGTTGATGTACTGGTCGAAACCTTGCCGGATGGGCAGCAGGAGTCCCCAGAGCGAGACGTGGTCCGGCACCGCGCCCGGCAGACCCACTGCGCCAAGGTAGATCGCGTCCGAGTCCGCCAGCTGCGTCAGCCCGTCCGCGGGCATCATCGACCCGTGCTCGAGGTACCACTGGCACGACCACGGGTAGTCGACGGTCTCGATTCCGAACGACCCCGTCACCTGGCCGGCGCGCCGCACGGCGGCGAGTCCTTCGGGAATGACCTCCAGCCCGATGCCGTCTCCGGCGATCACGGCGATCCGATGCGTTGTCACGCTGCCACGTCCCTTCGCGCATGACCGGCGGGATCAGGTAGTCGTGGAGCGACTGCCAGACGCCACATGATCAGTCCCGCCACCGTTGAGGGTCTTGAACCACGCACGA
>JANPDJ010000137.1:0-1936 GCA_031431395.1 Chloroflexota bacterium | reverse complement strand
GCGTCGACCTGGGCCTGTGGGATCCAGCCACGGACAGCTCGCTGCCCGCCCGGTTCTCGGCGCACGATCCGTCCGGCAAGGCGGCCTGCCGCGCGGACCTGGCGGAGCGCCACGGGCTGGATGCCGGCGGACCCATCTTCGGCTTGGTGGGCCGGCTGGACCCCCAGAAGGGCTTCGATCTGCTGGCCGGCGCCGCGCCGGAACTCGTCGCGCGGGGCGCGCGGCTGATCGTCCAGGCGAACGGTGACCCGGCAATCGCGGGCCAGCTGCGCGCTCTCGCCCTCGCCGAACCGCGACGTGTCGCGTTCATCGACCGTTTTGACCGGGCAATGGCCCGGCGCATCTACGCTGGCGCCGACCTGTTCGTGATGCCGTCGCGATTCGAGCCGTCCGGCCAGGGCCAGATGATCGCGCTCCGGTACGGCACGCCGCCTGTCGTCAGGGCGACCGGCGGCCTCCTCGACAGCGTCGTGGACGTGGCCGACGATCAGGAGAACGGCGTCGGGTTCCGGTTCGGGCTGCCCGATGTGGCGGCGTTGACGGCCGCATGCACCCGGGCGATGGCCTACCGCGGCGACGGCCGATCCGCGGCGTGGACCGCTCTTGTCCGTCGTGGCACGGCGTGCGACTTCTCGTGGGAATCTGGGTCCGCCCCGGCGTACCTCGAGGCGTATGCGCGCGCACTGGCCCTGCGGACGGGGCCGGTCGCCGGGTAGCGCGCGGCCCGGACTCAGGGCCACTGCGAGGGCGGCTCCGATCATGGGCGGCTCGTGGCGGCGGCCATCCCGAGGGGAACCGACCGCGCCGGTATCATCGGCCACTGACAGAACGAGAGCGGCGCCCGAAGGGATCGGCCGCGCGAGCCGGGAGGGTCGAATGTCCAGGCAATTTGTGGTCCAGCTGCCGAACCGGCCGGGCGGGCTCGCCGACCTGTCGGAACAGCTCGCCGCACGCGGCGTCGACCTTCGGGCGATCGGAGGGGGCGGCATCGGCGATTCGGGCCACCTGATCCTGACCACCGCGGACGATGCCACCACCCGGCAGATCCTCGACGCGGGCGGCTACACGTACGTCGAGGGTGAATCGATCCTTGCCGAAGTGGATGACCGGCCGGGTGGCATGGCGCGGATCGCCCGCGAGCTGGCCGACGCCGGGGTGAACATCCAGGGCCACCTGTTCCTGGGCCGCTGGGGCGATCGGGCCATGTTCACGTTCGTCGTGGACAAACCGGACGTGGCGCGTCCGATCCTGGAGCGCAAGGGCTGATCAGCTGCGGGACGCGATCTCCGTGGCCAGCAGGGCCGCTTCGATGATGTGCTCCGCGTCGATCCCCGCGTAGCGGTAGACATCCGCGACCGACCCGGACTGGCCGAATGCGTCCGCGCCGAGCGGGATCACCGGCACACCGTAGGCCGCGCCCATGAACGTCAGCGCGTGTGACGCCCCGTCCATCACCGTGACGATCGGCGCGCGCCGTTCACCCGGCGGCAGCAGCGTGGCGAGATGTCCCAGGCGGTCCGGAAGGCGGTCGCGAATGGCCGACAGGCGCCGATCGTGGAGTTCGGCGAACAGGCGGCGTGCGGACGTCACCACGATCACGTTCGCCGCCACCTCCTCCTTCTGGAGGAATTTCGCGGCTTCCACCGCCTCCGTGACAAGGGCGCCGGAGGTGACGATCTGGACCACGGGCGCGTCCGGCGGCAGGGCTGGATTCGCCTCTGACGCCTCGATCAGGCGGTAGCCCCCCAGCAGCGTCTGACGGCGCCATTCGTCGGTGCCAAGGCGTGCCTTGACCGGATCGGCCAGCTTCTGGTCCACGGGCCGCGTCGTCAACCGCAGGTACGTGGAGAAGCCGTGGTGGCGGTCCACCACGCCGCGGGCGGCCTCCAGGAGCGACCAGACCACTTCGGGGCCGAAGGCCGGCTCGAAATACTGC
>JANPDJ010000136.1:0-8979 GCA_031431395.1 Chloroflexota bacterium | reverse complement strand
CCGGACACCGACGGCATTCCGAACGAGATTCTCGTGCAGCGCGGTCACCGTAACGCCTACGACCACGCACTCAGGGCTGCCGGCGCTCGGCTCGTGGAGGTCGGCACGCAGGGCTACCCGGGCGGTGGGCGGACACTCGCGTGGCAGGTGGAGGCAGGCATCGGGCCCCGGACCGTCGCCATCGCGTACCCGGTCCAGAACGCCCCGGGGACGCTGTCGCTGCCGAAGGTCGTCGAAATCGCGCATCGCCACGACCTGCCCGTGATCATCGATGCGGCCGCGTCCCTGCCGCCGGCCTCCAACCTCTGGCGGCTCATCGCGGAGGGTGCGGATCTGGTCGCCTATTCGGGCGGGAAGGCGATCGGCGGACCGCAGGGCAGCGGCATCCTCTGCGGGCGATCGGACCTCATCCGGGCGGCAGCCCTGCAGCAGCTGGACATGGACGTGGATGCGCGGACCTGGCGGTATCGCGCCATGGTCGATGCCGGAGAGATCCCGGGCCCGCCGCACCACGGGGTGGGCCGGTCGATGAAGGTGGGCAAGGAGACGATCGTCGGCCTCCTCGTGGCGCTCCGCCGGTTCATCGCCGCTGACGAGCCCGCGGAGGTGGCCCGTCAGCAGGCACTCCTGGAGCAGATCGTGGCGCGCCTGGGGCGCGCCGCCCCAGGCGACGGAGCGGGCTGGCCCACCGTCACGTTGCGACGCCCGCCCGTGGACGGCCGGATCCCCTACCCCGTGCTGGCGGTGGACCTGGGTGGACCGGCGGCCGCGGACCGTGCCGCGGAGGTGGCCCGGGCCCTTCAGGACGGGGATCCGCCCGTGTACGTCAGCGAGTTGTGGCTGGACCTGGGTCAGCTCGGGATCATGGCCTCGACCCTCGTCGCGGACGAGGCCGACCTGGTGGCCGAGGCGCTGGTGGGAGCCCTTGCCCGTGTCGGCGCGGAGGGCGCCCGGCCGGTTCCGTCCTGAACCGCGCGCACCTTCTCTCCTACTCCTCCACGCGCCTGATCTCGATCTGCTTGGCTCCCTCGATCAGCATGCTCTCGCAGACCTTGTAGAACGGCGTGGGGTCGCCGATGAAGCGGCCGAAGATGTTCGCCGTTGACGGCAGGCCGACCCCCGGGATCGTGGGCCGCGCGTACCGGTCGTACGCCCAGTAGACCTCACTCAGCGGATTCGGGTGGCCGTGACGGACGCCCGGCGCGTAGTGCGTGTAGATGACGTCGCCGGTCTGGATGTACGTTGTGGCGTTCTCTTCCTCGATCACCACCGTCGGGTCGAAGTGGTGGGCGACCATCGTCCCCGAGTAGCGAGCGTGCGTGACCCGGCCGCGCAGCGGCAGGATCGACCAGATGACCTCGCAGGTCTTCGGCGCCTGGTCGTCCAGGAGCAGCGCGCGGGCGACGACCTTCTCGTTCGTGAACTCGATATCGATGTAGCGCGGCATGTCAGTCTCCCAGGCCAAGTGCGGTGGCGAGATAGATCCGGGGCGCGTCGAGCAGCTCGTCCAGCTCGATCCACTCATCGGGCTGGTAGCGCCACGGACCGGGACCGTAGCCCACCGTCGGCAGGCCGAAGCGTGCGAGATCCGGCGCATCAGTCACAAACGCATGCTGCTCCAGGCCCGAGGCGAACTCCGGCGGCGCGCCGCGCACCAGCTGGTGAGCGGAGGACAGGGCGCGGATCAACGCCCCTTCGCGGTCGCCGACGAACGGGTGGACCTCGGTCATGACACGGGTGCGAACACGGACGTCGCCCGAGCCGACGCGCGCGACGAGGGCGTCCAGGTCCGCCCGCACCGTGCGGCGGGTCAGCCCGGGCACGGTCCGGACGTCGCCGCGTATGGCCGCCGTGTCCGGCACACCGGAGCCCGGCAGAAGCGCGGGCACACCCGCCCGCCCGCCCGCGACCAGTTCGCCCACGACGAAGCGCGGCAGGCCCGGCAGGCGCGGGTGCTGCTCGTGGCTGAACTGGAAGTCGTCCAGCGCATCCGCGACCCGGCGTGCCGCGGCCAGCGCATCGGCGCCGGTCTCCTTGACGGAGACATGCGCCGCCCGGCCCTCGAACGCGATCTCCCACTTGATGGCGCCGCCGCTCTCTGCACGCAGCTTGAGGTTGGAGCCCTGGCCTGCGATGGCCACGCCGTGGAACGGCTGCTCGCTTGCGAGGGCGAACTTCGTGCCGATCCCTGTGGGGTTGTGGGCCATCACCGCGTGGAGAACGAGATCACCGGGGGGCGGCGACGGCAGCGCAGCGGCCGCCCGGAGGGCCGCGATCATCGCAGCGAGCGGCCCTTTCATGTCCGTGATGCCGCCCGCGTACAGGCGATTGCCCTCGACGACCGCTTCATACGGGTCGCGAACGGAGCCGGGGGAGACGGCCGCGTCAAGGTGGGCGTTGAGGAGCAGCCCGGTCCCACCGGAACCCCGGACGGTCGCGATCACATTGGGCCGGCCGGGCGTCACGTCCTGGACGTGGACGTCGATCCCGGGCCGGTCGAGGAGATCGGCAACGACCGCGGCGAGCGGCCCCTCCTCGCCGAGTGGCGCCGGGACGCGCGCCAGCCTGCGCGTGATCTCCAGCGTCTGTTCGTCGTCGATCGTGCCAGCGGCGTGCCGGATGGCGTTCGAGTCCACCTGCTCCTCCATCACCCAGCGCCATCGTCGGCCCACGTCCTGACGAGCCCGTCGCGCCGACGGAGTGTGCCAGAATCGCCCGGCCGCCGAGCCCCTCGGCACTTGCCCCAGCAGGAGGGACCGATGGTCTCCGAGGACGTCAAGAACTATTTCCTGGAGCACGGCCGCGTTGCCACGATCGCGACGAACCGCCGCAACGCCGGGCCGAACATGAGCCCGCTCTGGTTCCTCTGGGATCCCGAGAAGCAGGTCTTCATCATCAGCACCTACGAGGGTGCGGCCAAGGTGAAGACGCTCCGACGCGATCCCAACATGAGCCTGCTCATCGACGATCCGGTGAACAACCTGGGCGTGTACGTGCTGGCGTACGGCAAGGGCGAGGTGATCGGACCCGGCGAGGCCGCCGTGGACCTTTCCCTTGCGCTCATCAAGAAGTACCGCTACACGGACGAGGCTTCGCTCCAGCACTGGAAGGAGATCAACGAGGATGGCCAGCGGGTGATCATCCGGATGACTCCGGAGCAGTGGCTGTGGCGCGACATCTAGAACTGGCCAACTGCAGGAGGACACACCGGTGACCGAATTCGTTCTGGCCGGCGGCCACGTCGTGGACCCGTCGCAGGGCATCGACGGCCCCAGGGATATCGTGGTGCGTGATGGCCGGATCGCGGCAATTGCGCAACCGGGAGCCACCGCGCTCGCCGCGGGCGCGCGGCGCGAGGATGTGTCGGGCGCGATCGTGACGGCGGGGCTCGTGGATCTCCACGGCCACTGGTACGAGGGCAGCGCCTGGGGCATCGACCCGCTCATCAACCTGCGCGGCGGCGTCACCACGCCGTGCGACGCGGGCTCTTCGGGCTACGTCACGTTCCCGCTCTTCCGAAAGCTCATCGACGCGGGTCCGGTCCGCGTCCTGGTGTTCCTCCACATCGGGTCGCTGGGCGCGGTGTCCATGAACGCCGGTGAACTGGAGGACTTCCGGTACGTCCGCGTGTCGGACACCGTTGAGACGATCAACCGGAACCGCGACCTGATCGTGGGCATCAAGGCGCGGCTGGGAACGGACCCGTGCGGGCCGAACATCATGGCTGCGCTGGACGCGGCGCTCGAAGCCGCGACTGCCACGGAGCTCCCGGTCATCATCCACGTCTCGGCCGGGGCGGACCTGCGCCAGATCCTGCCGAAGCTGCGGCCGGGCGACATGGTCACCCACACCTTCATCGCGGACGATGGCGGACTGATCTTCGGCGGTGGCGGCGAAATCCTCCCGGAGGTGCGCGACGCCCAGGCGCGGGGCGTGGTCTTCGACGTGGGCCACGGCTGCGGCAGCTTCGCGTGGTCCATGTACCACCGGGCGACGGAGCAGGGCTTCCGCCTGAACACAATCTCCACGGACCTCCATCGCCTGAGCGTGGAAGGCCCGGTCTTCGACATGCTGACGACGATGTCCAAGTTCCTCCACGTCGGGATGACGATCTCGGACATCGTGGCGGCCTCCACGACCGCCCCGGCGCAGGCGATCCGGCGGCAGGATTCCCTGGGCTCGCTGGCGGTTGGCCGCCGCGCGGACGTCGCCGTATTCCGCATCGAGCAGGGCGCATACGACTATGTCGATGCGTTCGGCCACGCCGAGCGAGCCACGCGCCGGTTCGCGCCGGTCCTCACGGTGAACGGGGGCGACATCATCCGGCCGGACGATGTCTCGATCACCCTGCGGCCGTACACGGACGCGGACCGCGAGATCGGCTGTGGCGCTCCGCTCATGAGCGCGGCCGGGTGACCGGCCAGGCCCGCGATGTGGCCTGGTTCCAGCACGACGCGACCGACTCCCGCCTGTCCTCGCCCATCCATGACGGCGTCGGCGAGATCATCCGGCGACGACTGTTCGCCGATCGGCTGAGCATGCCGGTCCACGCCCAGGTGTGGGAGCTGGCGCCGGGCACGTCCGAGGGGGACCACACGCATCGGAGCGACGACCCGGCCGACAACTACGAGGAGCTGTACTACGTGCTCTCCGGGACCGGCGTGATCACGATCGACGGCGCGCGCCACGCGATCGCTCCGGACGACGCCGTCCTTGTCCCGACGGGGTGGACCACGGCCTGTACGCTACCGGCGGCGGGCCGCTCAGGATCCTGCTGCTCTTCGGGAAGCCACCCGCCGGGTAGCTGCCGCATCGCCGTGCAGCTGTACCGCCAGGGAGGGTTCCGCGATGGCCAGTGAACCGGCACGCGACGGCGCAGCGGTCCCCAAGGGTGCGCTGGGCGGCATTGGGAACACGCCGATCGTGGAACTCCAGCGCGTCGTCCCGCCGGGATCCGCCCGCGTCCTGCTCAAGCTCGAATGGGCGAACCCCACGGGCAGTATGAAGGACCGGATGGCGCGCTCCGCGATCCTCGCGGCCGCCGCCGACGGGCGCCTCAAGCCGGGAGACACGGTCGTCGAGTACACCGCCGGAACGACCGGGGTGTCGCTCGCGTTCGCGTGCGCGGCCCTGGGCTACGGGCTGCACGTCGTGTTCTCGGACGCCTTCAGCGTCGAGAAGCGGCGCACCATGATGGCCTTCGGCGCCACCATCGAGGACGTCCCGTCCGACGGGGGCCGGATCAACGAAACGCTGATCAAGGCCATGATCGCTCGGGCCGGCGAGGTCTCGCGGCAGCCGGGACACTGGTGGTGCGACCAGCTGAACAATCGCGACGGCGAAACCGGCTACCTCCCCATCGGCCATGAGATCTGGGCGCAGACGGGCGGCGATGTGACCGCGTTCGTCCATTCGGTGGGCACCGCTCATTCGATTCACGGCGTGACCCATGCGCTGCGGTCCCACCGCCCGGAGATCTCCGTCTTCGCCGTCGAGCCGGCCGAATCTGCCGTGCTCAGCGGCGGGCCATCCGGCTCGCACCGGATCGAGGGGATCGGGATCGGGTTCGTCCCGCCCCTGTGGCGGCCAGAGCTTGTCGACGGCATCGAGACAGTTACCACGGCCGACGCGTGGGCGATGGCCCGCCGGCTCGCACGGGAAGAGGGACTGTTCGCGGGGGCCTCGACCGGCGCGAACGTCGTGGCGGCCTTCCGGGTCGCGGAGCGGCTGGGGTCGGGGGCCACCGTGGTCACGATTGCGTGCGATTCGGGCCTGCGCTACCTCTCCACCGGGCTCTACCGCGAGGACCCGGCCTGAGGAAAGGCCGACCTGGCGAAGGGCCCTCGCCAAAGCCCGCCGGCGCCGCGGGCAGCCTCAGACCAAGGGCAGAGCCTCGCGCAGGCGGTGGATCACGATGTCCACCTCGTCCCCGCGCAGGTGCTGGACATTGAGGGCAACCTGGCCGCGGTCGAGGAAGTCCTCGCCGGCCCACACGCGCGGGTCGCGTTCTCGCAGGCGGGCGATCACGCCGGCGGCCGCATCGACGGCCGATGGACCGGCAGGCGTCAGCGCCACGATCGCGACTTCATGGTCGATCACCACCTCGGCGCGAGCGCCCCGGTGCCCGTCCACCGCAGCGGCAATGCGCTGGGCCATCGCCAGCCAGCGTGCCGAGTCGGCGGCGTGGTCCGCCTCCACGTAGCGGCGCAGCGCGACGCCGAACCCCACGATCTCCTCGCGGCCCACTTTGACGATCCGGCCGATGGGCTGCTGCGGTGGGTCCGGCAGGATCGCGGCCGTGTCGCCGCCCTGGGGGCCCGGCCATGAGCCCGGTCGCACGTACATGTCCTGCTGCTGTGCGGTCGCGGAGAGGATGAGGTCGCGGCGGCCGGCCAGCATGCCCGAGGCGGCCGGTGCGCCGATCGCCTTGCCCCCGCTGTACGCCACGAGATCGGCGCCCTCGGCGATGAAGTGCCGGAGGTTCTCGACCGGCGGCAGCATCTCGGCCGCGTCCACGATCACCGGCAGTCCATGCGCGTGCGCGATCTCCGAGACTTCGGCCAGGGACAGCACGCCGGGGGTCTTCGCGGCCGCGTAGAACACCGCGACGGTGCGCTCCGTGATCGCCGCTTCCATCTGCCACCGGCGCGTGCCCGGGTTGGCCGGACCCATGTACCCGAACTCCACGAACCGTGCGCCGGCGGCCCGGAGCGCGTGGTCGTACGGGTTGCGATGCGCGCGATGCACGACGATCTCGTGGGGGATGCCGGTCGTGTCGGGGAGCCGGTCCATGATCGCGGGGTCGAGGCGGGCCAGGCAGGCCGCAGCCGCGAGAAACAGGCACGCGGCAGCGCCGGACGCCACGCATCCCGCCTCCGCACCGGTGGCGATGGCGATCTCGCCGCTCGCCCAGGCCTGCAGTTCCACGATCGGGACGAACGACCGCGATGCGGCGGCCATCGCCTCCACGACCTCGGGCGCGAGCGCGGTGCCGCCCAGCCGCGACACGGAGCCCGAGACGTTGATCACCGGCCGCAGCCCAAGGTCTGTGAGGAACGTGCCGGCACCGGGCGAACCCGGGCGGTTCGTCACAGCGGGTCCGCCAGGCGCTCCGCCCGGGCATGGGCCTCGCCGTCGGGCGAGAGCAGCCGCCGTCCGATCCGGGCACGGCCCCCGTCGCAGTGCTCCAGTGCCACCTTCACCTGCGGCAGGATCGTCCGGAGGTCAGCGTCGTCCACGTCGGCGGCCAGTTCGCCGAATCCGGCAGTCCGCAGCAACCCCGTGAGGTCCGCGACTCGCTCCAGCGCCCAGTCCAGGTGGCTTGCCGTGAGACCCGGGTCGAACTCCCGCTCCCCGACGTCGCCGTCAATGAAGTTCGGGTGGTAGTGGTAGATCGCCCGGTCACCCGGCCTGTTCAGGACGTGGAACAGGTCCGCACGCCAGATTCCCTCGCTGACGGGCATGACCCGGAAGCCGGACACGGCCGCCGGCGCGCCGGGGATCAGCTCCTTCTCCACCCTTCGCACTTCCACGCGCGCGCCGCCCTCGATCTCGTCCGGGCCGATCTGCTCGAAGTACTCGACCAGGACCATGACCCGACCGAACACCCACGCGTACTTGACCATGGGGGACGCTCCTCCGGACGAGCGGTTGCGACGACGGAATGGGACCCTGGCTCCCGGGGATGGTACCCGCGCCCGGGCGGCCGAACCGCTTACGACGAGGAGCGCGCGTCCTCCGCCCACGCATAGTCCACGGCGGCATCGTCCCGAACCAGGGCCGGATCCCACGCGATGGCCATGCCCACCGCGAGATCCGGCCGCCGATGCAGCAGGTCCATCGCCCGCGGCGCTACCTCCGGCGAGACAACCCACGTGATGAGCGGCGCGATCCGGAGCCAGCCGCGAAGCAGCATCTCGTGGACGAGTGGCACGAACCGCTGCGTTGGGCTGCCGGCGGCGGACTGGACGGACGCCGTCCCCTCCCGGTACAGGGGCACGATGCGGGCGCCGCTGTTCTGGAGCGGCCAGAACAGGTCGAAGCGATCCAGCCGCCGCTGCGAGCCGACCAGCGCGACACGGCCCTTCGGCCGCACGATCGCAAGGGCGGTCTCAAGGCCCGGCTGCGTGCCGGACACTTCGAGGACGACCTCGGGCAGGTCCGGGGCTGTGACGCGGACCGCTTCCGCCACGCCGCCGACCACGGCGCTCACCGAACGAGGATCCAATGCGGCCGCCGCACCCATCAGCACGGCCAGGGACCGCCGCTCCGCAACCGTGTCCAGCGCGACGACCCGCCGCGCCTGCCGCGCAAGCAGCTGAACCCCCATGAGCCCCAGCGGCCCAAGACCCACGACGGCCGCGTCCTCGTAGTAGCGAGGCTCCGCGGCAAGCAGGCCCAGCAGCGGCGGGACCGCCCAGTACGAGCACGCCGCCTCCAGCCAGTCGAGGCCGTCGGGCAAGGGGACCACGGACGCTGCGTCCGCATCGATCAGCTCGCGATGGCCGCCCCAGGCCCGGCCCGCGTAGACGCGGTCCCCCGGTTGGACGTGTTCCACGTCTGCGCCCACTGCCTCGACCGTGCCCGCCGCCATGTAGCCGAATCCACCGATGGCGGGCCAGGGCGCTCGAACGTCGTTGGGTCCGAGCTCCGGCGTGAAGAGCTTCCGCTTCTCGGTCCCTGCGCTGACGCCGCTGATCGCCGTGCGGACGAGAACCTGGCCGGCACCGATCGACGGGACGGGCGCCTCGCCCACCTCCAGGCGGCCAAGCTCGGGTGCAACAAGCACTTTCATGCGGGCGTTCCGCGGACCGGTCGCGCGCGAGTGTCCAGATGCGCGCCCGGGCCGAGGTCGAGGCCGCCGTCGTTCACCGGTCCACGCGGTACTTCTTCACGAAGGCCATGTCGATGTCCACCCCCAGGCCAGGCCCTTCGGGTACCACGATTCCCCCGTCCCGGAACGTCAGCGGCTGGGTCAGG
>JANPDJ010000135.1:0-2295 GCA_031431395.1 Chloroflexota bacterium | reverse complement strand
GCCGACCTCGTCGATGATCAGGAGCCGCGGCCCGGCATAGAAGCGCCTCGTCGTCGCCCAGCGGCCCTCGAGCGCCGCCCGGTGACCGCGCGCGGCGAGCTCGCCGCGAGCACCGCTGGCAGGGCCTCGGCCGCGGCCGCGAGGCGGAGCGTCGCGAGATGGCCCCGGAGGGCCTGGTAGAGGGATGACTCGTTCATCGGGCGGCCTCCACGAGCTCGGCGTAGCGGGCGAGATCGACCCGGACCTCGCGCGCCTCGGGTCCGCGCAGCGCCGCGGCCAGCGCACGGGCCGCCGGACCCGGTGGATGGTTGCCCTTGGGCACGCACGGCGCGGCCGTGCTGAACACACCGAGGACGGCCGCTTCGAGGGCCGCCCGATGGTCAGGCGTCCGCACCAGCCCGCCCGTCGCGCGCCGGTGGACGGCGACGAGGGCACCCACTGCCGAGACGATCTCGAGCGTCGGGGAGCCGAGCCGGTGACGGACGGTGAGGACGGTACCGATGTAGCCCGGTGGGACGCTGTAGCGGGCACCCCGAAAGGCAACGCTCGCGTTGACATCGACGAGCCCGGTCTGGCTGACCGTCGCCGGATAGGGCACCGGCGGCAGGGGCAGCAGCGGCTCGGCATCGGCCAGCGCACCGACCGTCGTGGCGCCCCTCGGGCGGGCATCGGCGGTCGTGGCGCAGAACCGATCGAGGCTCGCCTGGGCCTCCGCCATCGTGGTCGCGGCGAGGGTCCGCCACCAGCGCCCGCACAGGTAGCGGACCGATGCCTCGACCGCACCCTTGCGGTTGCCCCGCCGGGGCGGGCAGGGCCGGATCGTCACCCCGTAGTGCCGCGCGACCGGCGCAAAGGATGGCTGGACGTCGGCTGAGCCGGGCACGATGACCGTGGCGAGGCGATCGGTCCGCCAGTCGCGGGCCGTGCCGCCCAGACGCCGCAGGACGGCATCCATCGCCTCGACCAGGTGAGCCTGGTCGAGCGAGGGGGCGAGGACGCCCCGAACCCGGCTCGAGTGGGGCAGCGTGCCGAGGAGCACGTAGGCGGTCCCGCCCCAGGGCGCCCGCCGCCGCTCGAACCAGTCCCACTGGATCTCGTCACCGGGTGGGTGCTCGATCTCGATCGTCGCCCGACCGCTGACCCCCCGGCAGGGCTCGCAGTGGGGCCGCAGGTCCGCGGCGCGGACAGCCCGGACGAAACTCGGATAGCTGCGCGGATAGCCGAGCCGCCCCACCTCATCGAACAGGGCGGTCAGCCAGAGATGGGGATCGTCGGCGAAGCGGGCGGCGACATACGGTGCAAACGGTTCGAGGGGATCCGGCACCGCGGATCGGCGGACGCCGGCCGTCCGTTCGCCCCGGACGTAGGCGCGGATCGTCTTGCGGTCGCGTTCGAGGTGGCGGGCGATGGCCGAGATCGACCAGCCTCGCCCGGCGAGTGCGTGGACTTCCACGTCGTCTCCCTGTGTGAGCATAGGCGGGGGCTCCTCCGGCGCTGCTGGCTTCGTCACCGACAGCATCGGCTGGGGCCCCGCCCCGTGTCTGGATGGACCCGTCGTCGGGCCCCGATCCAGGTGCTCAGGCCTGGGGAGATTCAGTGATCAGGTCTGGGGAATCTCCGGTGATCGTCAACATCTACTCGGGCCTGCTTGGCATCCCGCGAGTGGCGAAGCCGGCAAACCTCGAGCGGCGCGGTGGCTGCTGGTTCCGGTCGGCGGCAGTCGAGATCCACCTTGGGGTCGAGGAACCCTTCGTTCCGGCCAAGAAGGCGCATCCGGCCCTCCTTGTCGACGACCTCGCGGATCTGCGTCGTCGACTCCTCGCAGCCGCCCATCCGGTTGTGCTTGATGAGCCGCTCGATGGGTTCGAGCGGTTCTATGCCAACGATCCGTTCGGCAACCGGATCGAGTGTCTCGAGGCTAGACCGGCAGGCGCGTGATCGCGTCGACCGCGAGCCGGAAGATCGCCTCTCGCCCGGTGGCGTGTCCAACCCAGCCACGGTCGTCCCAGATCTCGCCGGAGAGATCGTCGCCCGCATACAGCAGCTGCCCGAACGCGACGTCACGGAATTGCGCGACGGCGAAACAGGCGGCGGCTTCCATCTCCACGCAGATGCAGCCCTCGGCAACGCGCCTTCCGGCCTTCCCGTGGGTCTCTCGATAGAAGGCATCGGTGGTCCACGTCTTGCCGGTCACGAACGGGACCTCGCGTTCCGTGAGGGTTGTCAGGATCGCGTCAACAACGCTCCGGCTGGGCGCGACCTCCCGTGAGGCGGGCAGGTAGTGGTAGCTCGTGC
>JANPDJ010000134.1:0-3930 GCA_031431395.1 Chloroflexota bacterium | reverse complement strand
GACTGCACCGTGAGGATCAGCGTCCACGCGGCCTTCTCGCCGCCCCGCCACGGCTGGCTGTACACGAACGTGGCACGACCGACGCCGGCACTCGTGAGCCGGAGGCTCCAGGTCTCCGTCCCCGCCGCACCCACGCCCCGGCCGGGATGCGTTGAGTGCCCCACCCGACGGAGATGCTGCGTATCGAGGGCGACCAGTCCCCACGCGAAGCCTGTCGATGGGTTGGAGCAGATGATCACGCGGACGGTCCCCTGGACGGAAGCGCCGACGGTGCGGAAGACGATGGACTTCGCCCCGGATCCCGCCGGCGCGAGATCGTCGCAGGCGACGCGGATCGTGCTGCTCCCGTCGCTCGAGTTGGCGGCGAGGCGGCCGTGGCTGGTCGTGGCCGGCGAGACACCCGGATACTTCGCCCAGAACCCGATGCGGCCGCTGACCCGGGCGAAATACCGAACGGATCCGTCGGCGGCCACGGCACGGGTGGTCGTGAGCTTCCAGCCGCTTCCCGTGTCGGTCCAGATCTGCAGCCGCCTGCCCTTCAGGCGCGAATCCGTGCGGACCAGGTAGGTCACGTAGCCATCCCGGGGGACGAGCACCGTGGCCGTGCCGAACCCGTCCGTTCCACGCACCACGCCCGGGGCGATCGCATCGAAGAGCGCGGTGGTGGCCGCAGACGCCGGGACGACCGCGACCGACGAAAGGAGAGCCACGAGGCCCAGGGCCGTCAGCGGCAGACGAACCATTCGGAACATCCGTTCGCACCTCCAGCGGCGCGCGATCACGTGACCACGCTCAGCCTGTGCCACCGTGCCGACGGCGGACGCCGCCAATGGTAGCTGCGACAGCGCCAGGGCGCAGATGGCATCGAGCCCGCGCGTTGCGGCGGCGGCAACCCGCGGGCTACACTCTGGCCGGCCCAGGTTCGACAGCGCGTCCATGCGCATCCCGCATGCCGGCGTGTGCGCGTCGGGCCCGGACCGCGGAGATCGCTTCGGAGGACTCCTCCTCGAGTGGACACAGGACCCAGTCGTCGCGGCGCCCACGGCGGCGCGACCATGAACCCGGTCCGAATCCGCCCCCTGCGGCCCGCGCGGCACTAGCGCGACGGCCACCCGGGCGGGATCGGACGCTCGCGAGGTGGCACATGCTCTACCTGAGCCAGGCGATCGGCCGGCCGGTGCGCGACCGGCAGGGTGAGCCCATTGGGAAAGTCGCCGATCTCATCGTCGCCCTGGGCGGCCCGTATCCCCCGGTCACGGGGCTCGTCGTGTCCACGGACAAGCGGCAGATCTTCCTGCCGTGGTCCTCAGTGGAACGCCTCGACGCGTCCGGCGCACGCCTGCGGACCAACACGATCGACATCGACAAGTTCCGCCAGCGGCCCAGCGAGATCCAGCTGCGGGCGGACCTCATGGACAAGCAGATCGTGGACATCGACGGCCGCAAGGTGGTCCGGGTCAACGACCTCCGGCTCGACGAGATCGACGGCACCAATCGCCTGGTGGCCGTGGACGTGGGCGCGTCGGGCCTGCTCCGCCGGCTGGGCGTGGAGCGGCCGTATCGCGTGCTGGCCCGCCGCTTCCACCTGCCCCTCCCGGAGCGCTACATCAACTGGGAGGACGTGGACCCGGTGGAGACGTCCGTTGCCAGCATCAAGCTGCGCGTGCCGCACGCGGGCCTGGCCGAGCTGCATCCGGCGGACCTCGCCTCCATCATCGACCAGCTGGCGCGGAAGGACCGTGCCGGCGTCCTCGCCTCGCTCGACGACGAAGCCGCCGCCGACGCGATCGAGGAGATGGAGCCCGAGACCCAGGTGGAAGTCCTGGAGGACCTGGAGCCGGAACGCGCAGCCGACATCCTCGAGGAGATGAGCCCGGACGACGCGGCGGACCTGGTGGCCGACCTCTCCGAGACCGCCCGCGAGGAGATCCTCGCGCTGATGGAGCATGAAGAGGCAGCCGAGGTCAAGGAGCTGCTCCGGTACCCGGAGGACTCGGCGGGCGGGATCATGACCACCGAATACGTGTCCGTGCCCGCAACCCTTACCGCCGCCCAGACCATCGACCGGCTGCGGGACCTGGAACCGGACGCCGAGACGATCTACTACGTCTACGTGACGGACGACGACGGGCGGCTGGTGGGCGTCCTGTCGCTCCGCGACCTCATCGTGGCGAAGCCGGAAACACGGATCTCACAGGTGATGTTCGACGAGCCGGTCACGGTGAACACCATGTCTGACGAGGACGAAGTCGCGCAGGTGGTCGCGCGCTACAACCTGCTGGCGGTCCCGGTCGTGAACGACGAAGGCCGCCTGGTGGGCATCGTGACGGTGGACGACGCCATCGACACCGTGCTGCCGTCGGGCTGGAAGCACCGGCTGCCCCGGCGAACCGCTCACAGCGAGCGCTGACAGGCCCGCCCCTCCGTGCCCCAGCTGCCGCCACGCCGGCGTCCGCTCGCGCCGCCGCCTGAGAGCGGGCTCCTGGGCCGCGTCCGGGACCGGCTGGGCGAGGGCAACTTCCTGCGACTGCGGGGCCGGTTCCGCGGCCGGCGCGGGCTCGTTGCGTTCCTCGCGGTCATGGGGCCCGGACTGATCTCGGGCATCGCCGGCAACGACGCCGGCGGCATCGCGACCTACAGCGTGATGGGGGCGGAGACCGGCCTCCGGCTGCTCTGGCTCTTCCCCATCACGATCGCCATCCTCGCCATTGTGCAGGAGATGGCCGCGCGGCTGGGCGTGGTCACCGGCCAGGGTCTTTCGGCGCTGATCCGCGACCGGTTCGGCGTGCGCTGGACGGCCTTCGCCATGCTGGTCCTGCTGGTCGCGAACGTGGCGAACACCGTGGCCGAGTTCTCGGGCGCGGCTGCCGCCCTGGAGATCTTCGGGATTTCGCGATACATCGTTGTACCGGTGGTCGCCGTGGCGATCTGGGCGCTCGTGCTGTTCGCCTCGTACCGGACCGTGGAGCGCGTCTTCCTTTCGGTGGCCCTCGTCTTCATCACATACATCGCGTCCGCGATCCTCGCGCATCCGGACTGGGGCTCCGTGGGCCGTGCGTTCGTCACACCAACCCTGAACTTCGCGCCCAGCACGATCCTGCTGATGGTCGCGGTCGTCGGCACGACCATCACCCCGTACATGCAGTTCTACCTGCAGAGCGCGGTCGCCGAGAAGGGCATCTCCGAGGACGAACTGCGCCTCGAGCAGGCTGACGCGATCGTGGGCTCCATCTGGACGAACGTGATCGCGGTCTTCATCGTGGTCGCCACGGCGACGACGATCTTCGCGGTGGGCGGCCAGGTCTCTACCGCGGCGGATGCCGCGAAGGGCCTTGCGCCGGTCGCCGGCCCCCTTGCCAGCGAGTTGTTCGCGCTGGGGCTGTTCGGTGCCTCCGTGCTTGCCGCGACGATCATGCCCATCAGCACGTCCTACGTCATCTGCGAGGCGTTCGGGTGGGAATCCGGTGTGGGCAAGCGGTTCCGGGACGCGCCCATCTTCTTCGGCATCTACACGTTCGTGCTGGCGCTGGGCGCGCTCATCGTCCTCATCCCGGGCCTCGATCCCATCCCGGTGATCGTTGCGTCGCAGAACCTCCAGGGCCTGCTGCTGCCGGTCGTGCTCATCTTCATGGTGCTGCTGGTGAACGATCACGGCCTGATGGGCCGCCATGCGAACCGGCGGATCGGGAACGTGCTGGCGTGGACGGCCGTGGGGCTCGTCGTATTGCTGGACGCCGTGCTGCTGGGCGTCTCGCTGCTGGGTGCAGCGGGGATCACGGTCGCCTAGCGCGGCTTCGCCTGGCGTCTTCGCCTGCCGGACACTAGAACGCCGGACACGAGAACGCCGGCGGCCCCGCGAGGTAGCCGCCGGCGTCGAGCGTCGGGCCAGCCGTCAGGCTGCCCGTCGCGCTACACGACCTTGTACAGGAC
>JANPDJ010000133.1:0-2881 GCA_031431395.1 Chloroflexota bacterium | reverse complement strand
TCGCCGGCAAGGGAATCGACTACCCCCACCAGACGGCTTCGACCTTCAAGAAGGCGCCGAAACACGAGCAGGAGCAGCCCAACGCCGGCGGCAGCCCACGTGTACTTGTACAGCCGGAGCCACCGGTCCGATCGCACGACGATCGCCAGCACGGCGATGATCGCAATCGCGATGAGGAGCCAGACGATCTGGACCACGGCGAGGCCCAGTGTCTGGCCGAACACTTGCTGCTCGACGAGGCCCTGCGGCAGCCGCTCCATCAGGAGCAGCCCCAGTCCGCCGATCATACCCACCGTGGGCAGCAGCACCTGGTCCGTCCGCCGTCCCGTGAGCACCTGGCCGAGATGCGCGAGGAGCAGCGCCCCCAGGTACACGGCCAGCAATCCGGGACTCGCCGGCGCGATCGCATCGATGCCCCCTCGATGGCGCACCGTCGTGCCCAGCGAGATGCTGCCGGCGATCAGGGCGGCTGCGACAAGGAGCAGCAGGCCGAGTTCGCGTCCACGAAACCGCGGCCGGATGCCCGGCAGGATCGGCGGAAGGCGCGCCCCCGCGGACTCTCTCACCCCGCCTCCGCCCGGCAGCCGTCGATCTCCCCGACACCCCTCACGGTCGCGGCCGGTCCAGGCGGAAACGCACCTGGCCAACCTGCAGCCCATCGCCGAACACGAGCGGCGCCACCCCGCTCACGCGACTGCCGTTCACGAACGTCCCGTTCGTGCTGTCGCGGTCCTCCACGTACCAGGCGCGGCCGCGGAACGTGAGCACGGCATGGTCGGTGGAGGCGAAGGGGTCCTCCACGACGATCGAGTTGTTCACGTCCCGGCCCAAGGTCGTCACCGCGTCAAGCGGGAAGACGGCGCCGACCGCAGGATCACCCGTCGGAGACGCCACCACGACCAGGCGTCCCAGCTCCACCCCGGGTTCGCGCGCCGCCGCCCGAAGGTCGCGCAGGAGTGTTCGTGCCACCGCGAACAGGAACAGGTAGAGGAACCCGAGGAAGATCAGCCGGATTGCCCAGAGCGTGACCAGGAAGCCGTCCACGCCGTCAGGCGCCCGCGACCGACTCGACGACGAGGACCGTATCGCCCAGCTCGATCCGATCCCCCGCTCCCAGCACCACCTCGTGAACGTCCACGCCGTTCACGCGGCTGCCGTTGGCACTGCCGAGATCGCTGTACACCAGCGCGCCCTGCCGGGCGGCAAGGCGGCCGTGGTGGCGCGAGACCCGCGAGTCACGCAGCACAAGCGTGTTGTCCGTCGCCCGGCCGATGGTCACCGGTCCCCCATCGAGCGCGAGTTCACGCTGGCTGCCGTCCGGCGCCACTTCGCGCAGCGTGGCGAGCGGCGCATCCATCTTCGGGATCGCGAAGATCATCGTGTGCGCCACGTCGGCGGGCGCCCCGAACGAAGACGCCGCTGCCGTCGCCCGCGAAGCTCCCGACGATCCGGCCCGCGACGCAGCCGAACCCGGCGGCGACGCAGCCGATGCCCCCGCGGCACCCGCGCTCACGAAGTCGCCCGCGGCAGCCTGCGGACTCGCCCGTCTCGGGTGGCCCGCGGCACGGATGCCGTCCCCACCTTCGGGTCGCGGCGCGAGGCCATGGTCGTTCGCGACGTCCCCCGTTCCCCGTCGGAGCGCGAGCTCGCCCTCTGCGGCGGCAGCGTGTTCGGCCGGAGGGGTCCCGTCGGAAAACACTGGTTCGACGCGGGCATCGCCTGCAGAGACGGCCGGATCGGCCACCAGGCGGACCACAGGCCGGTCGGCCACGGAGTAGCGATGCGCGCGCGCAAACTTGAGCGCCGCGTCGCCCAGCTCCAACTCGAGGGAATCAGCGAAGTCACCGAACGCCCGGAGATCCGCCGGTGCCAGCCGCACCGTGTAGCGATTCGGAACCACCACCCGGTCGGCCGCGCTCAGGCGCGCGTTCTCCATCGACCGCTCCACGCGGCGCTGCAGCTGGATGGGCTGCAGGCGGGCATGAAACAGGCGTGCCGATGGGCGCTCGAAGATCCGCTCGAAGAACCGCTCGAACGCGGCAAAGACTCGCATCGCCAAGCATTGTCCAGCACGCGCCCCCAGCGTGCCGTCGAGCAGTTGCGGAGCGGTCCGGAGCGGTCCTGGGGCTACCGCGGCGTTGCCGGGACCATCGCCGGGCGGTCGCGGTACCAGCAGAGGGGATTGGTGCAGACGGACGTGGGATATGTTGGACCTGCTCGCGACATCGAACGTCCCATCGGCCGCTACGTCGCCTTCAGCCGGGAACAACGTTGAACGCACTCCCCACCGAATCCTTCTGCGAACGCTGCGGAACGCGGTTCGACTTCGCGCCGCCAAACAAGGCCACCAAACTGGGCGGCCTGCGGCATTTCACCCGTGGCCTGAAGAACTACGTGATGACGGACGGCCGGTCGCTCACGGATGTGCTGGAGCGGGCCCGAACCGAGGACGAGCGCCGCGGTGCCGCCAGCCAGTACCACGCCTTCCACGAGACCTTCAACTTCTGCATGGGCTGCCGCCAGTACACCTGCGCCTCGTGCTGGAACGAGGAGGCCGGACGCTGCCAGTCCTGCGAACCGATGGCCGCTCCGATGGTTGCCGCCGTTCCAGCTCCGATGGTTGCCGCCGTTCCAGCGGTTGCGATCGCGCGGGAGTCGGTGCCGGTCGAATCGCTGATCGAGCCCGTACGTCCGGCTCCCATGGCCGCTCGGCCTGCCCCGGTCGCCCCTGCCCCGATTGCTGAGAATCCCCTCGCGACCAAGCGCGAACGGGGGTCGCAGCCGGCCCACGCCGTCAAGCATGCACCCGATGCCGACGAATTCGATGTTCGGGACCTCGGCGCGCGCCTGGACGCGTGGGTCCCCGGGGCAGCCCCCGAAC
>JANPDJ010000132.1:0-2903 GCA_031431395.1 Chloroflexota bacterium | reverse complement strand
GATCGATCCGCGCTGGGTCTCCTTCCTGGTCTCGAAACCCGCCCTGGTGGATCCGGCCATGCCGCAGTGGGTCCGGCTCCTGCAGCCCCTGATGTCGGGTGTGTTCACCGTGGACAACCTGGACTACGTGCGCCGCGACGCCTACCTGACGGGGGTCGCAATCGGGCCGGTCGATGCAGAACGCCTCCGGCGTTACACGTTCGTCGCCCCCGGTGGCCTGACGCTCTACGAACCGGGACTTGGCGCGCTCGAGATGTTCCTGACAGCGCGCCTCTTCATGTACCAGCAGGTCTACTTCCACCGGACCGTACGCGCGATCGACCTCGACCTGGCGGAGGTCTTCGAGGCGAGCGTCCGGGCGATCTTCGGTACGGATTCGCCGGCGGATTCTCTGTCGCGCTTCGCAAACCTCGACGAATATGCGCTGCTCCACCAGGCGGCCCTCTGGTCACGGGGCGAGGCCGTTTCGGATAGGCCGCAGCCAGGCGATGGACGGGTTACCCAGGCCGTTGCTGAAGGGTGGCGAGCGATCCTCCTGCGCCGGCCACGCTGGCGCGCCGAGGCGGAAGTCCGCGTTGAATACGCTGACGACGGCGGCGCACCCCGGCCCGAAGTTGCCGCTCTCGGTGAGGTGGTGCCCGGCGAGGTGGCGATCGACCTCGCGGTGGTGGACGCACTCCCGTTCGACCCCACCGCGGCGCAGCCGGCGCTCGCCATCCGCCTGCGCACCGGCGGAGCCGACCCGGCACTGGACCGCGCCCTATCACGACTGCCCCGGTATGCGCTGATCGCCCGCCGCTACCGGCGTATCCGGGGCGACTGACCGCCGGCTACTCGCCCAGCCCGTGCGGTGATCCGGGCGCCGCAGCCGGCGGGAGCCCGCCGTCGATGGCGCGCCGCGGGAGCACCAGCAGCGGATCGATCCGGGCCACCTCGGCCGGCGGCAGGAGCATCCGTTTCACGACCGCGGGTTCAATCGCGAAGGTGGCTGTTTCGTGCGCGGCGAACAGGCCGTAGTGCAGATGGCAGCCGCTGGCACGACCGGTCGCGCCCTCGTAACCGAGGAACTGGCCGGCCCGGACCCGCTGGCCCGGCTTCACCACGACCCGGTAGAAATGGGCATAGATGCTCCGATAGCCGTTCCCGTCGTCGATGACGACCGTGATCGGCAGCGTCCCCCAGAGCTGCTTCTCGTCCAGGCGGGCGATGTACGGGCCCAGATCACCCAGCCAGCCGATGGTCTTGTCGAACCTGCGGCCGGCAGCGAGCACCACCCCGCGGTGAGCCGCGACCACGCGATCGCCGCAATAGGTGGCGACATCGATCCCGTCGTGGAAGAGCCGCCCGTCCACGATGCGAGAGCCCCATGGCGACGGCCCGAACGGATCCGTGATCCGGCCGTGCGGCAGGGGCCACACGTAGCCCTCGAGGGTCCATGGCGGGGCCGGTGTATCCCAGGTCTGAGCGCGCCGGCGGGCAACGCTGGACGCCAATCGTCCGGCGGTCGGCAGTGTGCGAGGACGGACAGACGCCGGCAATGATTCGGGGACGCCCGCTGCCACGTCGGGCGCCGGCCTTTCGGATTCGGTCGCCACCGGGGAGACGGTCAGGGCGGGGGCGCCGGTCGGCACGGGCGCGGAGGGGACCGTTTCGGACGGGATCGTAGCGGCCGACAGCGTGGCCACGACAGTACCGGCGCCGGCCGTGGCGCTCCGGGCCGGTGGGTCTGCAGCCGGGCCGGACCCCGCCGAACCCGGTCTCAAATCGCCCGGCCGGAGTAGCGCGATCCCCGCGGCAACGATCAGCACGGCGAGGGCAGCTGGGCCGTGGCGCCTCAATGACAGGCGGCGGCGGGTCGGCGCCCTCCCCCCGCCGAGTGGTCCATTCGTGAACCAGGCGGGCAGGTTCAGCCCGGTGCGACGGGGCGCCTTGGCATCACTGGGGGCGGGCGGGTCAGGGGTCACCCGATGCCATCGCCTCCGTGCTGGCCCGGTGGCCCCGCCTGAGTCGCAGGCCTCTGCTGCAGTTCCAGGATGCGCTGCTCGAGCGCCAGGATCCGCTCCTCCACGGTCTCAATGTGGTGGAGAACGTCCGTCATGCCGCTCAGGAGGCGCTCGTTCTGGCGCTCTTCCACATCGGTCTGCATCGCTGCGTGCTCCAGCGTCATCCGGTCGCGGATAGAGGACCGGTTACTTGCGAGCAGGATGAGTGGCGCGGCGTAGGCCGCCTGGGTCGAGAACGCCAGGTTCAGGAAGATGAACGGGTACGGGTCAAAGTTGAAGACCAGGTAGACGTTGCCGGCCACCCACAGCGCCACGAGGAGTGTCTGCAGGAGGATGAACTTCCAGCTGCCCATGAAATTGGTCACTGCGTCGGCGATCCGCTGGCCCACCTGCGGATGCTCCATGAGCGCCTGGTTGACCGGATGGTGAAAACGAGCGGCGTCCGCGCGAGGGGCCCCACTTGGAGCCGCGGACCCGGCCGGCGTCTCGGTCTGCTTCACGGCTGTTGCTCCCCTCGCCCAGCGGCTGCGCGTCGGGCGAAGCATGCACCCTCGGCGAGTCGTCGGCGCCCTATCATCGGGGCGTTCGGGCGGCCCTCACAGTGCGCCGTGCGGTTCCCGCCGCTTGCCGCCGCCCGGCCGACAACGAGGCCTTGTTGATGCAGGATCGTGCGCGGATCGTCATCGTGGGTGCCGGGATCGTCGGCTGCAGCACCGCGTATGAGCTCACCCAGCTGGGCTGGACGGACATCGTGGTGGTGGACCAGGGTCCCCTCTTCGAAACGGGCGGCTCCACGTCGCACGCCCCCGGCCTCGTGTTCCAGGTGAATCCGGCCCGCACCGTCTCGATGCTGGCGCAGGAAACCGTGCGGACCTATGAGCGCCTGAACGAAGGCGAAAC
>JANPDJ010000131.1:0-4397 GCA_031431395.1 Chloroflexota bacterium | reverse complement strand
CTGCTGGATCACCCGCTCGTGGGCCAGGTCCGGACGGTGGGCCTGACGGGCGCCGTCGAACTGAGCGAGGAGGCCCTCGGCGCGGACCCGGGCCTGGCGGACAAGCTGGTCGTGACCGCGCGCAACCACGGGGTCCTGACGCGGAACCTCCGCGCTCGAGCGCTCCAGATCTCGCCGCCGTTCGTCATCACGGAAGCGGAGATCGGCGAGATGGTCGCCGGGATCCGGGCCGGTCTCAACGACGTGGTGGGCGCGGCGGCACGGGGCTGATCGCGGGACGAGCCTACAGACGCGTGCTGCGCGGCGTCGACCCGGCGCGGCGTGGTACCCGGCGCTGACGTCCGGCTCTGCCCGCGCGCCGGCTCGTCCGGGCAGTCGACCCACGGCCACGAGCAGGCTCTCGATCAGCGCCTCCGGCCGCGGCGGGCAACCGGGAATCCAGACGTCGACCGGCAGGGCGTCCCCGATCCCGCTCCGGCCCGCGTACGTCCCGGCGAACACGTTGCCGCTGATGGCACATGCGCCCACCGCGACCACGAGAGCAGGCTGGGGCATTGCCTCGTAGGTCAGGCGGGCCGCGGCCTCCAGGTTCCGGGTCATGATTCCCGTCACCAGCAGCAGGTCCGCGTGGCGGGGCGATGCCACGATGTCGATCCCCAGTCGCTGGAGGTCGTGGTACGGGTTGAGCAGCGCCGCGATCTCCCAGTCGCAGCCGTTGCAGGACCCCGCGTCGAGATGCCGAATGTGCAGCGAACGCCCCAGGGTGCGCTGGATCGCGCTCCGGAGTTGCGTGGCGGCTCTCATCGGCTGGCTCCTTCGGAGTCCGGGTCGAGGCCGGCGCCACGGCCAGTGCCGGCCGACGCCGCCCATGGCGTCAGCGGCGTCACGTGGATCAGCCCTACAGGGGAGGTGGCCGCCAGGGTGACACCGCCGTCGAGGCGGATCGCATCCGCCGGACAGGCCCGTGCGCACGCGCCGCAGAACACGCACCGCCCGGCATCCAGCGTCCACGCGTCTGCGGCCACGGTGATGGCGCCGGTTGGGCAGGCGGTCACACACGATGCGTCGCGGGTGCACCGCTCCGCCGCCACCACGGGCAGCTGCCGCGTCGCAGGCTGAAGGAGCGGCGGCTCGGCGGGATAGCGGGACGTGACGACGCCCGTTGCCAACGGCCGGAGCAGGCGGTCCAGGATGCTCACGTCAACGGTCCGTGCAGGCATAGCAGAGCTCGAAACTCTTGTTGATCAAGGGGAAATCGGGCACGAGGTTGTCGGCCACGGACGCCGCCACGGACGGCCAGTTGGCATAGGACGCAGAACGGAGCCGGAGCCGGTCCACCCGACCATCGGGGCCTGTGCGGAGCCACAACCACGACGCGCCGCGGGGCCCTTCTGCCCAGCCCAGGGCAGAGGCGCCGCCGGGGAGCGAGCCCACGGGCGTGCGAACGTCACCCGGGGGAACCGCGGCGAGCAGCTCCCGGAGCAATCGGAAGGACTCGGAGAGCTCCGCGCGGCGGATCGCGAACCGTGACGCCACGTCCCCTTCGGACTCGACCGGCACCCGCACCTCCAAGTCACGATAGGCGCCCAACGGATGATCCACGCGCACGTCCGTCGTGATCCCGGACGCTCGCGCCCCGACACCCACCGTGCCCAGGACTTCGGCCGATGCGCGCGAGAGCACGCCGGCGCCGCGCATGCGGTCCTGGACCGCGTCAGACCGGGCCACGATGGCCAGCACCTGACTGATCTCCGATTCGAGCGCGACCAGCCGACCGGGCAGCGCGGCGAGGGCGTCCGCGTCGAGATCGAAGGCCAGGCCGCCCGGCACGACGACACCCATGAGGTAGCGGTGCCCGGTCAGCCCCTCGTTCAGCCGGAGCGTCTGCTCCTTCAGCCAGGCCAGCTGCGAATTGCCCAGGTTGAAGGCGATCCCCGCGCACACGTTGCCGAGGTCGCCGACGTGGTTGTAGAGCCGTTCGAGTTCCGCCAGGACGGCCCGAAGGGTGACCGCCCGCGGAGTCGGGTCCGCATTGGCTCCCGCGATCCGTTCGACGGCCAGCGAGAACGCGCTGGCGTGCGTGACGGTGCACACGCCGCAGCTCCGCTCGACGATGGGCAGTGCGGCGTCCGGCGTCCGGCCCTCCACGAGCTTCTCCACCCCTCGATGGGTGAAGAACAGCCGCGCATCGAGATACAGGACGGATTCGCCCATCACGGAGAACCGGAAGTGGCCGGGCTCGATCACCCCGGCATGGATCGGCCCGACGGGCAGGCCGTACACACCCTCGCCATGGGCCACGAATGGCTGGTATGCAACCGCAGCTCTGCCGTCCGGGACCACGCCGGGCGCATCGTGGCGCAGCGGGTGGTAGCCGTCCGGGAAGTCGTCGTGGAGCACGAGCCGTCGCGGATCGGGATGCCCGACCGGCTCGATACCCAACAGGTCGCGCATCTCCCGTTCGTCCCAGAGCGCAGCCGGAAGCAGTCGGCCCACCGATGGATAGGCGGGGGCCACGTCGGGAAGCGACGCCCGAAGGCGAAGCAGTGGGCGGCGGGGTCGCGCCATGACGACCTCAACGGCGAAGCCGTTTCCTGCACGGCGATCGTCGAGCCCCACGAGGGTCACGAACCGCCAGCCGGCCGCAGCCCACTCCGCCACGGCTGGCGCAAGGCCGGCAGGTGGAACGGCAAACATGCGCTCGTCCGGGGCGACCGTGGCAAGCGGGACGGCGCCCGGAAGCGGCGGATCGGCAGGATGGAGCCGCTGGCCGGACTCGCTGGACTCGCCGGAGTCGCCCGACTCCGCGCGCTGATCCGCGGGCGGCCCGGCCGTCACGCGATCTTCCGGCGCCCGCTCAACCACGGCCGTTCCCCAGCACGGCCACAACCGCGTCGAGCGCCCGCGCGAGCGGCTCCGGGGTCCACACGCCAAGGACCACCACGAGCGCGATGGGTGCGAAGAGCAGGCCCGCCTGCATCGCCGACGGCCGGAGTGCGACGATGCGGCGGCTGGGAGTGCCCCAGGCCATGCGGACCAGGTGTGCCGCAAGCGCCGCGAAGGCGAGCGCAAGCAGCAGCGCGGCAACCGCCGCCGGCACGGTCCAGCCGGCCTGGAGACCGCCCACCAGGATGGCCACCTCGGCCGTGAACACCGCGGAGGGCGGCAGGCCGCCGATCAGCAGCGCGGAGAAAATGAAGCCCGGACCAGCCTCCGGAGACATGCGCAGCACCCCGCGCAGCCGGCCCAGGCGTCGGGTGCCGTACTGCTGGACGAGGTCGCCGGCGGCAAGGAACGCCGTAGCCTTCGCCAGGCCGTGGGCCAGCAGGTGCACCGTGGCGCCCAACAGCGCCAGCCGGCCACCGAAGCCCACGGCGAGCGTGAGCAACCCCATGTGCTCGATGCTCGAATACGCGAGGAGGCGTTTGAGGTCGCTCTGCGCCACCAGGAACGGGAGCGCCACGAGGAGGCTCAGCAGCCCTAGCGCCACCAGCAGCGTGGATGAGTAGCCGGGGCCCAGCGCCGTTTCGGCCACCAGGTGGAACCGCACCAGCGCGTAGAGCGCAATCGCCAGCGTCACGCCGGAGAGCAGCGCGGAGATGGGGCTGGGCGCCTGGCTATGGGCGTCCGGCAACCACGTGTGGAACGGCGCAAGCCCGATCTTCGTGCCGTACCCCACGAGGGCGAACAGGAAGGCGAGGCGGACCAGGCTGGGGTCCAGCGACTTGGCGACGCCCATGAGCCGCGCCCAGTTCAGGGCATCGGAGGTCTCGCCGAGGGGCTCGACGGACGACGCGTAGAGCAGCAGCGTCGCGAGCAGTGCGAACCCGATGCCCACGGATCCCAGGATCAGGTACTTCCAGGCCGCCTCAAGGGCAGCCGGCGTCCGGTAGAACCCCACGAGGAGCGTGGACACCGCCGTCGCGGCCTCGATCGCAACCCAGACCAGCCCCAGGTTGTCGAGCAGCGGGACGGCCAGCAGGCACGCCACGAACCACAGGGTAAGCGCGTAGTAGCGCCCGGGATCCAGCGGCGCGATCCGCCCTTCCGCGAGTTCATGGGCGAGATAGCGGGGCGAGGCAGCCACCGCGATCAACGCGACCAGCCCTACGAGGAGCAGCAGCCAGGCCCCGAACGCATCCAGGCGCACCACTCCCCCCCCGGTCGTCACGACGCCCGTGTCGAACACTGTCCATGCAAGCGCGAATGCGGCGGCCACGCCGCCGAAGAGCGAGACCAGCGCGATGGCACCGGCCGGTCGCAGCGGCAGGCGGAGCACCAGCAGTCCACCGATGGACGGGGCCAGGACGGTCGCGAGGGCGAGTGCGTCGTTCATCCGCGGAGGTTCCGCAGTTCATCCGTGGACAGGGTCCCCATCGTCGCCAGCATCCGCCGCG
>JANPDJ010000130.1:0-8308 GCA_031431395.1 Chloroflexota bacterium | reverse complement strand
GCAGCAGTTGCGCCTTCTGCTTGTCCGACTCCAGCAGCGCAGCGGGATCGACTTTGGGGCGTACAAACGGGCGACTGTGCAACGCCGTCTCCGGAGCCGGATGGCCGCCACCGGCCAGGAGACCCTGACCGACTACCTGCGCTTCCTCGACGAGGATCCCCAGGAATACGGCCAGTTGACCGCCAGCTTTCTGATCAAGGTGACCGAGTTCTTCAGAGACGCCAAGGTGATGCGCCAGATCCGGGCAACGGTGCTCCCGGAGGTCCTCGCCCACGCCCGCACCACCCGCGAGCTCCGGATCTGGTGCGCCGGGTGCGCGACCGGTGAAGAGGCCTACACCGTGGCCATGCTCGTTCTGGATGCGCTGGGTGCCGACCGCGGCACCATCGAGGTGCGGATCTTCGCCACCGACATCGACCCCGTGGCACTGGCGGTCGCGCGTCGCGGCGTGTACAGCGCAGCGGTAGTGGCGAAGGTTCCGCAAGGAATGCTGCGGCGCCACTTCACGGCGGTGGGCGACGGGTACGAAGTGGCCAAGGACGTCCGCGACCTGGTGATCTTCGGCGAGCACGATCTCGGCGTGCGGCCGCCATTCCCGCGCCTGGACATCGTTCTCTGCCGCAACGTGCTCATCTATTTCACGCCGGAGCTCCAACAGCGCGTCCTCCAGGTCTTCGCCTACGCCCTCCGCCAGCGCGGATGGCTGGTGCTGGGCAATGCGGAGAGCGCGGACGCCATCGACGACACGTTCGTGGCGGACGACCCGGCGGTCAAGATCTACCGGCGCGAGGGACCGCCGGCCATCCCGCAGCCGCGCCACTCGACTGCCCGCTTGATCGACGACTCCCGGCGACTCCGCGATTGGAGCCCCACGGCACGGCCCCTGCCGGCGCTGCCCCGAAAATCGCCCCATCCGGCTGGTGACCCTGTGGAGCCCATCCTCCGCGACTTGCCCGTGGGCGTCATCACGGTGGGCCCGCGCTACGAGACGATGCGCATCAACCCGGCGGCGCGACGGCTCCTGGGCATCCATGGCTCGGCCCTCGGCGAGGACTTCATCCGTCTGGCCGAACCGCTGCCCGCTGGCCCATTGCGCGTCGACCTGACGGAAGCGTTCCGCGGCCTTGTAACGACGAGCGTCCACCAATCGGTCACACTCGACCCGGCTACCGGGGCGCCGCGCCGCCTGGAAGTCACCTGCACGCCTCTTCGATCGGGCGCAGGAACTCCCATCGAGGGGGCCGTGATTCTCGTGGTGGACGTGACGGCGGCCCAATCGGATCGCGAAGCGGCAACTGGACTGCGTTCACGCCTCGACCAGGTCATCGAATCATCGCAACGGCTCCTGGGCGCCAACGCGGAGATGACGGGCGCCAATGACCAGCTGCGCATCGCCAACGAGACGCTGGTGATGAACGCCGATGACGCGCAGGCCGCCCGGGACGAGGCCGAGACACTCGCTGAAGAACTGCAGGCCTCCAACGAGGAACTGGAGACACTCAACGAGGAGCTCCAGGCCAGCGTGGAGGAGCTCAACGTCTCCAACGAGGACCTCGCGACGCGGACCACGGAGCTGGCCACCGAGCAGCGTCAGCTGGCCCGGGAGCGAGACCGCCTGGCGTCAATCCTCGACGGGATTGGCGATGCGGTCCTGGCCTTCGACCCCGAGGGGCGGCCCGTGTCGTGGAATCGCGGCTACGTGGAGAGTTTCGGCGACCCGGCAACACCGTTCGTGCCGGAGGACCAGTCCGGCCGTCCTCTGCCTCGGGATCTCTGGCCGCAGGCGCTGGCTGGGCAGGGCGAGTCATTCCGGTCGGACTTCTCCATCGGTGCTCCGGACGGCTCCCGGCGGTGGTACGAGGCGTACTGCACGGCCCTTGCGGAACGCAGGTTTGAGTGGGCGAGCGTCATGGTGATTCGGGACGTGACCGAACGCAGCCTGCGGCGGCTCCAGGAGCGGTTTCTGGCCGCGGCCAGTCACGAACTGCGCACCCCCATTGCGGCACTGCACAGCTACGTGCAGCTGCTCGCTCGTCGCATCGACCCCTCGCAGGATGACAAGGCGGCTGCCTGGGCGGGCCAGGCGCTCGCGCAGGTACGCGCCCTGGGCGAGATGACGGAGCGGCTGTTCGACCTGAGCCTCATCGCGGAAACCCGGCTCAACCTCGAACGGGAGCCGACAGACCTCGTGGCGCTGTGCCGTCGAGTTGTGGAGACGGAAGACGCCGTAGCCGGCGACTCTGCCGTGGTCGCACTCGCCACACGGCGGCGGCAGTTCATCGTTGACGCCGACCCAGGCCGGATCGAGCAGGTCATTTTCAATCTCGTCACCAACGCCCTGAAGCACGGTCCCGCGACCCATGTCACGGTGCGGGTCCAACGCGTCGGGCATTGGGCCGCGATTGCCGTGTCCGACAACGGGCGCGGCATCCCCGCAGACGAACTGCCTCGACTCTTCGACCGGTACTCACGCGTGGGACAGGGCCATCGCTCGGGTCGCGCCGGCCTGGGCCTGGGCCTGTTCCTGGCCCACGAGATCGTCGCGGCGCACCGGGGCACGATCGAGGCCAGCTCCAAGGAGGGTCGCGGCACGATCGTCACCGTGCGCCTGCCCCTGACCGCGCCCGCAGTGGACTCAGGCGGTTGATCCGGCTCGTCATCGTCGAGGACCACGCGGCCATCGCGGATGCGCTGGTGGCCCTGATCGGCAGCGAGCCGGACGTCATCGTTGTGGGCACGGCCCCAGACCACGGCACGGCACGGGCGTTGATCACGGCATCCGACCCGGACGTGGTGCTCTGCGATGTGATGCAGAACGGCGCAGAGGGCGGCCTGGACCTGCTGGGTGAATTCGCGGGGCGGGAGCGGCCAGCCTTCGTGATGTACAGCGCTTACTACACGGCGTCGTTCCTGGGCAAGGCCATCGCGCGCGGCGCCGCTGCCTACGTGTCCAAGGTAGCGCCCATCGAGACCATCCTCAAGGCGATTCGCGACGCTGCAAAGGGTCATCGATCGTTTGCGCCGGCCGAACTTCGGGCGGCCCGAAGCGCGCTTCCCGCTCCCACACCGCGGGAACTCCAGGCGATCCGCCTGCTCGACGAGGGTTGCACGAACCACGAGATCGCCACCCGGCTGGGCATTCGCGTGAAGACGGTGGAGAGCCAGCTTCGCCGGCTCTTCGATCGCTACGACGTGTCCAACCGCACCAGCCTTGTGCACCTCGCCCGAACGGAAGGTTGGATCCTGGGCGGAGGCTGAGCCCAGGGCCAGCTGATCGACGCCGCCGGAGCAGGGTTTTCATCCTTGCGCGGATCGATGGCCCGGCTCGCGGCACTCGCGCCGCGGCACTTGTCCCAGGGGTCCCGCCTGCCGCCCTCGCCTTCCAGGAGTGCGCCGCGAATCGCCAACATCGTCCCGACCGGCAGGGTTTTCATCCTCGTCGGACCGGCAGGCAGCGGGTACGTTCAGCTTGATCGCGACCCCTCCCGGTGGGCACTGGCCAATCGTCTCGAGGACAGGCGCGTTCAAGGAGCAACACGATGGGTATCGTCGCCTGGATCGTCCTCGGCGCAATCGCAGGGTTCATCGCGAATTACATCATGCACTCGAGCGAGGGCGTCCTGATGACGATCGTTGTCGGGATCGTGGGAGCCCTGATCGGCGGCTTCCTTGCGGGATCTGTGCTCGGCGTGGCCGATGTCACCGGGCTCAACCTGGAGAGCATCGTCGTGGCCGTGATTGGCGCAATGATCCTGATCTTCGCGGTTCGATCGCTGAATGGCTCGCGCGGTGGCATTCGACGCGGCCGCAGCCTGTGATTCTCGGCCGACCTGCTCGGGTGCTGGGCCGCCACCGCGGACTCGCGGTCCATGTCCTTGGCCGGGCGGTCTTCGCCCTGATGGCCATCCTGCTCATCGTTGTTGTCCTGCCGGCAGCGATCGCCGCCCAGGGCGCCACAATCCCCTGACGGGCAGCTCTCGCGGGCAGGACCTGAAGAATTCCCCTGTGTCTCGCGGGCAGGAACTCATTCCTGAGCAGGCCGGGTCACAAATGAACCCGGATATCACACCCCCGGTGAACGCCATGACGCTCAGCCCCCACGTCCTCCGGCCCCGCTCACGGAGCCGGCTTGACCAGGCCCCTGCGGTTCCCGCCCCGCGGCGCACGCCCGTCGGCAATCCACTCGGCGGCGAGGACCACGGCGGGCCGTGGCATGGACCAACGTCGGCTGCATGGCTCACGAGGCTCGTCGAACCGGCGGTCGGCGAATGGCCGACAATTCCCGTCCGCCGGGCAGCCGTCCGACGGTTCGCCGACCGACGCGCACTCGAAGCCGGCACTGGATCGGACGCGAGGTTCGGCGTGTCCGCACGGTCGAGGGTGGAGACCGGATCGGTCACCCTTCCGGCGCGTGTACGGCGGTGGGACGTCCTTGTCGGCCTGTTCGCCGTTACGCTGGAACTCCTGCTGATCGTGCTCGTGGTCAAATGAACGACGAGCCAGCGCCTATGGCGGATCCGGTCTCTGGCGGGGCGTGGACGTTCGTGCGACGGTGATAGACGGCGCCCCGGTCGAGCTTTCGCCGTCGCCGGTGAGGCGCCGAACTCGGGCCCGTGCGCGGGGATCAGCCACCACGCCATCAGGCCCGCCACCATGCAGGTGGCCATGCCGAACAGAACCGGTCCCACCACGGATTGTTCGGCGAACGCGCCGGCGATCGCCGAGCCCACGGGATAGCCCGCAAAGCTGAACGACATGGAGATCGCAAAGGCGCGGCCCATCCAGGCTGGGTCGGTTCGCCGCTGGCGCAGTGTGAACATCGTGACGTTCGCGGGCGCATTCAGGAACCCGGTGAGGACCATCGCCAGCAAGATGATCGGTACGCTTGGCGGCGCGAGGAAGATGCCAAGGGCCAGCCCGTATGCGATGAACGATGTCGCGATCAACAGCCGATCCCGCGGCCCCGGCTCGAACCGCCCCACCACCAGGGCGCCGATGAACTGCGCCGCGCCGGATACGCCCCACGCGATGCCGACAACGGCCGGCCCGACCCCCAGCCGCTCGAGCAGGACGACCGGCATGACGATCGCCATGACACCCGTCCCCAGCTTCGCCGTCGTGAAGGCGAGCGCCAGGCCGCGGAGCGTGGCATTGCGTGCCGTGTAGGTGATGCCGTGCCACGCGTCCAGCAGGAGGCGGCCACTGGTGCTCGAAGCAATGTGCGGATCGGGAATGCCGATCGTGGCGACGGCGGCGGCGACGAAGAGCGCGCCGATCAGCGCGACCCCGAGACCGCCGCCCTCGATGGCGATCAACGTGCCGGCGATCGGCGGGCCCAGGAGCTGGGCGACCACGAACGTGTTGGAGTCCACCACGTTGACGCGCTGCCACAGGTGACGTGGCACAAGGACGGGAAACAGGCTTCGGAGCCCCGAGTTGCTCAACGAGCTCGTGACGGACGAGAGCGCGACGATCACGATGAGGGCCCAGGCGGGAAGGGCACCCACCGCATCAAGTACCGCGATCGCGAACAGCGCAAGCCCGCTCGTGAAGTAATCGAAGATCACAAGCCGCGTCCGTCCCGCGCGGTCCAGGAGCGCGCCGGCAATGGGGCTGAACAGCACGCCTGGGATCAGGCTGGCGAATGTCACGGCCCCCGTGATCGCGGGCGATCCGTAGTGCGTCAGGCTGAACAGGATCATCGCGACGCTGACCATGGAGCCCGCAACGCGCGCGACGATCATGCCCAGGAGCAGGCGCTTCAGGGCCGGCAGCCGGAACAGGGCGGCGTACGACCGGTCCATCGCAGCGTCGGTCATGGCGCCCGACGGTACCACCGCGTTACGGCTCGGCGAGCCGGTGTCGCGCGGTCCCGGGGGCACGTCCCGGGCGGAACCCTGCTACGGCCTCGCGAATGGCCGGATCACCGAGACAGCGACGAAGCTGAATGAACTCCACCGCAGATCAGCTTGCAGATGCCGAAGAAGCCGTCATCGTGGCGCACGCTGAGCCTTCGGGAGCGGCGTGGCCACCTGCCTGAATCACGATCGGCGGCCGTTGCCGGCCGCCGATCGCAACTGGCGCGTCGGGCTCTCACGAGCCCCGAGGTCACACCACGTCGTATCGCTCGACGGGCGTCCATCCGCTGTTCGCGTTGACGGGCGTCGGAACGAGTTGAACTCGGACGTAGAACTTCCCGGTGGACGAGAAGCTGATGGCGAGTGTCGCGAGGCCGGCCGCCCGGTCAACGGCGACGACCTGGTCGAGCACCTTGGACCAGCCAAAGCTGGTCAGGCGATAGACCACGAAGTTGGCGCGGGCCTGCGGCAGCTCGGGCCGGTTTGGCCGTGCCGTCGCAGTGAAGGTCACGGTGGTGCCGTGGCTGATGTGCTTGACCGTGCCCAGGTTGGTGGGTCGAAGGAGGACGATGGATCTGACTACGACCCGAATGGTGGGGCTGGTCGCGCCGCCCAGGTCTGCCGCGCCCGCGAACACCGCGCGGTAGTAGCGGTTGTCAGACGGTCCGTACACGAAACTCGCGTTCCCGGCCCCATTGGTCACGAGCGTGGCAATCGTTGACCACGCCACCCTGTCCTTGGTCACCTGGAGCTGGAATGTGCGGTTGGCGCCGTTGCCGGCAATGTGCGTCGTCAGCGTGACGTCATGTCCCCAGACGATAACGGCCGTCGGCGTCGCGGCGCCGTTGAGCGCCGGCGATGTCGTGATGCTGATGCCCGCGGTGACCGATGTCAGGTTGATCGGAGTGGATGTCGCCGCCGCAAGCGTCGTGGGCGGTGTGGTGGACGTGGCAGTTGCGACAAGGGTGTAGCCGTTTCCGGTACCCGTGATCGCACAGCCGGCGAAGGTGGCGATTCCGTTCACCGTCGGTGCGCTCGTGCTGCCCGTGCATGACAGTGTGCCGCCGCCCGGGTTGGTCCCGATCGACAGCGCGATCGTGGCGTTGATTCCTGTCGTGATGACGTTCCCGCCAGCGTCGGTGATGCCGACCTGGATTCCGGCCGGGAACGGTGTCCCCGAGCTGGCCGAGGCTGGAGGCTGCACGATGAACGTGAGCTTGCTGGCCGCGCCAGTGACCACGTTGAACTGGTTGCTCTGCGCGGATGTCAGGGCAGGAGCCGAGGTGGCGTTAAGCCGGTAGCCGGTACCTGCCTTGTCGATGGCGCAGCCAGCAAACGTCGCCACGCCTGCTGTGACCATCAGGCTGAGGCCGCCGGTGCAGGCCAGGGTGCCCGGACCGCCACTTGCAGGCGTGCCCGACGCGATCGCCAGGGTGACGACGGTCGTGTTATCCGACGTGACACTGTTTCCGGCCGCGTCCTGGACTCGGATCGTGGGCTGGGTGCTGAACGCAGTGCCGCCCGCGGTGGACGCCGGTGGCGCGGTGGGGCAGGCCAGGGCGGTTCCCCAGCAGATGGCGAGCTTGTTCGGAACGGCGGAGGACACCACGAACGTGGGTCCGGTGACCGGGGTCACGACCGGCGCGGACGTTGCCGCCAGCGTGTACGTCCCCGTCGAGGTCTGGGTGCAACCGGTGAAGGTTGCGACGCCCAGGGCCACGGTCCTGCTGAGTCCGCCGCTGCACGTGAATGTGCCCGTGTTGGCGCTGATCGACAGCGTGATGACCGTGCTGTTGTCCGTGACAATGACATTGCCACCGGCATCGGTGACCCCCACGGATGGCTGCGGCGTCAGCAGCGACGCCGTGATCGGCGTGGGGTACGTCTCGAAGACGAGCTTGCTGGCGGAGCCGATGCTGATATTGAAGGCGTTGGTGTCCCGCACGGCCGAACCCGTGGTGGCGCGGAGGACGTACCCGAGGCCGGCCTTGTCGATGGAGCAGCCCGTGAAGGTCACATTTCCGGCGCCGCTCGTGTTCTGAGGATCGGTCGTACAGGTCAGGGCTGCTCCTGCCGTCCCAGTGCCGGACTTGATGCTCAACTGGACGGAGTCGCCTGCGCGGTCGTTGCCCCAGGCGTCCTCATCATGAAACGCGGGTGATTGCGCCAGAGTTGCGCCGCCCGTGGTGCTGGCCACCGGTCCACTGGTGAACGTGAGGACCGCGGCTCCGGCGACTTCAGTCAGGGTTCCATAGTTGCCGCCCGGCCCGCGCGAGCCCGAGTTGGTGATGTTGCCGGAGGCCAGGGGATTGCCGGCGGTGGGACGAACCTGGAGTCCGCTGACGGTCACGGTGCACGGACTCGTGGATGAGGCCGTGATGGGGATCGTGACGGTGGTGGACGTCGTGACGACCGCACCCAGCGTCATCGAGGCGCAGCCCGAGCCGCCG
>JANPDJ010000129.1:0-1655 GCA_031431395.1 Chloroflexota bacterium | reverse complement strand
CCCGGCACGTCCTGACCATCCCGGACGTCCCGGTGTCGTCTCAGCCGGAGGCGGCGCCACGGAGTTCCGATGGTCTGGTGGAAGAGAACTGGCCCCGCTCCACCACCATGCACGTCCCCTCGGACTGGCAGTCCGGCGTGTACCTCGTCAAGCTCACCGGCAATTCGGGTGGCCAGTCGTACATCCTGTTTGTCGTGCGCCCAGCGCGTCCGACCGGCCTCACCCTCGTCCTGCCCGCGATGACCTATGCGGCCTACAACGACTACGGCGGCGCGCATCTCTACGCCTGGGACAAGGGCCCGCGGTCGCGCGCCTATGCCGTGTCGTTCGACCGTCCGTTCAGCCAGGCCTGGGGTGCCGGCCTCTTCTTCAGGCTGGACTTTCCGCTCATCGTCTGGCTCGAGAATCACGGCTACGCGCCTGGGTACGTGACGGACGTCGACCTCGATCGCGACCCAGGGATGGGCCTGGGTGCCACGACGCTGCTGTTCAGCGGGCACGGCGAATACTGGACCGGCCGGATTAGGGACACGGTGGAGGCGGCGGCCGCCGGTGGCACGAACCTCGGGTTCTTCGGGGCCAACCAGGCGTTCTGGCAGGTCCGGCTGGAGCCGGCGTATGCGGGCCGCCCGAACCGGGTGGTCGTCTGCTACAAGGTGGCCCGGCTGGATCCGGTCGCCGCAGCCACGCCCTCCGCGGCCACCGTGCGGTTCGAGGAGGCTCCGGTGAACAGGCCGCCGTCAGACATCATGGGGATGGAGTATGCGGGCGAGGTGACGGGGCTCCAGCCGATGGTGGTTGGCGGCGGGATCACGACCTTCGACCCGGAATCCGGGCTGAAGCCGGGCCAGAAGCTGCCTGGTCTGATCGGGGGCGAGGTGGACGAACCGGAGCCCTCCTTCTCGGGCGTGCTGCTGGGCGCCACGCCCGTGACCGTGACCCAGCATTCGGGCACCGTGACGGCCGGCATGTCGCTCTGGGTAGGCCCGGCCGGCAACAACGTCTTCGACGCGGGGACGTTCGATTTCTCCTGGGGCCTGGATCCCCGGTATGGGGCGGCTCTGCCGGGCTTCCCGGCGGACGACTTCGGGAACCTGGTGGCGCGGGTCCTCGCCTGGCTTGGGGCACAGCCGGCTCCCTGAGCAAGGTCCCGGCCGCCCGCGCGGCTGGGTGACCGCAAGCGACTGGCGCCCTGACGACCAGGCGGGGGCGTCGGCCCTGTCCTACCCTCGCGGCATCGTGGTCGTTGCGGAGGGGGTGGCACGGTGTCGATCGGGATCGGGATGATCGGATCGGGCGGGATGGCCCGCGTGCACGCCCAGGCAATCGCCGATGTCGGGCCCGGGAGGGAGCGCCTGGTGGCGGTGGGCGGCGGCGTGCGGGCACCGGCGCTCGCCGCGGATTTCGGCGCGATCCACGAGGGTTCGGTGGACGCCCTCCTCAGCCGCGCCGACGTCGATGCGGTCGTCATCGCCACGCCGCACACGACACACCTGCGGCTGGTCAAAGATGCCGCGGCCGCCGGCAAGCACGTCTTCCTCGAGAAGCCCATGGGCCTCGACGTCGCGGAGTGTGACGCGATGATCGCGACCTGCCGGGAGGCGGGCGTCTGCCTGATGGTCGCGCACATCACGCGGTTCCTGCCGGCCACGGCG
>JANPDJ010000128.1:0-9995 GCA_031431395.1 Chloroflexota bacterium | reverse complement strand
CCTCGTCCGCGCCGATTCGCTGGGATCCGGCATGTCCGCGTACCTCGTGGACCAGATCGGGGAGACCCCGAACATCACCGTTCGAGTGAACGTCAACGTGGTGGCTGTGCACGGCGGTACGGTGCTCGAGTCCATCGACGTGGCGGATCGGGTCGACGGATCGCAGAACCCGCTGCCGGTCGCCGCAATGTTTGTCTTCATCGGGCAGGCGCCCAGGACGGACTGGCTTGGGGACCTTGTCGAACGCGACAAGGGCGGCTTCGTCGTGACGGGCCCGGATCTTGCGCGGGCGGGGGAGCGACCCCCGGGCTGGCGGCCGGCCCGCGAGCCGTTCCTGCTGGAGACCAACGTCCCGGGGATCTTCTGCGCGGGCGACGTCCGGGCCAACTCCGTCAAGCGGATCGCATCGGCCGTGGGCGAAGGTGCGATGGCGGTCAGGTTCGTCCACCAGCACCTCGCAGACCTGTGAACCGGCCGCGATGACCGTCAGCGAATCCGACCGCGAGCTGCTGCGGCGCGTCCCGCTGTTCGCCGACCTGTCCGAGGAGGACCTCTCGTGGGTCGCCGATGGCGGCGAACCGATGGAGCTTGCCGGCGGCGACCTGCTGACCGGCGAGGGCGATCCCGGCGACGCGCTGTTCGTGATCATCTCGGGCGAAGTGCAGATCGTGAAGCGCTCCCGGAAGACCGATGTCCCGATCGCCGTCCTGGGACCTGGCGAGGTGGTCGGCGAGATGGCGATCTTCGAGGCTCAGCCGCGGATGGCCTCCGTGCGGGCGGTCCCTGCCAGCAGGGTCGTTCGCATCGGCCGCGACGTGGTCCTCGAGCTGCTCAGCACCCGGCCCTCGGCCACGCTGTCCATGCTGCGGACCGTGATGGGACGCCTGCGCAGTACGGAGGCGATGCTCAGGGAACGTGAGAAGCTGGCGGCCCTGGGGACCCTGTCGGCGGGCCTGGCCCACGAGTTGAACAACCCCGCGGCGGCCGTCCAGCGGAGCGCATCGTTGCTGCGGGACGGCCTCGACCGCTGGGCCGCGGCGACGGGCGCCCTCGGGACCGCCGTCGAAGACCAGGAGCACGCGGCGTTCGTCGCGGACCTCGGCGCACAGGTGGCCCAGCGCGCCGGCGAGCAGGCGCCCCTCGATCCGCTCGACGCCAGCGACCGGGCGTGGGAGCTGGAAACGTTCCTGACTGATCGCGGCGTGGCGGACGCCGGCAACCTCGGAGCCGCGCTCGTCGGCGGCGGCTGGGACCGTGCCGATCTGGATCGAATCGAGGCCCAGTTTCCGGGAGACGGGTTCGGCCGGATCGTCACCTGGGTCGCCGCCGGCAGCGGGGTCCACGCGCTGGTGGACGAGGTTGCGACCGGGGCCCGGCGTATCTCCGAGATCGTCAAGGCGGTCAAGGAGTACTCCTACATGGACCAGGCCCCGGTGCAGCGGGTGGACGTCCGCTCCGGGCTGGACAACACCCTGGTGATCCTCCGCCCCAAGCTCAAGGACGGGGTCAAGGTCACGCGCGAGTACCAGCCGGACCTGCCGGAGATCGAGGCGCTGGGAAGCGAGCTCAACCAGGTGTGGACGAACATCCTCGACAACGCCATCGACGCGATGGGGGGACACGGCGAGATCCGAATCCGGGCATTCGCGCGCGACCAGGACGTGGTCGTCGAGATCTGCGACAACGGGCCGGGCATGCCGCCCGAGGTCCGCGACCGGGTCTTCGAGCCCTTTTACACGACGAAGCCGCCCGGCAGCGGGACCGGGCTGGGCCTCCACATCTCCCACAACGTGGTGGCACGCCACGGCGGCCGCATCAACATCCGATCGCAGCCCGGCGAGACGTGCTTCGAGGTCTGCCTGCCCCGCGAGCGCCGCCCGTCCTGAACCACCGCCCGTCGTGACCCGCCATCCGGCCCACCTCGACCGGCGCGGGACGCGGGGCGGAGGCCCGTGTTCGACCAGCCATAGGACTATCGATGGGTGGTCGAGCGGTTGCCTCTGAATCCATGGTCGTCGCGTGCACAAGCGAGCCATCCAGCCTCCTGATCCGCAATCCCCTGGGCCGCGGCAGACGCACGCCGGGGGTTCGCCGGTGGTGACGCCATGACGCAGATGGACGTGGCACGGACGTCCGGCCGGAGTCGCGAACGCGGCGGTTCCAACCGGCATTCAGTCGTGCGATTGCGCTCGGACCTGCCGAAGAACGTGCGTTCGACACCGCCCCTGGACGATGCCACGAGACGCAGCGTGACCCTGCTGAGCGGCATGCTTCGTGGCACGCGAGACCACGTCACGATCAAGGACCTCGATAGCCGCTTCATCTTCGTCAACGAGGCCGCGCTCGATTGGTTCGGTCTCCCGGTCGAGCAGCTCCTTGGCCGAACGAACGCCGAACTGTGTGGTCAGGGTGAGGCAGCTGAATCTGCCGCGCGCGATCGAGCCTGCATCGAGTCGGGCCAACCAGTCCAACTCGAGGAGGTCCTCGTCCGAGACGGCACGACGCGGACGTGGCTCACGACGAAGGACGTGATCCGCAACGAGTCAGGCGAGATCATCGCCCTCTCGGCAATCTCGCGCGAGATCACCGACCGCGTCCAGGCCCAGGCCGCGCTCGCCCGGGCCGACGAGGCACTCCGCCGCAGCATGGCCCTGCTCAACGGCATCATCGAGGGGACGAACGACCATATCCACGTCAAGGACCTGGAGGGCCGGTACCTCCTGGCCAATCGATCCGACGCCGCGTGGTTCGGCTTGCCGCTGGAGGAGATCATCGGCCGGACCGATGTCGAACTGCTCGGCGCAGCGGCAGCCGCTCGCTTCGGCCAGCTCGACCGCGAGGTCATCGAGTCCGGCCTGCCGATGACCTACGAGCAGGAGTCCACGCTCGATGGCGTGACGCGCACGTGGCTGACCAGCAAGGACGTGATCCGGGACGATGTCGGACAGGTCACCGGCGTGTACGCCATCTCGCGCGAGATCACCGATCAGAAGCGCGCCGAGGAGAAGCTGCGCGCGAGCGAGGCCAACCTTCGTGCGTTCTTCGACAGCCCGGGCGTCATGCGTTCGATCGTCGAAGTCAGGGACGGGCATGCCGTTCATGTCCTCGACAACGCCGAGGCGAACGCGTTCTTCGACCATACGCAGTCGTGGCAGGCCCGGCCCGCCGCCGGGCTGGGGATCCCCGGGAAAGAGGAGCAGCTCTATCTCGCGAAGTACGCCGAAAGCCGGCACGCCGGTCAATCCGTGCGCTTCGACTACCCACTTGAGACTCCCTCGGGAATTCGCAGGTTCGAGGCTGTCGTGTCGCATGTCGGGATCGCGCCGAACGGTCATCCCCGGTACGCCGCCACCGTCAACGACGTGACGGACCGGATGCTGGCCGAGACCACCATCCGCCAGAGCCAGCACGACCTCGCCGAAGCACAACGGATCGGGGGACTCGGGAGCTGGACGTTCGACCCGACGAGCGGCGCCTCAACCTGGTCGCCTCAGATGTACCGGATCTTCGGCATCGATCGGAGCGGCCAACCCGCGGACATGGCCACGCTGGCGAAGCTGTTCACCCCAGAGGCCCTGGAGCGCGTGGCGGCAGCCCTGGAGCGGGCCGTTCGAACCGGGGAGCCGCTCAAGGTCGACGTTGAATTCACTCGGCCGGATGGGACCCCGGGCTGGGTCGCCGTGGACGGTGAAGCCGAGCGCAATGCCACCGGAACGGCGTTCCGCCTTCGCGGGACGATGCTCGACATCACCGCCCGGGTGCTGGCCGAGGCTACGCGGACGCGTCTTGTCTCAGCGATTGAGCAGAGCGCCGATGCGATCAGCGTTGGCCAGATCGATGGGCCCATCGAGTTCGTGAACGCCGGCTTCGAGCGTCTCTACGGCTACCAGCGCGACGAGGTGCTGGGCCAGAACCTCCGGATCCTCAAGAGCGGCCGCCACACGCGCGCGTTCTGGGAGATGATCTGGGAGGTGATCAGAGCGGGCGGAACGTGGTCCGGCATGCTGGTGAACCGGCGAAAGGACGGCACCCTCGTCGAGGTCGAGTCGGTCATGTCGGGCTTCCTCGACCCAGGCGGCCAGCCCGTGGGCCTGGTCAAGACCGACCGCGACGTGACGCAGGAGCGTGCGCTGCAGGCGCGACTCCGCCAGGCGTCGCAGATGGAGGCAATCGGCCAGTTGGCGGGTGGCGTTGCCCACGACTTCAACAACATGTTGACCGCCATCCGCGGCTACACGGAGCTCGTGCGCGAGCATCTCCCGGTGGCCGACGAACAGGATCGGGCCGATCTGGGCCAGGTCCTCCTGGCGGCGGACCGGGCCACCGCGCTGACGCGCCAGTTGCTTGCCTTTGGGCGCAAGCAGATGCTCGAACCCCGGGTCCTCGACCCGGATGTGATCGTGTCCGAGATCGTACCGATGCTGCGGCGGCTGCTCGGCGCGCAGGTTGCCCTGACGACCCGCAGCGCGCCAGACGTCGGGCTGATCCGCGTCGATCCCTCCCAGCTTGAGCAGGTCATTGTCAACCTCGCCGTGAACGCCCGTGATGCCATGCCGGCGGGCGGCGCGCTCACGATCGAGACCGCGAACGCGGACCTTGACGAGGCCTACGTAGCTCGCCACCCCTCCGCGATCGCGGGGCCGCATGTGATGCTGGCCGTCGCGGACACCGGGACTGGCATGGATGCGGCCACGCTGGCCCGCATCTTTGAGCCGTTCTTCACCACGAAGGGGTCGGGCCAGGGCACGGGCCTTGGCCTTGCGACGGTGTATGGGATCGTGCAGCAGTCGGGCGGATCGATCGAGGTCGATTCCGAGCCCGGGCAGGGCACGACATTTCGCGTCTACTTCCCCCGTCTGATCGGCGAATCGTCGGTGGCCGTCACCCAGCCGGCCGCCACGACGCTGCCGACGGGCAGCGAGACAATCCTGCTCGTGGAAGACGAGCCGGCCATCCGGGCCTTGGCCCGACGGACCCTGTCCGACCTCGGCTACAACGTCCTGGAAGCCGGCAACGGAACGACCGCGCTGGGCGTCGCGGCCGCCTGCACGAGGGCGATCGACCTGCTCGTGACCGATCTCATCATGCCCGGCATGCATGGAGTGGAGCTGGCCGAGCAGTTGAGCGTTGCTCAACCTTCCATGCGCACCCTCCTGGTGTCGGGCTTTGCCGACGACTCCGTCATCCGCCACGGCGTCGTCGAACGCGACCACGCCTTTCTGCCCAAGCCTTTCAGCGGCGAGGCCCTCGCCCAGACCGTACGGGACGTCCTTGATCGGGCCGCACGACGCTGACCGACCGCACCTGCGCCACGCTGGCCGGATGAGGACGACATCGGGCCGATGAGACTTGTCGGTCAGCCAGGCGCCGGAGCCGGCCGCCCGAAGAGGTGTCCCTGACCCTGGTGCACGCCAAGGCGCAGAAGCGCGTGGTATTCCGGCTCGGTCTCGACCGCCTCGCCGATCAATTCGCACCCGGTTTCGCGTGCGAAATGCACGAACCCCGCGATGAGTGCCTGCTTGGCCGGATCGGTGTCAATGCCGCGGACAAGGCTGACGTCGAGTTTCACAAGGGACGGGCGAAGGGCAAGGATGTGGCGCATGCTCGCGTAGCCGGAGCCGGCATCATCGACGGCAATCCGCACCGGCGCGTGCAACCGTTCGATTCGCCCTCGCACGGCGTCGTAATCGGTGATCTGGTCGTGTTCCGTCAGTTCAAGGATGAGCTTCCGGTCGGCACGCAACAGGAGCGCATCAAGGTCGGGATCGCCGAGTAGCTGGGGCGAGACGTTGAGCGACATGCTGCGCTCGGTGGGCAGCCTGGTGGCGGCCATGACTGTCGCCTCGAGCGTCGCAATCTCCAGCGCTCGTCCCAGCCCCAGCCGTCCGGCTTCCGCGAAGAGGACATCGGGTGGCTCGCCATTCGTGAACCGGGTCAGACCCTCGTACCCCAGCACGACCCGGTCGAGCAGCCGGACGATGGGCTGGAAATGCGGGACGAACTCCCTCCTCGTGATGACTCGCTCGATCGCCGCCCGGGCGTCCGCCAGGTTGGCACTGGCCTCGAGGCCGGGGCGCAGGAGCGTCGTGACGAGGTCGGCGGCCTCCACGAGGAGCGGCAGCCACCGTGCAATCCGCGTCGTGGGGCGGGCCACGGCTGGATCAGCATCCAGCGCGATGATCAAGAGGCCCACCAGCCGGTCGTCGGGCCCCAGGGGGAGATACGCGGCATCCAGCCCAGCGCCGTCGCGCATGGCCACGTCTCCCGGACCGGGCTCCCGCACGCGCTGGATCCACGGGCCCTGCTCGGCCCGTGCGAGCAGGGCCCGAGCCGTGCTAGCCGGGATCGCAACCCCGGGCTGATACACGCTCGCGAGTTGCCCCTCGGCTGCCAGCGGGACCATTCTTCCCATCGGCGCGGGGCGTAACAGGGCAACTGAGACTCCATCGCCCATTTCGGATAGCGCATGGACGATGGATTGCGCCGTGAGCTCGGGAATCGGATCGACGCGAACCTGGCGGAGGGCGGCGGTCAACACCTGGCGCTCGCTGAGTTCGCGCTTTGCGACCTCGCCCCAGGCGACCTGGCTGCGCAGCTGAGCGTGCACGCGGGCGATCAGTTCGTCCATTGCCACCGGCTTCGCCAGGAAGTCGTCGGCCCCGTGCTGCAGGCCGTCGATACGGGCCTCGAGCGACGCGTGGGCGGTGATCAGGATGATCGGCAGGGTCTGCGTCGCCTCGCGATTGCGGAGGATCCGGATGAGGCCGGGTCCATCGAGTGCCGGCATCGTGCTGTCCACGAGAAGCAGGGCGACCGGCCGGTCCTCGATGATCTGGAGGGCCTTCAGGCCGTCCGCGGCTTCGAGTGTCTCGTACCCGGCTCCCCGCAGGACCCGCACAAAGAGGGCGCGGACACTGGCTTCATCATCGACGATCAGGATCGGGGCTGTCTGCGCGACCTTCGTCGCGGACCCGCGGGCATTTGTCATGGGCGCTCGAACGGTTCGAACAGGCCCGCGGGGTCGCGGATCTCAGCCACGATGTAACGGCTCATGCTCGCCTGCTGGACTGACCCGTCGAGACCCAGTCGTCCCTCGAGGCTGCCGGATATCGTACAGACACCGGCAAGGTTCCACGGCGGATTCGTGCTACTGCCAGTGGACAGGAAGTCAACGTGTCAATGACGAACGCGATGTTCGCTCCAGAGCCACCGAGACAACCGCGAGCGCGCCGGGCGCCTGGCGCCAGCGCGGCCCGATGGCGCGGCATGCCACACTCCGCTCATGAAGTTCAGCACAACGCTTCAGCGGTTCGGGGGCAACAACACGGGCATCGAAGTGCCCGAGGAGATCCTGGCCGCGCTCGGCCGGGGTCGCCGCGTAAAGGTCGTGGCGACCGTCAACGGCTACACGTACCGGACCAGCGTCGCCCCGGCCATGGGGAAGATCCTCATGCCGTTCAGCTCGGGGCACCGGGCGGCGTCGGGGCTGTCGGGCGGCGAGGAGATCGAGGTAGAGATCGTCCCGGACGACGCGCCCCGTGAGGTCGAGGTCCCTGCCGACCTTGCGACCGCGTTCGATCCCGCCCCCGAGGCGGCCGCCTTCTTCGCCGGGCTCTCGCATACGAACAAGCTGCTGTACGTGCTATGGATCGGGGAGGCCAAGAAGCCCGCGACGCGGTCGGCGCGCGTTGCGAAGGCCGTGGTGATGCTTTCGGAGCACCGCACCCGCTGACGATCCAGCCGGTTTGCGGCGCCGGCCCCACCGGACGAGTTTCTTGTCACGTGCAGGGTCGGGGACCTCGTCGTCGGATCCGGCATCAAGTTCACGGAGCGCAGCAGCCGGATTCTGAAGGGAGTGCCGGCCACGTGGCGCCTGTACTCAATGCTCCGCACCTGAGCCGGAGTCTCGGGCGGTGGGGGCCCGACTAGTTCGCGTGCCCGCCCGCGATCTTGACCGGTATCGTCACGGGCACGACGGCGACATTGTCGGCGTAGCTCGACTCGGCCAGGGCGAGGGCCGCCAGGGAGTTGGGGTCGTAATACGGGTTGTTATTGATGTTGTACGGGTTGACGGTCACCCGCAGCCAGTAGGCCCCGGCTCGGATGCCCGTGATGTCGAGCCACTGCCCGTCGAGGTAGCTGCCGTAGGTGTCCGCCCAGCCGACGCTGATGCCCTGGTTGCTGCACGTGTATACGGCTGGGCCGGACGAGACGGCCAGCGGATCGACCTCGTAGTCCTCGAGGCAGAACGCCTGCTTCCGCCCGGTCAGGACCGGGGCCGACGAGGTCACCCGCGGATCGACGGCGAACAGCTCGTATAGGGCGTAGCCGCCGAAGTGGTAGTGCCTGTGGCATGCGCTGTACGCGAAGAGCGGATTGCCGACGGGATTGCCGAGGACGATGGGGCTGCCGCCGCGGTTGGCCGTCGAGACATCGAAGCGCAAGAGCGTCCGCTTCCCGGTCCCGGTGAGGCTGCCCTCGATGTAGGCGCAGTCCTTCGAGGCGAACATCTGGGTCTTGAAGACGATGCTCGACGCGACTCGCGCAGTGTTGATCGCGAGATTCGGGAGCGCGGCGGCCGGAGCCGGTGCTGCGATGGCAGGCGTCGCAGAGAGCGCCAGGGCGAGCGCCAACGAGGCGGCAAGGAGGGGACGCTTCTCGGCCGATGATAGCAAGCGTTGGACGGGCCCGGCCAAGCCCCCGGATTCGTGCTCAGGATGGGGGGTATTGGAGCGGGAGACGAGGCTCGAACTCGCGACCTTCTGCTTGGGAAGCAGACGCTCTGCCAACTGAGCTACTCCCGCCCGGCGCGGCGCGATTGTATCGCAGGGCTCGGCGCCGTTGGGCCATGACAGTCCGTGACACCCTAGCTGGCACGACGCAAGCGTTGTATTGCACGTGTCGGGCTGCGCATCCTTGTGCAGGCTCAGGCTCGCGACGACGAAGCGGCGGGTGCAGGGATGAGCCGAACAGCGTTGGTACAGCCCACCGGGGTCCGCCGGTGACGGTCACCGCGCCTGTCCCGGGCCTGACGGACGACCAGCGCCGGATCGTCGAATGGGGCGACGGGCCGGTCGTCGTCATCGCGGGCGCCGGGACCGGCAAGACGCGCGTGATCGTGGAACGCGTCGCCCACCTGCTGGCCACCCGGGAGGACCTGCTGCCGGAGCAGATCCTCGTCCTCACGTACAACGTCAAGGCGGCGCGCGAGCTCCAGGACCGGCTTGAGGCGGCCGTTGGCGTCGCGACGCGGGCGCGGATCAGCGTCTCCAACTTCCACAGCTTCTGCCAGCGGATCCTCACCGAATCGGCCGCGGATGCCGGTCTCCCGCCCCGGCCGGACGTGCTCGACGGTGTGGCCCAGGTGCTCCTGCTGCGCGACATCAGCCCGTCGCTCTCGCTCACGTACCACTCGCGGGCGTACTGGGCGTTCGGCAACTTCGTCCAGTTCATCAATCGCGCCAAGGACGAACTGGTCACCCCGGACCACTTCGACGCCTTCGTGGCCGAGGAACGGGAGGTCTTCGAGACGCGGTACGGGAGCTACGAGGCCGCCGCCGCCCGACTCGAGACCAACGGCAACCTCGAGCCCCTGCGCGATGTGCGCGGCGCATACGCCGGGGTCCGCGCGAACGAGCGCGCCGAGGACCGGGGCGAAACCCCCGTGTACAAGCCCGACGCCACCGAGAAGGCCGCCGACCGCGAGGCCCGCCGCACCGTCGCCGGCACCGGCCGCGCGCTCTACCGGAACCAGATCCCGCGGGAGGAGCACTCGCGGATCGACGCCCTTGCGGCGACCTACGTCGTGGACGGCGCCGCCCTGGAAGTCCTCCGCCTGACGGAGCTTGCCGCCGTCTACCGCGCCTACGAGGCCGAGCTGGCACACCGGGGCGCGCTCGACTTCGGCGAGCAGATCGCCGCCGTGACGAAGCTCTTCGAGACCCGCCCCAACGTCCTCCGCCGCTGGCAGCGCCAGTTCCGCTACATGCTTGTCG
>JANPDJ010000127.1:0-6813 GCA_031431395.1 Chloroflexota bacterium | reverse complement strand
CAGCGGCCCCTTCATCCTCACCGAGTGGAGCCCGGACCGCCGCGTCGTGATCTCCGCGAACCCGAAGTACACGGGCAAGCTCAAGCCGCTGATCAACAGCCGCGTCGCCAACACCGTCACCGGTGGCAGCGCGCTGGCCCGCTACCGCGCAGGCGAAGTGGACTACGTCCTTTCCGCGGAGCTTGGCGGGCCGGACCTCAAGGAGGCTCTCGCGGATGCCTCCCTCGCCAACCAGCTCAAGATCAACCCCGGCGACTTCCGGACCTTCTATATCTTCTTCGACATCACGAAGAAGCCGTTCGACAATCCCAAGGTCCGGATGGCGTTCGCAAAGGCGATCGATCGCGATGCGATCGTGAAGGGCATCCTCGCCCCGATGGCCACGCCGGCCTATTCGTTCATGGCCCCGGGCTTCCCGGACGCCAACTCGGCCGGCCTAAAGTCCATCCAGGACTTCGATGCCGCTGCCGCCAAGCAGCTCCTCGCGGACGCCGGCTTCCCAGGCGGCGCGGGCTTCCCGAAGACGACCCTCACGGTGCGCGGCGGCGGCCCCAGCACCGATGCGGCCGTCACCCAGGCGGTCATCGCGAGCATCAACCAGACCCTGGGGCTCCAGATGGACCTCCTGACGATGGACCGGCCGGCCTTCTCGAAGGCCCTGAATGCCAAGCCGACCCAGATCCCGTTCGGCTACGTCTCCTACGGGTACGACTACCTGGACGCTTCGAACATGCTCAACGTCTGGAAGACCGGCGGGCGGCACAACTACAACAACGCGACCTACGACAAGATTGTCGCGGACGCGAGCGTCATCACCACCGATCCCGCGAAGCGGACGCAGATGATGCAGGACGCCGAGAAGATGCTGGTGACGGATGCCCCTGGGGCGTTCCTCTATCACCAGCTTCAGGCACAGCTGCACAAGCCGTATCGGAAGGGTGCCTACCTCAACACCCCCAGCAAGGCCGGCTATACCGGCATCTACTCGGCCGGTGAGGGCACCGGCAGCAACGCGCTGAACGAGATGTACTACAGCAAGGAAGTCGAGACCACGCGGAAGAGCTAGCGCTCCAACGCGTCGATGCAGGCCCCCGCTCCCGCGGGGGCCTGCCACTCCCCTCCCCCTCATCCCGGGATCCCACCACCCGCATGACCCTCCAGGCCGATCGACTCACCACGCAGGCGTCCGACACGACGACGCCGGTCCTCGACGTCCGTGGCCTGAGCGCCTCGTTCTTCACGAGACGCGGCGAGGTCCGGGCCGTCCGCGACGTGTCCTTCTCACTCCGGCAGGGCGAAACCCTCGCCCTGGTCGGCGAGAGCGGTTCCGGCAAGACCGCCACGGCAATGTCGATTCTGCGAATGCTGCCGACGAGTGGCGAGATCCGCGGCGGCGAAATCCTCTTCAACGGAGAGAGCCTGCTTGCGCGAACGGAACGCCAGATGGAGAAGATCCGCGGGCGCCAGATCGGGCTGATCCCCCAGGATCCCTCGGCCTCCCTGAATCCCCTGATGACCGCCGGCGAACACCTGACCGAACTTCTCGCTGTGCACCTGGGCCTGCACGGCCGCGCCGCCCGGGACCGCAGCATCGAACTTCTCGAAGCGGTGGGTATCCCGGAACCCGAGAGCCGCTTCCGTGCCTACCCCCATCAGCTCTCCGGCGGGATGCGCCAGCGCGTGATGATCGCGCTGGCGATCGCCTGCCGTCCGGCGCTGCTCATCGCCGACGAGCCCACCACCGCACTCGACTCCACGGTCCAGGCGCAGATCCTCGAGTTGATCGCGACGCTGAGCCGGGAGATGAACACCGCGACCATCCTGATCACGCACAACCTCGGCATCGTCGCCGGGCTGGCGGACCGTGTCGCCGTGATGTACGCGGGACGGATGGTGGAATTCGCGCCCCGCAACGAGCTCTTCGAGGATCCGCATCATCCGTACACGGTGGGACTCCTCGAATGCGTCCCACGTGTTGACCGGATCACCCCGGGGGAGTTCCAGACCATCCCGGGTCAGCCGCCTGACCTTCTGCGCGTGGAACCCGGATGCTCCTTCGCGCCCCGGTGCGCCTTCGCGACGGACCCGTGCCTGACGGAGCTGCCCGTCCTGACGCCGGAGGAGGCGGACCATCGCGCCGCCTGCTGGAATCAGCGCAGCCTTGCCGGTGCCGGCTCATCGGCCGTGGGCTCGTCGAGCACCACCGCGTGACGGAGCAGATCGCGCCCGGATCCGGTGCGCAGAACTCGCCGACTGACCCGACCGCGCCGACCGCGCCGACTGCGCCGAGCGCCGCAGGCCGCCTCGGGGGCTTCGCCGCGCCGGTCGCGGGCAACGATGTCCCCCTGGTCGATGCGCGCGACGTCCAGATGCACTTCCCCGTCAGCCGGACGACGCTGCTGCGGAACCACCGCGAAGTGGTTCATGCGCTCGACGGAGTGTCCGTGTCGATCCGGCGTGGCGAAACCCTGGGACTCGTCGGCGAGACAGGTTGCGGCAAGTCCACCCTGGGCCGGGTCATTGCGGGCCTGTATCGGCCAACGGCCGGGCAAGTGCGGTTCGACGGTGTCGACATCGCCACGCTTCCCCAGCGTGAGCTTCGGTCGCTTCGCCAGCGCTTCCAGATCGTGTTCCAGGATCCCTTCCTGTCGCTCAATCCCAGGATGACGGTGGGAGCGCTCATCGGCGAGGGCCTGGCGATCCATCACATCGGGCCGCCGGAACAGCGTGGTGCCCGCGTCGCGGAGCTGATGGATCTCGTCGGCCTCAGGCGGGAGCAGGTGTCGCGCTACCCGCACGAATTCTCGGGTGGCCAGCGCCAGCGGATCGCGATCGCCCGTGCACTCGCCCCGAACCCGGATCTCATCGTGCTGGATGAGCCCGTGTCCTCACTGGACGTGTCCATCCAGGCGCAGATCCTCCGTCTGCTCGTGGACCTGCAACACCAGTTGGGTCTCACCTATCTCCTGATCGGCCACGACCTCGCCGTGATCGGCAACATGTGCCACCGGGTGGCAGTCATGTACCTGGGACGGATCGTGGAGATGGCGGAGCGGGAGTCGCTCTATCGCGCCCCGCTGCATCCGTACACGAGAAGCCTCTTCTCCGCAGCGCCCATCCCGGACCCCACCATCGAGCGGGCGCGACGACGGATCGTCCTTCACGGCGAAGTGCCCAGCCCGATCCACCCGCCGGCCGGATGCCGTTTCGCCAGCCGGTGCCCCGTGGCGATCGACCGCTGCCGGGCGGAGGATCCGCTGCTGCGCGAGGTGGCCGCCCCGGGCCGGCTCCCCGGCGATCAGGTGGCGTGCCATCGGGCTGAGGACGTCTCGGGTGGGACGCTGTCGGCACTGGGATCGGACCTGCGCTGGTCGTGATGCGCGTGGCCGGCAAAGCTCCTCAAGACGCGGGCAGCGCCGCGGATGCGACCGTTCCTGGAGCCGCCGGCGCTTCTGCCTGGGGACTCGACCCGGCGATCACGTTCCTCAACCACGGGTCGTGCGGGGCCTGCCCGCGACCCGTTCTCGCGGCACAGCAGGCATGGCGCGATGCGATGGAAGCCGAACCCATCGACTTCCTGGGCCGGCAACTCCCGGCCCTCATGGACGCGACGCGCGCAGCCCTCGCGGCCTTCGTCGGGGCCGATGCGGACGACCTCGTATTCGTGCCGAACGCAACCGCCGGGATCAGCACCGTGCTGCGCTCCATCCGGTTCCGCCCGGGCGACGAACTGCTGGCGACAAGCCTGGAGTACAACGCGTCGCTGAACGCGCTCCGGTACGCGGCGGAGCGCGCCGACGCGCTGGTCGTCATCGCCGACATTACGCTGCCGGTCCTGGGCCCCGACGCCGTCGTCGCCGCGATCCTCGCGACCGTCACGGAACGAACGAAGCTCGCACTCCTCAGCCATATCACCAGCCCCACCGGTGTCATCCTGCCGATCGCGGAACTGGTGCGGGAGCTGGCCGCTCGCGGCGTCGACACGCTCGTTGACGGGGCGCACGGGCCCGGGATGGTTCCGCTGCAACTCGACGCGATCGGGGCCGCGTACTACACGGGCAACGGCCACAAGTGGCTTTCGGCCCCCAAGGGCGCCGCGTTCCTCCACGTCCGGCGTGATCGGCAGACGGGCATCCGCCCGCTGGCGATCGGGCACGGAGCCAACGACCCACGGACGGAACGTTCGCGCTTCCGCCTGGAGCACGACGTCATGGCCACGCAGGACCCCACGCCCTACCTCGGGATGGGTGCCGCGATCACGTTCATGGGTTCACTGCTGCCCGGCGGCTGGCCGGCACTCATGGACGCCAACCACGCGCTCGCGCTCGCGGCGCGTGACGTCCTGCTCGACGCACTCGACGTGCAGCCTCTCGTCGCCGACGCGATGGTCGGCTCCCTCGCGGCCGTGCCGCTTCGACGACCGGGTTCCGCCTTGCCCCGCGGCGCCGGCGCGGCGATCCACGAGCGGCTGTTCCGAGAGCACCGGATCGAGGTACCCATCTACGAGATCACGGGCGGCCCGATCGGCGACGATGGCGTGTCGGAACCCATCACGTTCGTCCGGATTTCCGCGCAGCGGTACAACAGCATCGAGCAGTACGAGCGACTTGCTCCCGTCCTCGCAGGTCTCGTCCGCGCATGACGCAGCCGCCGGACCTCGGCCGTCGCGGGTTCTTCCGGACCTTCGCGAAGGATGTTGTGCAGACGGCCGGCACGGCGATCGGCACGGTCGCTGCGGTGAACCGCGCCTCTCTGCAGGCCGCGAGTGGCATCTTCAACCCGCCCTCCGCGGCCGCGCCTCCCGGGGCGGAGGCGGGCGGGAACGTGGAGGAGGCAGACGGGACCACCGCCGGCAATTCTCCTGGCGCCGAGGCGGCCGGGGCCGCGGACGGTTCGGCCTGGATTGCGCTCGGGGCCGCGCGGGCGGCGCCGATCACGCCGCCGGGTTCTGCACGAGTTCGTCCGTTTCAGGTCAGGGACGGCGTTCTCGTGATCGTCGATGAGAATCGCCTGCCCGACGAGGTGGCGGAGGTCGAGTGCCCGTCCCCGGTCGATCTTGTGCGTGAGATCGTCCGGATGGCGCTGCCGGGCGGCTCCGTGCCCGGGCAGGCTGCAGCGATGTCGTTGGCGCTCGCGGCCGCCGAGATGCGGACCTATCACTCCGGGATTCGCACCGCGATCCTGCAGGTCCGGGCGGCCGCGCTGGTCAACTCGCGCGTCTCGTCGCAACAGCTGCGGTGGGGTGTCGAGCGGCTGATGCGCCGCTACGACACGGTGGCCCGAGCGGCACCCGAAACGGAAGAAGGGGGTGAACGGACCGCGCACGCCCTTCGCCTCGAGGCCGAAGCGATCGGCGTGGAAAGTGTCGAAGCCGGCCGGCGGATCGCCGAGACCGTCGTCGGGCTGCTACCCGACGCGAACGGGCGACCTGTGTCGATCCTGACACATGGCAGTGGCGCGCCCATCCCGGCCTGGACGGACGACGCGCCGCAGGCGCTGCGCGAGTTGCTCGTGTATGTGACGGAGGGCCGTCCCACGCTGCGCGGTGCCCGCGTGACCGCCGCTGACCTGGCGTCGGCCGGTATCAACCACGTGCTGCTCGCGGACGTTGCCGCGGGATCGCTGCTTTCGGCTGGTCTCGTCGATGCGATTGTCGTGGGCGGGGAGCGGATCGCCGCCAACGGCGACACCACCGGCGATCTCGGGACGTACCCGCTCGCGGTGCTCGCCGCCCATCATGGCGTGCGGTTCTACGTCTGTGCGCCCCTCGCGGCCGTGGACCGGGACGTCGCCGATGGAGCAGCCAGTCCGATCGAGCAGCGGGACGCCGCCGACGTCAGCGTGGTGCGCGGATCCCGCATCGCGTCACCGGGCACAGCGGTCGTCAACCCCGCCTGCGACATCACCCCCGCGTCGCTGATCACCGCGATCGTGACGGAGAACGGCGTCCTCAGGCCGCCATTCGGGCCGGCGTTGGCTGCGGCGCTCGATCCGCCCGGGTAGCCGGCAACGACCTACCGGTTGCGCTCCGAGCGCACGAAGAGCGCCGTCCCGGCCACGATGAAGACCCCGAACATCGCACCGATAACCGCCAGGTTCTCCGGCACTCCGGCCGAAACGGCACGCACCGCGGAGGGCTCGAAGCCGTAGAAGACGTTGCGCACAAGGTCCACGGCGTAGCGCATCGGCGCGATTCGCGACAGCAGGTCCAGGAACCACGGCAGGTTCTGGACGGGGTTGAAGACGCCGGCGAGGAAGAACTGCGGCAGCATGATGAACGGGAAGATCTGGTTCGCCTGCCGCTGGTTCGTGAGGTTCGAGAGGACGATGATCCCGAACGAGGCCCCGAAGACGGCGACCACGGCAACGACGCCCAGGAGTGCCAGCAGCATGGGCGCAGACATTGGGACGCCCAGCAGGAACCCGAAGGCGATGATCGCGATCGCCTGGGGCAGTGCCACCAGCGACTCGCCGATGATCTTGCCGATCACGATCGAGTAGCGCGAGATGGGCGAAACGAAGATCTCCTGGCTGAAGTCCTCGTCGCGGTCGGCAATCAACGAGATGACTCCCAGCGCGGCCGACTGCCAGACGGTCTGGGCAAGGACGCCGGTGAACACGAACGTCTGGAGGTTGAGTCCGCCCGGCGAGCCGAACCCTGCCTGGAGTGCCGGGCCCAGGAATCCGATCAGGAGGAGCGGGAAGACAAAGTCCGAGACGATCCGGGCCCCGTCCCGGAGCAGCTTCACCAAGTCCCCGATCGCGATAACGAGGATCGCCGACAACTCACACACCAGCTGCCCAGCCCACGAT
>JANPDJ010000126.1:0-5387 GCA_031431395.1 Chloroflexota bacterium | reverse complement strand
CGGCGAGTACGTGGCGACCGTGCGGGTGGAACGCGTAGGGCGGCTGGGTCGTGGCGGGGGTGTTGGCGCGCGGTTCCTCGAGGTGGTCGTTGTGGCACTCGTTGGGGTAGCGGAGCCCCTCACGCGCGAGATCCGGGCCCGTCACCACGAAGCCACCCTTGTCGCGTTCGACGAGGTCCCCAAGCCAGTCCGTCCTGGGCGCCTGTCCGATAAAGACAAACATTGCGGCGACCGGCAGCGGGTTCTGCGATCCGTCGAGCCGATCCGCCACGTCGATGGACTCGAGCACCGTACCGCCGTGCACCGCCACGACGTTGACGTTCACTCGAACGGTGATGTTCGGGGTCTCCCCGATCTGGTCCACGAGGTACGCGGACATGCCGGATCCCAGCGAATCGGCGCGGACGAGGACGGTGACATGCTCCGCGAACCTGGCGAGGTAGACCGCGGCCTGCCCGGCGGAGTTGCCGCCTCCCAGCACCGCCACGCGAAGACCCCGATAGAAGGGGGCCTCCGTGGTTGCGCCGCCGTAGTAGATGCCGGATCCGGCCAGCCGGTCGGCGTCCGGGAGGTCCAGCTTCCGGTACTCGACTCCCGTTGCGACCAGGAGCGCATGGCAGCTGACCTGCGACCCGTCGGTGAGTTTGACCACCTTGTACGCGTCCTGCACAGTCACGCCCACGACTTCCTGCGGGGTCAGGACCTCCGCCCCAAGGCGACTGGCCTGGATCACGGCCCGGCGTGCAAGGTCAGAGCCGGTGAGGCCCGCCGGAAAGCCCAAGTAGTTGTCGATCCGCGACGTGGTCCCGGCCTGACCGCCAGGGGCCTCGCGCTCCACCATCAGTGTCTTGAGCCCCTCGGAGGCTCCGTAAACGGCGGCGGCAAGTCCCGTGGGACCACCACCCACGATGAGCAGGTCGTAGAACGGCAGCGCCGCCTTCGTCCGCAGGCCGACGCGCGCAGCGATCTCCGCGTTGGACGGGGCGACGAGGTGTGTTCCATCGCCGAACACGACCAGCGGCTGCCCGGCAGCATCCACCCCTGCGCTGGCAGCCAGTTCGGATGCCTCCGCTTCGGTCTCGACGTCCAGCCAGCGGTAGGGGATCTGGTTGCGCGCCAGGTAGTCCTTGATCTCGTGCGCCCGGGCCGACCAGCGGTGGCTGACCACGCGCAGGCCCTCGAACGGCGGGCGGAAATTCGCCTGCCAGTCGCCCAGCACGTCCTCCAGGACGGGGAACAGCTTGTCCTCTGGCGGGTCCCACGGCTTGAGGAGGTAGTGATCGAGCTGGATCGTGTTGATCGCGGTGATCGCCACCTCGGTGTCGGCGTACGCGGTGAGCAGCACCCGCTTGGCGTCCGGGAAAATCTCGCGCGCCGCGGCCAGGAACTCGACACCTGTCATTCCGGGCATGCGCTGGTCCGAGAGGAGGACCGCGACGGCCGAGTTGCGCAGCTTCAGGCGCCGGACCACGTCCAGCGCGGTCGCACCGCTGTCGGCAGCCACGATCCGGTAGGACGACCCAAACCGGCCCCGCAGGTCGCGCTCGACCGCGCGCAGGACCTGCGGATCATCGTCCACCGCGACGATGACAGGATTCTCCACGTTGCCCTCCCGCTTACCGGGCGATCCGTCCTGTGCCGTCGATCCGTGCTGCCGCCGGGGTCGCGTGCCGGGCCCTCCACGGGCGCCATCCACGCATGATCGGTGGGGGCGTCGGCGTGCCTAGTCTAGCGGCCGAATCCGGTCCGCGAACGAGACCGCCCTCTGATCCGCAGGCCAGCCGGAACGAGCGGCCTTGCGAGTTGCCAGGCCGGGAACCGCGAAGCCTTCTGGCGGACGCTTCTCGCGGAAGCTGGGGTGGAGTTCCCGTTGCCAACGGACCGCTGAACGCGTATGAATCGACGAGTTCGCGGCGGGGCGGATCGGAGGGCTACCCGCCACCCGTGACTCAGTCGGGGGCAGCACTCATGCGACTCGATCGGAACCTTGCGCGACTGGCGATCGCCGCCGGGATCGTGGCGATCACCGCCGATGTCAGCTTCCTGGTGTTCTCGGCCATCGGCGAGCCGTTCGGCTATCTCAACGACATCGGAAACGCGGCGTTCGCGATCCTGGCCGGCTGGCTCGCCTGGGGATTGAGCGACCGCACAGGGCGCCCGGCCGCGCTCATCGCCCTGGTTGGGGCGGCAATCGTGGTCGTGGGCTCGGCGCTCGTCGTTTCGGGGGCGGCGGGCTGGTTCCTCGGCGGGCTCGTGGCGGCGGTCGGCCTGGCCCTGATCGGCCCTTCGGTCGTCGCGACCGGCCGGGCACAGATGGCCGACCACGCCCTGCCGAAACGGCTCGGGCAGCTCGGGATCGTGGCCGGGGCCCTGATGGTGGCGGGCATCGTCTCCATCGCCGGCGTGGTGATGCGGTACGACAACGCGGACACGGCGCCTGGCTGGACCTGGATCGGCTTCATCGGATGGCTCGGCGCGTTCGTCCTCTACCCGGCATGGGCGATCTGGCTCGGCCGCTTGGCGGGCGGCGCGCGGAGCGGCGCGCGCGGCTGAGCGGCACGCAAGGCTGATCTCCTGACGAATTGGCAGCGGTAACCAGGGAGGTTGTCGACATGGATTTCACCGCGCTTCAGCCGTGGCTCAAGTTCCTCCACGTGGCCGGCGCATTCCTGTTCGTCGCAGGCCATGGAGTCTCGATGTTCGTGGCATTCCGACTGCGCGGCGAGGGTGACCGGGCGAGGATGCTCCCGCTCGTCGACTTGTCTGCGTCCTCCCTGGCGGTCACGTTCGGGGGCCTCCTCGTCATGTTCTTCTCGGGGATCGCGGCTGGGATCACCGGCAGCTATTTCGGGCAGGGGTGGATCTGGGTCTCGCTCGCCCTCCTCGTGGTCGTCGCCACAGTCATGACGCCGCTTGCGGGCGGGCACTTCACGCGGGTCCGTCGAGCGCTTGGCCAGCGCACGCGGGACATGAAGCCGAACGATCCGGATCCGGCGCCGCTCCCGGCCGAGGAGGTCGCTGCGCTGGCAGCCGGTCGCTGGCCGGAGGTCACAGCCCTCGTCGGCGGTGGCGGGTTCGTCGTGATCCTCTGGCTGATGATGTTCAAGCCGTTCTGATCACGGCGCGCCGGGCCGCGCGTCCGGGTTCGTTCGCGGGGCCGCGGCCACCCGGTCCTGCCGCTCAGGCCCGGCCCGGCGTGCGTCCGGATGGCCATCGGTCCGGCTTGGTCTCAGCGGGCCAGCGAGCGTTCGATCCGCAGGTCCGGGACGATCCAGAGGGCGACGACCGCGACGTACAGGACGAACGCAACGACCGGCGCCACGAACGCGAACGGGATCGCGACGGCATACAGGACGGGCGAGATCATGCCCTTGCGGTCACTGCCGATCGCTTGCGCGAGCGTGGGTGTCTGGGCCGGCGCTCGAACCAGGGCGTGGATTAGGAGGTAGAAGGCGAGGGCCGCCCCCAGTGACACGACGCCGTACGCGGCCGTGGGCGCCGACGCGAAGTTGCTCTCCCCCATCCAGCCAGTGGCGAAGGGAAAGAGCGAGAGCCAGAACAGGAGGTGCAGGTTCGCCCAGAGGACCCGGCCATCCACCACCTTCGACGCCTGGAGGAGGTGGTGATGGTTGTTCCAGTAGGTGCCGAGCAACGCGAAGCTCAGCACGTAGGACACGAACACGGGTCCCAGGGGAGCCAGGTCGGCCAGGTCGGCGCCGTGGGGGATTTTCAGGTCGAGCACCATGATCGTGATCAGAATGGCCAGAACGCCATCGCTGAACGCTTCCAGTCGTCCCTTGCTCATCGGCCCCGTCGATCGCTCTTCGTGTGTTCGGCCGGTGCGTGAGGCGGCGAGCCGCCGCCCCTTCGGCGCTACGTGTCCCCGGCCAGGTAGTCGTGGACGATCGTCGCGAATCCCTCGCTGTAGCTCGCCTCGAAGTAGTACGAGCCCAGGTATTCGATCGGTGCGAGACCCGTGAAGTCGCCCTGTGGCGACGGCTCGAAGTGGACGGTGCCGCGTCCCCGGTACGCAACGTGGACCTCGAGGTCGGTGGTCGCTGCACCGGCGTCGATGAGCTGCTTGATCGCCGGGCCCGGACGGTCGGCCCGCGGGATCAGCTTCAGGCGCCAAGCGGGTGAGGTGTCGCGCAGCTCGGATGCGGCGATGGGCGCGTCCATCGTGGAGCTGATCGTGATGATGGGCACGCCGCCGATGGACGCGCGCGTGAGCATCGACGCATCGAGCGTCCGGATGTCGATGTCGCTGAGGATCTTGGGCGTGCCGTAGATCTCGCGACCCGCCGCGATCCCCTTGGGTCCGTCGTGCCAGACGTGTGTCGAGTACCAGCCGGGCTTGCCGTTGAAGATGGCCTTGATGTCCAGCGCCGCTTCAAGGAACGCGCCGTACGCGGTGCTGAACGGGATCCGGATCCCCACCGCCAGGCACTCGCCGTCCGGGCTGGGCACGAGCGGCTCCGGCAGGAAGCGCGCCATCGCCGCCGGATCGGCCCGAAAGAACACCTGCTGGAACTCCACGTTCCGGTAGTACGCCGGAAGGGGCGGATAGAACGGCGCATCGAAGGGCATCGCCCAACCGGCCGATCGCTCAAGGCCCATGAACCACCTCCACTTGCCTGGCGGCGGCCCAATGCCGTCGCATCAGAACTCGTCGGGAAACATCATGCGCTTGAGACTGTACGGCGAGTTCTGGGTTGTCCACCCGCCGTCCACGACGATCGTGGTCCCGGTGATGTACGACGCGCCGTCCCCTGCCAGCCAGACGATCGCCCTGGCGACTTCTTCGGGTCGTCCGCTCCGGCCGAGCGGCACCATGTCCTCCACGTGGCGGCGCGACGCGTCGCTGATCGATGCTCCCGCGGCGTCCGTGTAGTCGTCGTTGAGTTCCGTGTCGATGGCCCCCGGGTTCACGGCGACGACGCGGATCCCGCGCGGCCCATAGAGCGTGGCGAGGTCGAACGTGAGGGCATCCAGTCCACCTTTGGCCGCGACGTAGGCCGTCGCAAAGCCACCTGCCCGCCGCGACTGGATGCTGGAGACATTGACGATCACGCCCGTACCCCGACGCTCCATGTCTGCCGCGGCGAGGCGGGACATGAACGCCGGGACCGTGAGGCAGATCCGGAGTGTGCGCTCCCAGGATTCCGGGGTCACGGTGCGGAGCGTGAGCAGTTCGCGCCAGGCCGCGTTGTTCACCAGGACGTCCACCCGCCCGAACGCCTCCACGGTCCGCGTGACCTCTCGTTCGGGGAATCGGTGGTCACGCGGACCGTGGAGGCGTTCGGGCGGGTGGACGTCCTGGTGAACAACGCGGCCTGGCGCGAACTGCTCACGCTCCGCACCGTGACCCCGGAATCCTGGGAGCGCAC
>JANPDJ010000125.1:0-21185 GCA_031431395.1 Chloroflexota bacterium | reverse complement strand
CGTCGCGCACCCGTCTCCAGCCGTTTCCCGCACGCCGCGCACGGGCACGCCGCTCACGGGCCGCGTCCACGCGGAGCGCGTGCCGGAACTGGACGGCGTTCCGCCGGTGGCGCTCGCGGAGGCGTTTCGCGATCTGCCCGGACTGGCGCTGCTGGAATGCGGTCGAGGTCATGCGGGCGCCGACTGGAGCTACCTGACCGCCGACCCGGTCGCCGTCATTGGACGCCCGGCGGCGGGCCCGGATCCATTCCAGGAGGCGCGGGCACTTCTGGGCCGGCTGCGGACAGGTACGCCCGCCGGCCACGGTGGACCACCGTTCATCGGTGGCCTCGTCGGGTACCTGGCCTACGAGATGGGGTCCATCCTGGAGCCCCGGGTCAGCCCCCTCGAGGACGATCAGCGTCTCCCGCTGTTGCGGCTCGGGCTGCACGACTGGGTGATCGCATGGCACGCGCGGTCGGGCGAAGCCTGGCTTGGCGGTCGTGCGGTCGACGGAGATGGGGCTGCACTGGCGGCGCGGCTGGACGAGGTGCGCGCGCGCATCGCCGACTGGGTCTTCGGCGGCCGGCCATCCGTCGATCACGGGCCGGATCCGCGGCCGTTCGCGATGCGCTCGAACCTGGACCGCGCTGCATACGAAGCGCGCGTGGAGCGGATTCGCACGGCCATTGCGGACGGCGCCCTCTACCAGGCCAACCTCGCGCGCCGGCTGGAGGCACCGTTCTCGGGCGATCCGTGGCCGCTGTACCGCCGGCTGCATGCGGGCAACCCGGCTCCTTTCGGCGCGTTCCTTGACCTCGGACGCACGGATGACGGGCCGCGGGCGATCCTGTCTGCCTCGCCGGAAGCGTTCCTGCGTGTTCGCCGGCCGGGCATCGTGACCACGGACCCCATCAAGGGCACACGGCCGCGCGGCGCTGACCGCGCCGATGACCGCCGCCTCGCGTGCGAACTCCTGGGCAGCGCCAAGGATCGGGCCGAGAACGTCATGATCGTGGACGTGCTGCGCAACGATCTCGGGCGGGTCGCCCTGCCAGGCTCCGTTCGCGTTCCCAGGCTCTGCCGCCTCGAGCGAACCGGGCGCGTGCAGCACCTCGTCTCGCGCGTTGAGGCCCGCCTCCGGCCCGACGTCGATCCGTTCGACCTGCTTGCCGCGGCGTTCCCGGGCGGGTCGATCACCGGCGCGCCCAAGATCCGGGCCATGGAGCTGCTGTCGGAGCTTGAGCCGGTGGCCCGGGGGCCGTACACGGGGACTCTCGGCTGGATCGGGCCTGACCGCCAGATGGACACGAGCATCCTGATCCGGACCTTCGTGGCCGACGGTCGCCGGCTCACGCTTCACGTGGGAGGCGGGATCACGTGGAGGAGCGTCGCGGCAGACGAGTGGGACGAGACGGTGGCGAAGGCGCACGGGCCGCTGGCGGCCATCGGTGCGTGGGAGGCGGGGCCGGTCTCGTGACGCCCGGACCCGTTCCAGGCGCGATCTGGTTCAACGGCCGCATCGTCTCCGCGGCCGAACCGCTGCTGCGCGTCTCCGATCGAGGCTTCCAGTTGGGCGACGGCGTATTCGAGACGCTGCGCGCACGTCGCGCGGTGCTGATCGAGTTGGACGAGCACCTGGCGCGGCTGCGGGACAGCGCGGCTGCCACATCCCTGCCGGTTCCGCTCTCGGATCCGGCGTTCGCTGCCGCCATCGGCGAGTTGCTGCGGGCCGTGGGCCTCGCGAATCCCGGCGAGCCGCCCGGCGACGCGGCCGTGCGAATCACCCTGAGTCGCGGTCCTGTGGACGTGCGGAACGCGCCGGCGTCGGTGGCCCCGGAGCCCTCCCTGGTCATCCAGGCGTCGCCGTACGCGCCGCCCCCGGCGCGGATCCTGCAGCACGGACTGCGTGCGATCGTGAGCCGCGTCCGCCATGATCCCGCGTCGCCGCTCGCCGGCGTGAAGAGCACTTCGCGCGCCGACTCGATCATCGCGAGGCTTGAGGCTGAACGAGCCGGGGCCGACGATGCGATCTACCCGACCCTGGACGACAGCCTGGCCGAAGGTACGACCGCCAACCTGTTCGTCGTGCATGGGACGGAACTGGCCACGCCGCCGCTGAGCGAAGGCCTGCTCGCAGGGACCATGCGGACATGGCTGCTGGTGCATGCCGGCGAACTCGGGTTCCGGGCCGTGGAGCGCCGGCTGTGGCGGCGCGACCTGCTTGCCGCGGACGAGGCCATCTTCACGAGCAGCGTCGCCGGCGCCCAGCCGCTCGTGGCGCTCGACGGAGAGCCGATCGGGGCGGGGATCCCGGGTCCAGCATGGCGCAGGATCCGCGAGGCACGCGAGGGCTGGATCGAGGCCGCATCGCTGGCGGGCCACGGCGCCTACTCGTGACCCGTGCGGAGTTGATCAGCCGGACGCGCCGGCTGGTCGAGGAGGGCGACCGGATCCAGCAGCAGCCGTCCATGCACGCGCTCCGGACGTGGCTGCACCTGTCCGACGAACTGCTCTCGGCCGCGTGGGGGAGCATGGATCGCTATCACCTGGCGTGGCTCATGGTGGGCAAGCCAAAGGGCATCGTCCGCGGGCGACCAATGCGGCCCGACGAGGAGGCTGCCTACGTGCACGAGGTGGCCGAGCAGAAGACCGCGGCCCTGCGCATGAGCCTCGACGCCGTCGAGCGCCAGGGCATGCCCTTCCGGGGCGAGGAGGCCGGGGTCGCTCCCGGGCAGGGGATGGGCGAACTGCCGTCGCCGCCGGCGCGCCATCTGCCGTCGGCGTCGGCGGGCGAGTTGCCGGTGCCCGGGGATCTGGTGTCGCCGCCGCGCGAGCTGCCGTCACCGCCCCGCAAGGAGAGCCGGTCCCGGTGACCCGGCCGATGACCCTGGCTGCCGGCAGCGAGCGGCTGATCCCCGTCCCGGATCCCGTCGCTCGCGACTACCTGCTGCTTGCCCTCCGCCTCGACCAGCGAACGCCCGGGCTGGTGGACGGGTACTTCGGGCCGGCCGATCTCAAGGCGCAGGTGGACATGGAGCAGCTGCGCTCGCCTGCGCGTCTGGCGGACGAGGCGACGGCCCTTCGGGCCCGACTCCCCTCGGAGGTGGACGACCCCGCGCGCCGCCGCTGGCTGGAGGCGCAAGTCGTGGCACTCGAGGCCCAGGCGAGGGTGCTCGCCGGCGAGGCACCCGCCTACCTGGATCACGTGGAGCGGCTCTTCGACTTCCGGCCGTCCAGGCGATCGGACCAGCAGTTCCTCGAGATCGCCGCACGGCTGGCGGACCTCGTGCCCGGCCCGGGGGATCTCCGCGATCGCCTCGCCGGCCTGGATGCTTCCCTTGCCGTTGCGCCGGACCGCCTTCCGGCCCTGGCCGACTGGCTCGTGGCGGGCTTCCGCGCTCGGGCGCGCGAGCAGTTTGGGCTGCCGGAGGGCGAATCGCTGCGTGTCCGCCTCGTCCGCGACCAGCCGTGGAGCGGCTACAACTGGTACGACGGCGGGCTTCGATCGCGCGTGGACCTCAACACCGACCTGCCCATCCGGGCGCCCGATCTCATCACCGTCCTCGCGCACGAGACGTTCCCCGGCCACCACCTGGAGCACGCCTGGAAGGAAGCCGACCTCGTCGTCTCCCAGGGCCGGCACGAGGCATCCGTTCTGCTGATCAACACGCCCGAATGCCTGGTCAGCGAGGGCCTGGCCGACCTGGGGCGGCGGTTCGCCGTCGGGCCCAAAGGCGACCCCCCGCTGCTGGCCGAACTGGCCGAGCGCGCGGATCTCGCCGGTGCCGGCGGAACCGCGGCGGAGCGCCGGTCGTGGGCGGAGCAGCAGTCAGAGATCGCGGCGCTGCGCCGCGCGATGGGCGCGATCGCGGTGAATGCGGCACTCATGCGTCACGAGGACGGCCGTTCCCACGCGGACGTCGCGGCCTACCTCGTGGACGTCGGGCTGATGGCGCCCGAACGTGCGGAGAAGCGGTTGTCCTTCATCGAGCACCCGCTCTGGCGCTCGTACATCTTCGTCTACTCGGAGGGCGAACAGCTGCTTGGACGGTGGCTGGACGCGGTGGCGCCTCACGAGCAGCAGGCCCGGTTCGCCCGGTTGCTGCACGAACAGCTGACGCCGGGCGGCATCCTCAGCGAACTTCGGGCGGGCTGACCGCTTCTGCCGGCCCGGCGAACGACCGGACAAGGATGGACCGGTCCTCGTCCTCGCCGTCGAACCCGGCGATGGCCGCCACACCGTAGAGCGGCGTCGCGCGCGACTCCGGGATCGGCTCGTAGCCCACCGCGACCAGGAACCGGACCGCGCCACGATTCCCCGGCCAGATCACGGCTTCCGCAGCGCTTGCCCCGCCGGCGGCCAGCCGCGTTTCGAGGGCCGCCAGGATGCCGCGCCCGACACCCCTGCGCCGGATGTCCGGCGCGACCGCGACGACGTACACTGCAGCCCGGGGAGCATCCGGATCGCCGGCGAACCCGATGGCGAGGGCCACTGGCCGGCCGTCGGCCGTCTCGCCGACGAGGGCGGTCCGCGGGAACTGGCGGAACCACAGCCGCTCGATCCGCGGCGGCCGCTCGTCCCACCAGCTCTGGGCCAGGCGCGACAACCGTGCGTGGTCGGCTTCCGTGGCCTGGCGGATCGTGACGTGCGGCGCGACAGGCGTCAGCGGGCGCTCCACCAGGCCGCAAGGACGGACGAGACGGCCACGAGCGGAACGATGGGGCCGAACACCTGGCCGAGGTAGTCGAGGGGGGGCAGGACGCCGCCCTCGCTTTGTGCGAAGAGCCACGTCGAGACCTGGGCGCCGGCAAACCAGGCCAGCGTGATCACGAGCGCGATGACCACGGCCCGATCGGACGTGACGGCCGTGCCCCCGCCGGCCTTGGCCGAGAGGCCGATCATGCGACCGGCAAAGATCGCCACCACGACCAGCCCGGCCGTGAAGGAGAGCGGCCCGGCGAGCCCCACGTACACGGCGAGTGCGATCACCGCCGCCGGGATCGCGAACAGCGCAGCCCGCACCAGTGACCCCGATGAGACCGCACCGTCGGCGCTCGCCGGCGGGGCGGACTGGCCGTACCGATCTGACGGCGGGCGGTCCAGCATCCCGGCTGACGGCATCCTGTCCCCCGGCGATTCGTTCATCCCCGTGATCGTACGCCCTCCGGGCACAGCGTCCCGTGCACGACGGCGCTAGACTTTCGGCCCGTGGGACATCCTTCGCTCGGTACCGCGCCCGTCGACCGATCCGCTGCCTTTCCGGATGCTGCGGATCGCCTGCACGCGAGTAGCGCCGCGATTGCCTCGCGCGCCCTGGAGGGCGCGGTGAAGCGCGATCCAACCCTGGCAACGCGCCACGACGAACTCGGACTGCGGCACCTCCTGCGGGACACGGGTGTCTACCTCGAGCGCCTCGCGCTCTCCGTCGCAAGCGGCCGCGCTGCCTACCCGGCGGAATGGGCGGACTGGTGCGCACCGCTCTACCGCCGTCGCCGGATCCCCATGGATGACCTCATTGCCATCAGCGAAGGGCTCCGGGATGCCGTGCGCACCTACCTTGGACCGGAGGAGATGGCGATCGCGGACGAGGCGATCGACGGCGCGATCGCGCGGTTCCGCTGGAACCGGCGAATCGCGGGCGACGCGCGCAAGCGCAACCGCCTGCTGGCGGCCATCTACAAGGGAGCCTGACACCGTGACCATCAAATGGGTCAAGGTGGACCCCCTCGTCATGAACGGCGAGCCCTTCTGCTATGGGTCGCGGCTGACCGTCCGCCAGCTCCTGGAACTCCGTCAGAACGGGTTCACCCTGACGCGAATACTCAAGGACCATCCGGAACTGCGCGTGATGGGTATTGCCACCGCGTATCGCTATGCCGCAGATCACCGGGACCGGTACGGGGAGTTCTTCGCGGCCGACGGGTCCCTGGCGGGCCCGGGCTACACCGCGGAGGAAGCGGCAGGCCTGCCGCCTGAACTTCGCATCGCTGGGATCGTCACTGGCTGAGCGGCCGGGGTGCCGGAGGGCCCCGGGCCGGCAGAGTGGTACGCTCCAACTGCCATGACCGACACGACGATGACCTCTTCCACCCCCGGATCAGCCCCCGCGGATGCCCCGCCGGCATTCGACGCCCAGCGACGCGCCACGGAGCTGGCTGTTCTGGACGGCCTGCGGAGCGTCGTGGACCCCGAGATTGGGATGAACGTGGTGGAGCTCGCGCTCATCAAGCAGATCCTGCTGGGAGCGGACAGCTCCGAGATCAAGATGATCCTCACGACGCCGTTCTGCCCGTACGCAGGCTCCATGGTCGCGCAGGTCCAGGAAGCGGCGGAAGCGGTGCTGGAGCACCCCGTCAAGGTCACCCTCCTCGCGGAGCGCTGGGATCCAAAGGAAGCGGGCCTGATGTGGTAACCGCCTCCACCTCTCGCTAGCGCTCCATGCCACGCTCTTCCATCCGCTCCAGTGTCGCGACCGGCAAGGGCGACGATGGCAGCACCGGCCTCATGTTCGGTGGCGATCGCATTCAGAAGGACGACCCCCGGGCCGAGGCGTACGGAACCATCGATGAAGCCGTCGCGTCGCTCGGCCTCGCCCGTGCCCACCTGGCCGGCACGGCGGAGTCCGGCGGCCGCGGCGCGGGCCCGGTCGGCCTCGCTGATCTGATCCTGCGCTTCCAGCGCGAGCTGTTCGTGGCCGCCGCGGAACTGGCCACCAACCCACAGGCGTGGGATCGGCTGGTGGACGGCAGGACCCGGGTCTCGGCGGCCATGGTGGACGGCGTAGAAGCGATCCTCCTCGAGATGGAGGCGCGAATCGTGATGCCCAGCGAATTCGTGGTGCCGGGCGAGACGCTCGCGAGCGCAGCGCTCGAGCAGGCGCGGACCGTGCTCCGGCGGGCGGAGCGACGTGTGGTCACGCTTGGGCGCGATGGACTGGTGCCCGGGGACCACGTGCTACCGTACCTGAACCGCCTGGCGGACCTGCTGTGGGTCCTGGCCCGGGCGGCCGAACAGGCCGAGGCCCGCACCGCGACGCCGTCACGAAGCGCCGAACGGCCGCGTCCTGTCAACGCATCGGTGGATCCATCCATCACAGCAACGAACACTGCCGGCGATCCCGGCGAGCTCCAAAGGAGTGAGCGCACATGAATCGGTACCCGGGCCAGTTCGGCACCCTCCCGTCCCAGGTGGGCGTCCGGCCGGACGCGCGGCTCTCGGCCGGCTTCCTCAGCCAGGCGTTCACGTGGATGTTCGTGGGCCTGCTGCTGACGGCTGGCATCGCCTTCGTCGTCCAGTCCACGCCCCGGCTCCTGGACGTCGCGCAGAGCCTCTTCCTGCCGGCGATCCTCGTGGAATTTGGCGTGGTCCTGGGGATCAACTTCCTGATCAACCGCATCAGCTCCGTCGTCGCACTGGGGCTGTTCTTCGTGTTCGCTGCCGTCAATGGGCTCACGATGGGCCTGATCGTCAGCATGTACAGCTCCGGGTCGGTGGCGGCGGCGTTCGTGAGCGCCGCGGGGATGTTCGGGGCGGCGGCAATCTACGGCATGGTGACCGGCCGGTCGCTGGCCACGATGGGCGGCTACCTGCGCATGGCGCTGTTCGGCCTGATCATCGCAATGCTCGTCAACATCTTCCTGGGCAGCTCGCTCATCAACTACGCGATCTCGATCATCGGCGTCCTCATCTTCGTGGGGCTCACCGCCTGGGATACGCAGCGCATCGCGCGGGGCGATCTCGCCGTGGCGACCGGATCAATGGAGAAGGGCGCGGTCATCGGTGCACTCACGCTCTACCTGGACTTCATCAACCTGTTCCTGTTCCTCCTGCGGCTGTTCGGCGGCGGCAACAGGCGCTAGTACGCGGCGGCGGGGCCGACCACGGCCGGGGCAGGGCGGCCGGGGCCCGCCGTGCGACACCCATGACGGCATCCGCGCGCGCCCCGCTGCCGACCGGGACCGTCACGTTCCTGTTCTCGGACATCGAGGGATCCACTCGGCTCGTGACGGCCCTCGGCGCCGGGTATTCGCCGATCCTCGAGCGTCACCAGGCCCTGTTGCGGGGCGCCTTCGGGGCGGCGGGCGGGGTGGAGGTCGCCACGGAGGGCGACTCGTTCTTCGTCGTGTTCCCGCTGGCCGGGCGGGCCGTGGAGGCAGCCGTGGCAGCGCAGCGCGCGCTCGCCGCCGAACCGTGGCCGGCTGAAGTCGGCACTCTGCGCGTCCGCATGGGCCTGCACACGGGCGAGGGCACCCTGGGCGCCGACAACTACGTGGGCCTCGACGTGCACCGTGCGGCGCGGATCGCCGCGGCAGCGCACGGCGGCCAGGTTCTCCTGTCCCGTGCAACTCGCGCGCTGGTCGAGACGGCGCTGGCGGGCGGAGTCACACTGCGTGACCTCGGGGAGTACCGGCTCAAGGATCTCCAGTGGCCCGAGACACTGGTCCAGCTCGTGATCGACGGTCTGCCGTCCGACTTCCCGCCGCCCCGCAGCCTGGATGCGCCAACGAACCTCCCGCCCCAGGTCACGAGCTTCGTCGGACGCGACCGCGAGGTCCACGAGGTGTGCCGGCTGTTGCGCACCACGCGGCTGCTGACGCTGACCGGTCCAGGCGGCACGGGCAAGACGCGCCTGAGCCTGCGTGCAGCAGAGACCATTCGCGCCGAGTACCCGGGCGGGACGTTCTTCGCCGAACTCGGGCTGATCACGGATCCGGCGCTGATCCCGGCGACGATTGCCCAGGCCGTCGGCGCCCGCGAACAGGCGAACCGGACCGTCATCGATTCACTGAAGGAACACCTGCGCGACCTGCGGATGCTGCTGGTGCTCGACAACTTCGAGCAGCTCGTGGCCGGTGCTTCCGTTGTCGGCGAGTTGCTGAAGGCTGCACCGGCGTTGACCGTGCTGGTGACCAGCCGCGAGTCGCTGCATCTCCGCGGCGAGCAGGAGTACCCGGTCCCGCCGCTGGGCCTGCCGGACCTCCGGCACCTGCCGGCCGCAGCCGCGCTGTCCCAGTACGACGCCGTCGCTCTGTTCATCCTCCGCGCGACACAGGTCCGTCCGGATTTCGCGGTGACGAATGCGAATGCCCCGGCAGTCGCGGCGATCTGCACGCGCTTGGACGGCCTGCCCCTCGCCATCGAGCTGGCCGCTGCCCGCATCAAGGTCTTTGCGCCGGAGGCGATCCTGGCCCGCCTGGAGAAGAGCCTGTCGCTGCTGACCGGCGGTGCGCGCGACCTGCCCGGGCGCCAGCAGACGCTCCGCGGCGCGATCGACTGGAGCCACGACCTTCTCGGCCCGGAAGAGCGGAGGCTGTTCCGCCGGCTCTCGGCCTTCAGCGGTGGCTGGACCTTCGACACGGCGCAGGCCATCTGCGATCCGGACTTCGACCTGGGCATCGACGTGACGGACGGCATCGCGTCGTTCGTGGACAAGAGCCTGGTCCGGCGCGAGGAAGCGGCCGGGGCCGAGCCGCGCTTCGGCATGCTTGAGACGATCCGCGAGTACGCGCGGGAGCGGCTGGGTGAGAGCGACGACGCCGCGCGGACTGCCGGCGCGCATGCCCGGTTCTTCGCGGACTTGGCACGGCGCGCGGAGCCGCACCTGCTCGGGGCAGACCACGCCGCGTGGCTCGACCTGCTCGACGTGGAGCGCGACAACCTGCGGGCCGCGCTTCGCTGGGCCGCGGACAACGGCGACGTGCAGCTCGCGATGGCGATGGGCGGTTCGCTCTGGCGGTTCTGGCAGCAAAGGGCGCACCTCGCGGAAGGCCGCGACCAGCTGGAGCCACTCCTCGCCCGTCCCGACGCCGCAAGCCCGACTGCCGCGCGCGCCGCCGCGCTCACCGGGGTGGGGGGCGTGGCCTACTGGCAGGGCGATTTCGACCGGGCCGCGTCCGCGTACACCGAATCGCTGGCGCTGTATGGGGGCATCGATGACCCGGCCGGCCTCGCCGATGCGTACTACAACGCAGGGTTCGTGGAGATGATCACGCACCGGGCCGAGGCGGCAGGGCAGCTCCTCGAAGCAAGCCTCGCCATCTACGACCAGATCGGCGAACGGAGCGGGCAGACCAAGGTGCGCGAGGCCCTGGCGTTCTCGCGGTTCGTGGCGGGGGACTTCGAATCCGGGCTCGCCCTCCAGGAGGAGAACCTCCGCACGTTCCGCGAACTGAACGAACCGTTCCGGATCGGCAATGCCCTGACGCTCATCGGGCTGTTCCGTATTCAGGTCGGGCACTTCGACGCCGCGCAGGTCGCCTTGACGGAGGCAATGGCGATCTGGCGTTCGGCCGGCGACATGCCGAGCATCGTGAACACGCTGCTCGTCGCCGCGCATGGCCTGATGGCGGAGGGCCGCGCCGCCTCGGCGGCCGAGTTGTCCGGCGCGATCGACGCGTTGCGCGAGCCGATGGGTGACGTTGCGTCGGGCCTCGACATCCTCAGCATCCCGGACCCCAAGATCGCGGCCAGCGCAGCCCTGGGCGAGGAGGCATACGCGGCGGCGGCTGCGCGCGGCCGCGCCCTCGACCTGGATGGCGCGATCGCCGTTGCGCTCGCCGTCGACGGGCGCGGCGACTGACGGGTCTGGCTGACCCGCGTTGACGGCCGGAACGGCCCGGACTACCATTTCCGACGGAATTGGTCGGAATTGGTCCGGCCCTCCTTCAGCGAGGAACCACTCACCTGAGCAACCGGACGTTCTTCCATGGCACCGGCGTCATCTCGTTCTCCACGAAGGGCGAGTACGGCGTCCGCCTCATGGTGCAGCTCGGCGCGCACAGCGGCCGCGGCCCTGCCTCGCTCGCGGAGATCGCGCAGGCCGAGGATCTGCCGCGTGCGTACCTCGAGCAGCTCGTCATGAGCCTGCGCGACGCCGGCCTCGTCGTCAGTACTCGCGGTGCCCGTGGCGGCTATGAGCTGGCCCGCGACCCGTCCGAGATCAGGATGAGCGATGTCCTTCGGGTGCTGGAGGGTCCAATCGCGCCCATGGTGTGCGCCAGCGAGGATCCCGAGCACGCCATCACCTGCGGCCGAGCCGCCGGTTGCACCGTCAACGTGCTGTGGGTCCGCATCCGCGACGCGATCACGGGTGCGCTGGAGACGATGACCCTGGCCGATCTTCTGCCGCCCGCCCGCGCGCTCCCCGAGGACGCGGCGGCGATCCGCCGCGCGCTCATCCAGATCGACCCAACGCCCATCGCGCCGGTCGCGGTGGGCGCTACGACCGCCTGACGGCCGTCGACGGCCGCGGTACCCACCCGGAACCACCCTCTCACCACACTGGAGCACCACAATCTCGTGAACGACGATCAGCAGCTTGTGATCCGCGATCTCCGCGTCGCGGCCGCCGCCAACCCGGCGCGCGAGATCCTCCAGGGCATCAACCTCGAGATCGGCAAGGGCGAGGTCCACGCGATCATGGGCCCGAACGGGTCCGGCAAGACCACGCTCGCGTACGCCCTGATGGGCCACCCGTCCTACATCGTCACAGGCGGCCAGGTCCACTGGAAGGGCCGGGACATCCTCGCCCTCTCGGCGGACAAGCGAGCCCGCCTGGGCATGTTCCTCGCGTTCCAGTACCCCACGGCCATCCCCGGGCTCAGCGTCGCGAGCTTCATCCGGTCCGCGCTCAACGCCAAGCTCCAGGGCGTGGATAAGAACACGGATGTCGATCCCACCGACCCGATGAAGGGCGGGATCTCCATGCGCGACTTCCGCAACCGGATGCGCGAGAAGTTCGCCCTGCTCAAGATGGACGAATCGTTCGCCTCGCGATATGTCAACGAGGGTTTCTCGGGCGGTGAGAAGAAGCGCCTGGAAATGCTCCAGATGGCCGTGCTTGAACCGGAGATGGCGATCCTCGACGAGACGGATTCGGGGCTCGACATCGACGCCCTGCGGATCGTGGCCGAGGGCGTGAACGCGATGCTCAACCCGAACATGGGCGTCCTGCTGATCACCCACTACCAGCGGCTGCTCAACTACATCAAGCCGGACGTGGTCCACGTGCTGGCCGCCGGCCGAATTGTGACCTCCGGTGGCAGGGAGCTGGCGCTTCGGCTCGAAGAGGAAGGCTACGGGCCGATCCTCCGCGCTGCCGGGCTGGCCCCCGACGTTCCGGACGAGGCGCTCAAGGTGCCCCAGCTGCCGGGCGAGGAGACGGCGGCATGACGATCACCTCGGAACACGGGTCTGCCGCGCGCGCCGGCATCCATGGCGGCCCTGGGCGACCGTCGCCCCTCGACCGCGGTCCGCTCGACGCGTCGGCGCTCCGCAAGGACTTCCCCATCCTCCAGACCGCCGCGCACGGACATCCGCTGATCTACCTGGACTCCGCATCCACCAGCCAGAAACCGCGCGCGGTGATCGAGGCCGTGGACACCTACTACCGCGAGTACAACGCCAACGTCCATCGCGGGATCTACGAGATCGGCGAGCGCGCCACCGCGGCCTACGAAGCGGCCCGCGTGTCCGTGGCGCGTTTCATCAACGCGCCCAGCGCCCACGAGGTCGTCTTCACGCGCAACGCCACGGAGGCGATCAACCTGGTCGCGTACTCCTGGGGCCGGCGCAACATCGGCCGCAGCCACGTGATCGTGCTGACCGAGATGGAGCACCACGCCAACCTCGTGCCGTGGCAGCTGCTCGGCCAGGAGAAGGACGCCGTTCTCGAGTTCATCCCGATCACGGACGACGGGCTGCTGCGTCTCGACGTGTACGAGGAACTGCTGCGCCTGCGGCCCAGGCTGGTGGCCTTCACCCAGGTCTCCAACACCCTCGGCACGATCAATCCCGTCCGTGAAATGGTCGAGATGGCGCACGGGGCCGGCGCGCTCGTCCTGATTGATGGCGCGCAGGCCGTGCCGCATATCCCGGTGGACGTCCAGGAACTGGGCTGCGACTTCTACGTGTTCAGCGGCCACAAGATGCTGGCGCCCATGGGGTCCGGCGCACTCTGGGCGCGGCGCGAGCTGCTGGAGGCCATGCCCCCCTTCCTCGCAGGCGGCGAGATGATCCGCGAGGTCCACCTGCGCCACAGCGAGTGGAACAGCATTCCCTGGAAGTTCGAGGCGGGGACGCCGGACGTGTCCGCGGCCGTCGGCCTGGGCGTTGCCGCGGACTACCTCTCCGCGCTGGGCATGGACCGCGTTCGGGCGCACGAACATGAGCTTGTCTCATACACGCTGGATGCGTTCCGGCGCGAGCTGCCGGGCGTCACGGTCTACGGCCCCTCGGCCGAGGAGCGGGGTGGCGTGGTGTCGTTCAACGTCCCGGGCGTCCACCCGCACGACGTGGCCCAGGTCCTGGACCGGTTCGGCATCGCCATCCGTGCCGGCCACCACTGCACGATGCCGCTGCACGAGCGGCTGGACCTATCGGCAACGGCGCGTGCCAGTTTCAGTGTCTACTCCACCACGGCCGACGTGGACGCCCTCATCGACAGGTTGCGCGAGGTCGGGCGGATTTTCGACGCAGCCGGCGCGATGACCGCCCGCTGACGCACACTGAGCACTGTCATGGACGATCTCTACCGCGACTACATCCTGGAGCACTACCGGCGGCCCCATAACTTCGGGGTCCTGGAGAACGCCAACGCGCGCTACGAGGGCGCCAATCCGCTCTGCGGCGACCGGATCACGATGATGCTGGGCATCCGCGACGGCCTGGTCGCCGAGGTGGCCTTCACGGGCCGTGGCTGTGCGATCAGCCAGGCGAGTGCCTCCCTCCTCACCGACGAAGTGAAGGGCAAGCCCGTCGAGGAGGTCTCGAAGCTCACGTCGGCAGACCTGCTGGATCTGCTCGGCATCGAGATCAGTCCGGCGCGTCTCAAATGCGCACTGCTCTCGCTTGACACGCTCGAACATGCCCTGGCGGCCGCCGACGCGGCTGCCGCGGGCACGCCAGCCGCGGGCACGCCAGCCGCGGCCCAGATCCCAGCCACCGAACCCACCACAGCCCACGGAGCACAGTGAGCCAGATGACGAAGTCCTACGTGGAAATCCTCCGCGAAGTCCGGTCCACGATCCGGGAGGTCACCCCCGGCGAAGTGGATGCGATCCGCGGCACCGCGCCACAGACCCTCCTCCTGGACGTCCGGGAATCCTCGGAGTGGGATGAGGGGTTCATTCCGGGCGCCGTCCATGTCCCGCGCGGCTACCTCGAAAGCCGGATCGAGGGGGCCGTGCCCGACCACGACCGCCCCGTCGTCATCTACTGCGCCGGCGGCACCCGCTCCGCGCTCGCCGTGAAGACGCTCGAGCAGATGGGCTACACCGACGTCGTGAACATGAGCGGCGGCTTCCAGGCCTGGAAGAGCCAGGGCTACCGCTGGACCACGCCGCCCCGACTGACCGCGGAGCAGAAGACGCGGTACAGCCGCCACCTGCTCATCCCGGAGGTCGGTGCGGACGGTCAGACGAAGCTGCTCAACTCGCGGGCACTGCTGATCGGTGCGGGCGGGCTCGGGTCACCGGCCGCGCTCTACCTGGCCGCGGCGGGCGTGGGCACGCTCGGGATCATCGACTTCGATACCGTCGATCTGTCCAACCTCCAGCGCCAGGTGATCCACACCACGGCGCGGATCGGCCAGAAGAAGGTCGACTCGGCGCGCCAGGCCATCGAAGCCCTGAACCCCGACGTGACGGTCATCGGGCACGAGGAGATGCTGGATGCCGGCAACGTGGACCGGGTCATCGCGGGCTACGACGTCATCCTGGACGGGACCGACACGTTCGAGACGCGCTACATCCTGAACGACGCGGCCGTGGCCGCGAACATCCCGGTGGTCCACGCGTCCGTGTTCCGATTCGAGGGCCAACTGACGGTCTTCAAGCCGTACGACGGGCCGTGCTACCGCTGCCTGTACCCCACCCCGCCCCCGCCCGAACTCGCCCCCGGCTGCTCCGTGGCGGGCGTCCTGGGCGTCGTGCCCGGGATCATGGGCCTGCTCCAGACCAACGAGGCCATCAAGCTGCTGCTCGGGATCGGCGAGACTCTGGCCGGCCGCCTCCTGCTGTTCGATGCGCTCGATGGGACGTTCCAGGAGTTGCGGCTCCGGCGTGATCCGAAATGCCCGGTCTGCTCCGATGCAGCCGTCGAGGCACGCCGCGCCGGCCACCCGCTCCCGGTGTCCAACGTGGGCGCAGACCAGCCGTTCGTGCTGGGCTCGCTGGGCGCGCTGCCGGCGGGCTCCATGGCAAGCGGAATCGGGTCCGGAGCATCGGCCCGATGAGTGTCGTCCGCATCCCGCCGGTCCTCCGGGCGAATGCCGGCGGCCACAAGCAGGTGGACGTTGACGGTGCCACCGTCGGCCAGATCCTGGCCGTGCTCGTGGAGCGCTACCCGGGGCTCCGGTCGCAACTGCTCACCGATGACGGCGACCTCAACCGCTTCGTCAACGTCTACCTGAACGACCAGGACATCCGCTATCTCCAGGAACGTGCGACGCCGGTGGATGCCCGCGACACGCTGATCATCCTGCCGGCGATGGCGGGAGGCGCAGGCCGGGAGGCCTGAATGGCGCTGCCGCATTCGGCCGCGCAGGAGCACATCCGCGGAACGGGCGCTTCGGCCGGCCTCGGCCACGGACGCGCATACGGCGACATCCTCGATGCGATCGGCCATACGCCGCTCGTCGAGATCGCGCGGATGTCGCCGCTGCCGGAGGTGCGGCTCTTTGCCAAGCTCGAGATGGCGAACCCCACGGGCTCAGTCAAGGACCGTGCCGCGAAGTACCTCATCGAGGACCTGGAGCGCGATGGCCGGCTGACGGCCGATTCGGTGATCCTGGAGCCCACGTCCGGCAACACGGGGATCGCCCTCGCGATGATCGGGCAGCGCAAGGGTCATCGCGTGGTGCTCGTCATGCCGGACAACGTGACGCGCGAGCGGATCCAGATGGCGAACCTGTTCGGGGCGGAGATCGTGCACTCGCCAGGCGTCCTGGGTTCGAACGGGGCGATCGCGCTGGCGAAGCGGATGGCCGCCGAGGATCCACGCTACGTGATGCCGTACCAGTACGGCAACCAGGCGAATCCCCGCGCGCACGAGGAGACCACCGGCCCCGAGATCCTCGCCGACTGCCCCGAGATCGACGCCTTTGTCGCAGGCCTGGGGACGGGTGGCACGCTCATGGGCGTAAGCCGCTTCCTTCGCCGGGCAAAGCCGGGCGTGAAGATCTACGCGGCCGAACCCTTGCCGGGGGAGAACGTGCAGGGCCTCCGCTCGCTGGACGAAGGCTTCGTCCCGGAGATTTTCGACCCCGGGCAGTTGGACGGAAAATTCCTCGTGTCGAACCGCGACGCCATCGCCGCGCTGCGCGCGCTGGTCCGCCAGGAGGGCATCTTCGCCGGGCCGTCGAGCGGCGCGGTGATCGTGGCCGCCGCGCGCGTCGCGAAGATGATGGGACGGGGGACCGTGGTTGCGCTCCTGCCCGACGGCGGCTGGAAATACCTCTCCGCGGGTACCTACACGCGGGACCTCGACGAGATGGAGGACGACCTGGAGGGAGGCGTGAACTGGTGGTGAGCGAGGCCACCCTCCACCCCGGCCCGGCGTCCGTCGTGCTGCCCACGGCAATCGTGCGCCAGCTGGTGGACCATGCGCGCCGCGAAGATCCCAACGAAGCGTGCGGCCTGATCCTTGGCTCCGCCCCGGCCTCCGACGGAGGGCGCGCACTGCGCTTCGAACCCACCCGCAACGCAGCCGCGTCGCCCTACCGCTACGAGATCGATTCGAAGGACCTGCTCCGCCTGACGATCGAATCCGACGACCGCGACGAAGTCTTCTGGGCGATCGTCCACTCGCACACCCATTCGCCCGCGCGCCCCTCGCCCACCGACGTGGGCCTGGCGTTCTACCCGGACGCGCTGTACATCCTGGTCTCGCTGGCCGACCTGGGCCCAGACACGGTCGTGCCTGACCCCGCCGCCGCCGTGCCCAGCAGCCCCGCCCCGCACGTCCGAGGGTGGCGGATCGTGGATCACCAGGTGTTCGAGGTGGCGCTCGCCGTCACCGAGTAATCGCTGCGGAGGAGTGTTCCGGCGGGGGTGCCCCGTGGTCCATGGCTCTCGGTGCATATCCCGCGACCACGCCCGGGCCGCAGGGCCACGCCCGGGCCGCAGGGCCACGCCCGGGCCGCAGGGCCGTGCTCGCCACCGCCATGGCTTTCGGTGCATTTCCCGCGGGGGCGCCCGGGCCCCGGGGGGTTGTGTTCGCCGCCATGGCTCTCGGTGCATTGGCTGTCGATCGAGCTGGTGTCACCCAGGCTGCTCAGGAGGTGCGCCTCCCTGCGGCACTCGCCTGTTGGTCAGGCCCAGGTCCCTGAGCACAGGGAGGAGCTTGCGCAATCGAATGCCCGGCAGGACGCCGCGCTCCAGACGCGACATGCTTCCCTGGTCCAGCCCGACCCGTCGCCCGTACGCCTCTTGCGACATGCCGAGGTAAATCCGGCAAGTACGCACAAGCCGACCGAAGACCACAAGATCCGGGTTTTGAGGGAGGTCGACCCTTGGCGGCACGTGGTCATCTTCCCGGCGGTTGCTTATCTGCCACGTACTTCGGGCCCCGGCCTGGCGGGTTGCGGGCAGATGCTTCCCCCGGCAGGCACCGGTCGCGGGCTGTGCCGCCTCGGCCCGGCCCTGCCCGCCGCGGTCCGACGCGGCCATACCGCTGGGTCATGCACCGAGAGCCATGGTGGCCGACTGTCGCCCCGCCCGCCTCGGTCCGGTGCGGCCAGTTCCCTGGGGCATGCACCGAGAGCCATGGTGGGCGAGGGTTGTCCGGCGCGACCAGCTCGCTGGGGCATGCACGGAGAGCCATGGTGGGCGAGGGTTGGCTGCTGCTGCCCGCCGCGCCTCGCCCCGCCCCGGCGCGGCCAGCGCCAGTGACTCTCGGGTCGGGGCACCGCCCTGGGGCCTGCGCTCGTATGCTGCGCCGCGTGGGATCCCCCGTTGCGACGTCCGACCGGGCCGGCGGGGCCGACCGGATCACCCAGGCCGCCTTCGTCGCCACGATCCTGATTGGCGGCGCCAACGCCATCGCCGTGCGGTTCACGCTCAGGGAACTCACGCCGTTCTGGGGCGCTGCGCTGCGCTTCCTGCTCGCAACGGCTGCGCTCGGCATGGTTGCCCTGCTGTTCCGGCGACGGCGGCCGGCGCGCCGGCACCTGCGCGGGATCGTGCTGTTCGGCATCTTCAACTTCGGGCTGACGTACGTGTTCCTCTACACGGGCCTTCACGGCGCGCCGGCCGGCACGGCCGCGGTCCTGACAGCGCTCGTGCCGCTATTCACACTCCTGCTGGCAGTGGCGCAACGGATCGAGCGATTCCGGATGGCCGGCCTTGCGGGCGCACTCATCGCCGTCTCGGGAATTGCCGTGATCTTCAGCAACCAGGTCAGCCTCAACGTCCCCGTGACGGCGCTGCTGTCGCTCGTCGTGGCGTCGGCGGTCATTGCCCAGACATCGGTGCTCGTGAAACGCTTCCCGCCCGGTGATCCCATCATCGCGAACAGCCTGGCAATGCCGATCGGCGCAGTAGTGCTCATCGTCGTGTCGCTGCTGACGGGTGAGCACTGGGTGCTCCCGGTGCGAAGCGAGTCGTGGCTGGCAATGGGGTACCTCGTCTTCTTCGCAACGATCGTGAACTTCAGCCTTTCTCTCTTCGTGCTCTCGCGCTGGTCCGCCTCCGTCGCGTCATACGGATTCCTCCTGAGCCCGCTCGTCACCATTACGCTTGGCGGACTGCTGCTGGGGGAAACCATCCAGCCGCCGTTCATTCTCGGCGGCGTTCTCGTGCTGGCGGGCGTCTACGTGGGCGCATTCATGCACCGGGCGGCCATGCCGAAGGCGTTCGCCCGTCGGCGAACGGTCGTGTATGCCGAAATGGTGGTCAGCGGCGACGGCAGCATCGAGCGCGCTGCTGCATCCTTGCGCGGGGAGGGCAACGACGATGCCAGGCTCAGCGAGTAGTCCGCCCGAGCGCACCTCAACCGGAGGGCGCAGCGCGCCGAATCCACTCCCCTCCGGCACGCGAACGTACACGATGCGGCAGCGCCAGGCCTCCATCGATGAGACACGCGCCCGGATTCTCGACGCCGCGGTGAGCCTCTACGAGACGGTGGGGCCGGCCGGCACCACGATGAGTGCCGCCGCCGCCGGCGCAGGGATTACGCGGTCCACCCTGTATCGCCATTTCCCCACCGACGCCGACCTGGCCAACGCTGTCATCGACGAGTGGCTCAAGGGCGCCCCAACCGCTATCGACGATGCGGCGCTGCTTGCTACTCCGGACGATGCGGCGCGAATCCGCCCTGCCCTGGCGGGCTTGTACGCGGGCTATCGCGCGACCGCGGCCCTCACCGCAAACCTGCTGCGTGACGCGCGCACGGTGCCGGCAACTCGCCAGGCGGATCTCCGCGCGGCCGCGCGATCCGTGCGAGCATCGGTGTCCCGCGCCGGGTTTCCCGACCCGGGCTCAGCATCGTCCGAGGCGGCCCTCGGCCACGCCACGGCGTTCGAAACGTGGCGCACCCTCTCGGACGAAGGCCTGGACGACGCGGCGATCACGGACCTCATGGTGGGATTCGTCATGCTGGCCGGCGAATCGGCGGGCCTCCGCCCGGCTCCACGGTCAAAGGTGGCGCCGCGCGCCAGGGACAAGGACGGGGGCAAGGACGCGGACAACGCGACCAAGAAGGATAAGGACAGGGGCAGGGACAAGGACAAGGGCAAGGGCAGGGACAAGCGCGCCGGGAAGACGAGGGACGAGCGGAAGCGGAAGGACCGCGAGTCCGGGCACGCCTGAGCCGCCAAGGCCATACGATGGCTGCTCCAGCCACAGCGGAGCCTGCGATGCCGGACGATGTCACCCACGCCCAGCCGCCACCCTCGAACGTCGTTGTCGGCACGCCGCTCGCGAACGACGAACTGAACCGGATCCACGCCTATTGGCGAGCCGCGAACTACCTGTCCGTGGGCCAGATCTACCTGCTGGACAACCCGCTGCTGCGCCGGCCCCTGGACGCGATGGACGTCAAGCCTCGCCTTCTCGGCCACTGGGGCACGACGCCTGGGCTCAACTTCGTCTATGCCCACATGAACCGCGTGATCCGGACGTTCGATCTCGACGCGATCTACGTCCTGGGGCCGGGCCATGGCGGGCCGGCGGCCGTCGCCAATGCATGGCTCGAGGGGACCCTGGGCGAGGTCTACCCGGCCCTGACGCGAGATGCCGCCGGGATGCAGCGGCTGTTCCGGCGGTTCTCCTTCCCCGGTGGGATCCCGAGTCACGTCGCGCCGGAGACGCCGGGCTCCATCCACGAGGGCGGCGAGCTGGGCTACGCGCTGACCCACGCGTTCGGGGCTGCCTTCGACAACCCAGACCTGGTGGTCTGCTGCGTGATCGGCGACGGCGAGGCCGAAACGGGACCCCTGGCCGCGTCCTGGCACTCCAACAAGTTCCTGGACCCGATGCGGGACGGCGCGGTCCTGCCGATCCTCCACCTCAACGGCTACAAGATCGCCAGCCCGACGATCCTTGCCCGGATCCCGGCCGCCGAACTCACGGCGCTCCTCGAGGGCTACGGCTACCGGCCCTACTGGGTGTCGGGCGAGGACCCGGAGACGATGCACCAGCAGATGGCTGCCGCGATGGACCGCGCGATTGGCGAGATCCGCGAGATCCAGCGGGCCGCCCGAGCCGCCGGTGCCGAGGCCGCCGCGGGCGGTGCTGCCGCGCCCGGTCGGCCGGCCTGGCCGATGATCGTCCTGCGTTCGCCCAAGGGCTGGACCGGCCCGAAGGTGGTGGATGGCCTCCCGATCGAGAACACCTGGCGATCCCACCAGGTCCCGATCACCGAGGCCCGCGGGAACGCGGATCACCGGAAGCTGCTCGAGGAATGGCTGCGCAGCTACCGCCCCGACGAGCTGTTCGACGAGAACGGCGCGCCGGTGCCCGAGATTGCGGACCTGCCACCTCGGGGCAACCGCCGGATGAGCGCGAGCCCCCACGCCAACGGTGGGCTCCTGCTCCGGGACCTGGCGTTGCCCGAGTTCCGGGACTACGCGGGGGCGGTCGATCAGCCCGGCGCCACGTTCGGCGAGGCGACGCGAGTGCTCGGCAGCTTCCTGCGAGACGTGATCCGGGCGAACCCCACGAACTTCCGCGTCTTCGGGCCCGACGAGACGGATTCGAATCGGCTC
>JANPDJ010000124.1:0-43771 GCA_031431395.1 Chloroflexota bacterium | reverse complement strand
GACCCGCGGCACGGCCAGTGCATTCGTATCCACGCGGGCACGGACCAGGTGGACGGCACGCTCGACATGGGACGCCGGGCGTCGGCGGCCGGCGGCGACGGGTCGATCACGGCGATCGCCCGGCTGGCGCGGCCCATTGCGGCGGCGATCGGCGACCCGTTCGTTCTTCGTCGGCCATCGCCTGGGGAGACGCTGGCCGGGGGCCGGATCCTGGATCCACTGCCGCCGCGCGGAGCCTCCCGTCGGCGCGTCGATGCCGCGACCCTGGGCCGGCTGGCCGGCGCGTCGTGGGGGAGCGGCGATCAGCTTGACGCGCTGGTTGGGCTCCACGGGGCCCTGCCGGCCGTTCGGGCTGCAGCGCTGGCCCTCGGCACGGGCGGACGAAGGCCGGTCGCAACCGCCGGGGTGGTCCTCGCCCTGGATGTCGTCGGTGCGCTGGAAGCCGCCGCACCTGCCCTTGTGGCGGCCGCGGGATCTGCCTCCATCGCGGAGCTTCGGGCCGGACTCGTCGCGGAGAGCCGGCGTCGCGTGACGCTGGATCGGAGCGCTGCGGCTGCAGTCGCGGACGCGATCGTCGAGCGCCTCGTCGCTTCGGGCCGGCTCGTGCGAGACGGTGATCGCATCCTGCCGGAGGGGTCGCGGACCGGACCGAGTGCGGCGCTTCTGGCGGCGATGGATCGCCTGGCTGCGTCGCTCGCCGCACCCGCCCCGCCATCGCTGCGCGAGGCTGCGACCGCGGCCGGCTGCCCGCCGGAGGGTATTCGGGCGCTGGAAGCGGCTGGACGGATCGTCCGTGTCGAGGATGACCTTGCGTGGGAGGCGGCGAGTCTCCAACGGTACGAGGACCAGGCACTCCGGATGGCCACGGCAGCGCCTCTGTCGCCTGCTGCCTTTCGCGATGCAACCGGCACCAGCCGGCGGTATGCGCTGGCGATCCTCGAGCACATGGATCGGCGGGCATTGCTGCGGCGGACGCCGGCCGGCCATGTGCCCGGTCCACGGGCGCCGGTCGTCGTCCGATCGCAAACCGGATGACCCTCCCGACCGATCCGGCCAGCGCTGCTCCGGCCGACGCTGATGCGGTGCAGGTCACCGGGATCGTGCTGGCCGGCGGCCGAAGCGCTCGCTTTGGCAGCAACAAGCTGGCGGCGGATCTCGGCGGACGGCCGCTGCTCCATTGGGCCATCGAAGCGGTTGCGAGTGCCTGCGATGAGGTCATCGTCGTTGCGGCGGCCGGCGACGTTCCGGCCGGGCCCGGGGGCATTCGCGTCCCGCTGCGCATCGTGACCGACAACGAGCCGGGAGCCGGCCCCCTTGGGGGGCTTGTGACGGGCCTGATGGCGGCGCCCGGACCCGTGGCGATCGTGGTTGGCGGGGACATGCCCCGCCTCGTGCCGGATCTCCTGCGCGAACTGGCGCGGCGGGCAGGCACGCCGGGTGTCGGGGTGGCTGCGCTGCGGGTGGACGACGACCTGCGACCACTCCCCTCTGCCTTCCGGCGCGACGCAGCGCTTGCGGCCGCCGCGGCCGTCCGGGCCCGGGGCGCGTCCAGCCTGCGGGCGCTGATCGCGGCATTGCCTGTTGCGGCGATCGACGAGGCCGACTGGCGGACGTTCGACCCCACGGGTAGTTCCCTGCTCGACGTGGACCGACCGGAGGATCTCGAGCGCCTGCGGCTCGCCGGCGGCTAGGCGGCTCGGCGGGCCACGATGTTCAGCCGCACGTAGTCCAGGTGCCCATCCGGCAGCCGGGCGGCCATCGCACGTACGAACGGCTCCCGCTCCGCCTCGGCCATCCGTTCCAGGGTGGCCCCGAAGATGATCGTCCGCAGGTAGTCGGGCAACGTGTCGGGCGGGAGGTCGGTGGGTTCGTCGTTGAGCCAGACCTCGATGTCGCCGAACCCGGCCGTCTCCAGCCGCCGGCGCGTGTCCTCCGGCGTGGCGAAGTGCCACGGGCGCCAGTACCGGCGCCCCGGATCCAGATCGTCGAAGGCCGCCATCACCGCCGCGAGGTTGTTCCCGCCGCCGCACTGGGCCACCAACTGCCCTCCGGGCCGCAGCACCGCGGCCAGGTTCGTGAAGAGGGCATCGTGGTCCGGCAGCCAGTGGAACGTGGCGGTGGAAAGGATTGCATCCACCCGGGCGATGGCCAGCGGCTGCCCCATGTCGGCCACCACGTACTCCACGCGGTCGCCGAAGCCCGCCAGCCGCCGGCGCGCTTCGTCCACCATGCTCGGTGAAGCGTCGAGGGCCACCACGGAGCCGGTGGGCAGCTTCGCGAGCAGCAGCTCCGTGACGCGCCCGGATCCGCAACCGGCGTCCAGGACGCGCTCGGAGCCTGTCAGGGCCAGCCGGTCCAACACCGCCTCGCCCCAGCGGGTCATGGGATTCGCGATCCGGTCGTAGGTGAGAGCGTCCCAGTCGCGGGTCGTCATGGCGCCGCCATGGCTCTCGGTGCATTCCGGATCCCCGCCGCGTTCACGGCTGCGCCGGCGAACAGCAGCCCGGCGGCCACGAGCATCGCGGCATGAAACGATTCGGTGGACGCCTCGTGGGCCGCGCCCGCGATCGCCGGTGTCACGCCTGCCGCCGGCGCATCGAAGGGCGCCACCTGGCGGCGAAGCTCCGCCGAGCCCGGGTCCAGGCCCGGGACTCTTGCCGCAAGACCGGCGTAGAACGTCGCCGTGACCGCGACGAAGATGACGGCTCCCGCCAGCTGCGGGCCCACTCGCGAGATCGCGTTGTTGATCGCCGAGGCGATGCCGGAGTTCGCGATGGGAACGGAACTCATCAGCGCCGTCGTGAGCGGCGCGACCAGGATTGCGAGCCCGACTCCAAAGAGCAGCATGCCCGGCAGCGCGTCCACGAGATATCCGGCGGACGGCAGGATCGTTTCCGGCCTGGCCGGGTTCAAGAGCCACGGGGTGCTGGTGGCCGGGAACCTGGCCAGCCACAGCACGCCCAGGCCCATGACCGCGGGCCCCACGGCCATGAACAGGCGCCACCCATGGCGGCCTGCCAGGCCGCCGAATCGCGACGACAGGAAGACGAGGAAGATCGAGCCGGGAACCCCGGCCAGGCCGGCCGCGGTTGCCGTGTAGCCGATCGTGCCCTGGAAGAACAGCGAGTTGAAGTACGAGAACACGTACAGCGCGCCGTAGATCAGCAGCGTCGAGAGGTTGGTCACGGCGAAGTTGCGCGACCGGAAGAGCCACAGGGGCACCAGCGGGCTGTCTGATCGCGCCATCAGGAACGGGAAGGCGATCGTGGCAAGGGCGCCCGTCCCGAGCGCGACGAAGGCGAGCGGATCCTGCCAGTTGTGCTCCTGGCCCCGGATCGCACCGAACGAAAGGCCACCGACAGCTACGGCCACCACCAGTGCACCAAGCCAGTCGAAGCGTCCAGTGGCATCCGACTGGCGGTGCTCTGGCAGTTCGCGGACGGTCGCGTAGAGCGCGATGAGGACCAGCGGGACGTTGATGAGGAACGCGAGTCGCCAGGACGCGAGGTCCACCAGGAGGCCGCCCACGAATGGCCCGAAGAGCGGGGTGACCGCCGATGCGCCTGCCCAGATGCCGAACACCCGGCCCCGCTCCTGGCCGGAGAACGACTGGCTCAGGATCGCCAGGGATCCCGGAACGAGGATCGCGCCGGCAACTCCCTGCAGGATGCGGAAGGCGATCAGCAGTTCCATGGTGGGCGCGAGACCGCAGAGGACAGACGTCAGCCCGAACCCCGCCAGCCCGAGGATGAACATCCGCCGTCGCCCGTAGAAGTCGGCCAGGGCGCCGCCCAGGATCAGCATGGCGCTCAGCGACAGGAAGTAGCCGCTGTAGACAAAGGACTGGCCTTCCAGAGTGCCGACCCCGGTGGCCGGCAGTTCCCGCCCGATGGCGGGCAGGGCAACGTTGATGACGGTCGAATCGAGGAAGACGATCGACGACCCAAGGATCACAGCCGCGAGGATCCAGCGGTTCTGCCTTGTCACCCCGCGAGGCTACCCCAGCGACGCCCAACCCGGTCGCCGGGGTCTTCCGTGAGTCGCGGGGCCCCTCTCGGGCCGCCCCCGCTAGACTGCACCCGCATCATGTCGGGCCCTGTTGTGCTGGTTGGCTCCGGCGCATTCCTCACCTCCATGGCCGAATTCGACCTCGGGCTGCTGACGGCCACCGGGCGGCGCCGGCCGCGAGTCGCGATCCTGCCCACCGCCGCGTTCCCCGCCGGCGAAGAGGCCTTCCGGCGCCTTTCTGCCCTGGGCGAGGCCCACTTCCGAGCGCTCGGCGCCGAAGTGGAGACCGTGGCGGTTCGCGACCGCCGGGGAGCCGATGACGCCGCGAATGCCCAGGCCGTCGGCGAGGCCGATCTCGTCTACCTGCCCGGAGGCGATTCGGCGTACCTGCACAGCACGCTCTGGGGCAGCGCCGTATGGGCAGCGGCAATGGAGGCCAACGAGCGTGGCGCGGCGCTCGTGGGTTGTGCCGCCGGCGCGATGGCACTCGGGGGACGGCAACTGGACATCGGCATCGTCCGCCTGGGCTGGCCGATTCGATGGCTGGCGGGACTTGCGGCCGCCGCCAACGTCTGCGTGCTGCCCGACTACGACGCCCGTCCCGAGGCGGCCATGGCGTTGCTGGCCCTGTGTGCCCCCCGCGGGATGCCCGTGCTGGGCATCGGCCACGAGATGGCCGTCATCGGGCGAGCCGGGTCGTGGGAGGTGCACGGCCGCGGGCGGGTCACCGTCTGGCGAGGCCGCAGGAGAGAGCGCCACCGCCACGGCGACGTCTTCCGGGTGGCCGGTTCCGCCGCGCTGCATCCCTCTGTCCCCGAATCCGCGGAGGAATGAACCCGGATCCGCGCGGGGGCGTATTCCTCACGCCCGGGAGGAGGACGACGAGCGGGACGCTGAAGGCAATCTTGTAGAGCGCCAGGACGCCATGCCCGGCAACGCGCCCGGCCATGAAGACGTGCGCCGGGCGCCATCTGTGAGCCGAGTGGTCAAGGCGGGGTAACAGGCGCACCACGACCGGCCGTGAGCGGCAACGGCGCGTGCCTTGGCGGACCGTTCCCCAAGACCTGGCTCTGTGCGGGCGCACGTACGACTCGCTGGTGCAACGATGGGGTAATCTCCGCGGAATGACGAAGGACAGCGACCTGCCACTTCTTGAATCACCCGTCCCCGTGGAACAGGTCACTGGCCCCCTCGAGGCCCGGATCCTGCGGGTTCTATGGTCAGACGGCCCGTCGACGGTCGGGCACGTCGCGGACGCACTCGGCGCCTCCGCTCAGAGTCATCCCGCCTACACGACGGTGATGACCGTGCTTGCGCGCCTGTACGAAAAGGGCATCTTGCTCCGCGAGAAGACCGGCCGTCAGTGGGTCTACGAAGCGGCGGCGGACGAGGCCGTCCTTGTCGATTCACTGGGTCAGCGCGCCGTTGACCGGATCGTGGACCGATACGGCACGTCCGCCCTGCGCCAGTTTGCGATCCGGGTGGCCGACCTCGACGCCGGTACGAGAGACCAGCTGATCCGCCTCGCCCATGGCGAGGAACCGTAAGCAAGGTGGTTCGAAACGGAACGCTGATCGGCACCGCGACGCTCGTGGTGGCAGCTCTCTGCCTGGTCATTGGTCGTATCGCAGGCGGCGATCCGCTCATGCCCTTCGAATACGCGGCCGCGATGGTGATGGCCGTTTGGGCCGGTCGCGTGGCCCTCGCCATAGGCCGTGGACACCTGATGGGTCGCGAGCTTGATCGGTCCAGCAGCCCCTGGACCGCGTTTGGCCTGGACTGCCGAGTTCTTCCCGGGGCATCGAGCGCGTTCGTCGTCGGCGCATTTCACCCGCGGATCTATCTCGGCGGCCGGCTGGCCGATCGCCTTTCGCCGCATGAACTGCGCGCCGTTCTCGCACATGAGGAGCACCATCGGCGCCACGGCGCTCCATTGCGCGCCGCCGCGCTGCAGGCGTGGCTCCCGCTCATCGGATGGTGGCCCCTTGCCCACCGACTCGTGGAACGCCGCCTGATCGATCTCGAACGAACTGCCGACTCGTACGCCCTGCAGCTCGGGATCGAGCGGCGTGATCTTGCATCAGCGCTGATGGCGACCGACGACACCGGCGGCACCCCTGGATCGTGGTTCAGTGCGTATACACGTGAGCGAATCAGCGCGCTGGTTCTCGACGACGCCGCGCCACCGAGACAGGGTGCGCCCATGGAGTGGCTCCCTGTCGTCACGGCCCTGGTCGCTGCTCTCACGTGCCACGTGACATTCGCCATCGCGTTTCCCTGACTCCGCGGCCGTCGAATGAGGCGCCCTATGCTACGAACCTGTCGGATCCACGATCGGCGATCAGGTCCTCGCACAGCCAGGTATTGGCGTGGAGACCGGGGATTGTCCGCCCGGAGAGTCTCAGGTGACGCTCAGGCTGGTTTCAGCTTCCAGGGGCACGCTCGGATCGCGATCCGTCTCGAGCGCGGTGCCTGAATTGCCCGTGGCACCGCCCGAGTCGGGGCGTCGAGCATGCGATGGAGCCCGGCATGACTGAGACGCCCGGCAGGGGCCTGATGCACGGGACGACTTACTGACGCGGAGGCCGAGGCCATGAGCGAGGCGGCGCGCATCCTTGTCGTCGACGACGATGCGAAGATCCGGACGGTGGTACGTCGCGGCCTCGCCTATGAGGGCTACCGCGTGGTGGAGGCCGCATCGGGCGAGGAAGGCCTGGAGAAAGCTCGTGAGCACCTGCCGGATCTTGTGATCCTCGACGTCATGATGCCCGGAATCGATGGCCTCGAGGTCACGCGCCGGCTGCGTTCGTCGGGTGACGAGGTCGCGATCCTCATGCTCACGGCACGCGACGAGGTCAAGGACCGGGTTGTGGGCCTCGAGACCGGGGCAGACGACTACCTCGTCAAGCCGTTCAGCTTCGAGGAGCTCCTTGCCCGGGTCCACGCCCTGCTTCGTCGTCGGGCGGCCCCGTCCGGCGAGGTGCTTCGATTCGCGGATCTCGAACTCGACCTCGACGCCCGGGAGGCGCGTCGAATGGGCCGGACGATCGAGCTCACGACCACCGAATTCAGCCTGCTGCTTCTGTTCATGCGCCACCCTCGCAAGGTGCTGACGCGTGACGTGATCATGGAGCACGTCTGGTCGTACGACTTCGATGGCGAGTCGAACGTCCTCGAGGTCTACGTGCGCTACCTCCGAAACAAGCTCGAGATGATCGGCGGGCCCCGGCTCATCCACACGATCCGTGGCGCCGGCTACGTCCTGAAAGAGTGAGGACGTCTCCAAAACGCCTCGCGATCCGGACCCGGCTCGCGCTCATCTACACCGGGCTTCTCACGGCCGCGCTCGTGGCGTTCGGCGCGGGCATGTATCTGGTTCTTCGCCAGCAGCTCGAGGTGTCCTTCAATGCCGGCCTGATCGCCAATGCAGAACACGCGGCGGGGGCATTTGCCCAGGACATTGATGCCGACGGGCGCCTGCGTCCGACCCAGCGCCTGATCGCGCAATTCGCCTCGACCGGCGGCCGGGTCCTCGTCCTCGACGCAATCGGAACGGAGCTCGCCGATTCCGCTCCCCCCGGAAGCCCAGGCTTTCGGTCGGCGCCGACGCTTTGACGGACGCGAATCGGCACGCCCACGCCATCCGGGAGCTCGTCCTCGCAAACGACGTCGTCCGGCTGACGGTCGAACCCGTCAACCTCCCAGACGGGATCCGGGTGGGATACATTGCGTGGGCCGACTCCACCCGGTCACTCCAGGACCTCCTCACCACGGTCAGCGCCGCCCTGATCATCGGCGGCGCCCTCGTGATCGGCCTGGCGCTCGCCGGCGGCCTCATTCTGGCGCGGCGAGCCCTGGCTCCGGTCTCGGACGTCACAGAAACGGCCCGGGCCATCTCGCTGTCAGGCGACTTCGCCGCTCGCGTGGAAATGGGTCGCGCGGGCGACGAGGTCAGCGAGTTGGCGGTTGCATTCAACGAAATGCTCGAGGCACTGGAGCACAACCACCAGACCCTCCAGCGATTCCTCGGTGACGCGTCCCATCAGTTGCGGACGCCGCTGACGACCATCCGCGCGAACCTGGAGCTCGGGCAGCGCCCGGACCTGCCGGCCGAGGAACGCCAGGCGATCCTCGCCGACGCCCGCGACGAGGCCGAGCGAATGGGCCGCCTGATCGGCGATCTTCTGGCACTGGCCAGAGCGGAGTCCGGCGCCCGGCTTGTCATGGGTCCCGTCGAACTCGACGCCCTGCTCGTGGAATCCGTGCGGCGGGAACGGCTTGCGGAGCCTCACGTGCGAATGAGCCTTTCGTTGGTCGAGGCAGCGATCGTCGATGGTGACCGGGATCGCCTTCGGGATCTCTTCGGGATCCTGCTCGAGAACGCGGCCCGCTACACGCCAGCCGGTGGAAGCGTGGTGGTCGCGCTCGCTGTGCGCGACGGCCGAGCGACGGTCCGCGTCGAGGACACCGGCATCGGGCTCGATGAGGCGGATCGGGATCGGCTCTTCGAACGCCTGTATCGGGGTGCGCGTGCGCGGAAGATGCGGCCTGCGGGAACCGGGCTCGGACTCGCAATCGCGCGATGGATCGTCGAGGCGCATGCCGGGTCGATCGAGCTGGCCAACCGCACCGGTGAGGGCACTGTCGCTACGGTCACGCTTCCGGTCCGGGCGCAGTGACCGGCCCGCGGGTCCTCGTCGTCGACGATGAAACGGCCATGCTTGAACTGGTGCGTGGCTATCTCGAGGCCGACGGCATGGAGGTGATCACGGCCGGTGACGGACCCACGGCGTTGGAAATGATCCGAGTTCGGGCGCCTGATGTTGTCATTCTCGATGTGAATCTGCCCGGCTTCGACGGACTCGAGGTCCTGCGGCGAGCACGAAGCTTCACGGACGCATATGTGATCATGCTCACGGCCCGGGCCGAGGAGATCGACCGGATTGTCGGTCTGTCGGTGGGCGCCGACGACTACTTGACCAAGCCCTTCTCGCCACGCGAACTCGTCGTCCGCGTGAAGGCGCTGCTGCGCCGACCTCGTATCGGGCCGGGTGAACCACGGGCGGACGTGCTCGAGCGGGGCGATCTCCAGATCGATCGGCCGAAGCGGACGGTCAGCCTGCGGGGGGCGCCGATTACGCTCACGACGGTCGAGTTCGATCTGCTCTTGACCCTGGCCGAGGATCCTGGGGTTGTCTTCACCCGCCAGCGGCTCCTCGACCGCCTCTGGGGAATGGATTACGTCGGCGACGATCATGTCGTCGAGGTGCACCTCGGCAACGTCCGCAGGAAGCTCGGTGATGATGCCAGCTCACCGACGTTCATCGAGACGGTGCGCGGCGTCGGCTACCGCTTCCGGGCGATGGGAGGCGGTCGATGAGCCCGCGACACCGGATCGGCAACCGCTTGATCGTCTCCCACCTGTTGGTGGTGATCGTGGGAGCCGCGACGTTGTCCCTCGCTGTCGGGTTCGTTGCACCAGCGGCCTTCGATTCGGCGATGGGCCACGCGACGGCCGGGATGAGCGCCATGATGAACACCCTGATCCGGGCCGCCTTCCAGGATGCCATCCGGACGGCGCTCATCGTCGCTGCTGTAGTGGCGACCATGGCGGCGATCGTGGTCAGCCTGGGGCTATCGATCCGTCTGTCGCGGCCCATCGGCCGACTGGCCGTCGCGAGCCGCCGAATCGCCTCCGGGCGGTACGCCGAGCGCGTGCCCGTGACGTCGGCTGACGAGCTTGGCGATCTCGCTCAGTCGTTCAACGCGATGGCGGCGTCGCTCGAGGCCACGGAGCGACGGAGGCTCCAGCTGGTCGGGGACGTGGCGCACGAGTTGCGCAACCCGCTGGCGACGCTCGACGGCTACCTCGAGGGGCTCGAGGACGGCATTATCCGGCCCAGTGATGCAACCTGGTCAGTGCTTCGGCGCGAGACAACCCGCCTGACGCGGCTGGTCAACGATCTCCAGGAGCTGTGGCGAGCCGAAGCGAAGCAAATCACCCTGAAGCGCGAATCCGTCGATATGACGGCTCTCGTCTCGACAGCGATTAAGCGATACACCATTGCCGCGGGGGAACGAGGAATCGAGCTCCGGCTGGAGGCCGATCCCATCGTGCCGCCGGTCACGACCGACCGCGATCGGTTCGTCGAGGTTCTGGACAACCTGTTGAGTAATGCGGTCCGCTACACCGCCGATGGGACGGTGGTGACCGTCTACGTCCGGACGGACCCTGAGGCCGTGACAGTGTCGGTGGTGGACCAGGGTCCTGGTCTCACGGACGAGCAACGAGAACGAGTCTTCGAGCGGTTCTATCGCGTGGATCCATCCCGCTCGCGCGCTCTCGGGGGTTCGGGTATCGGCCTCGCGATCGCGAAGGCCCTCGTCGAGCTGATGGGCGGTCGGATCTCAGCGGAAAGCAAGGGACCAGGCCACGGCTCCTCGTTCATCGTGACCCTCCTGCGGGAAGCAAGCTGACGTCAGGCCTCGACTGGCTCGGCCCGCGGGATCCACGTGCTGGGATCGTCGCGAAACGTATCAGCGCAGGCGGACTCGCAGAAGTAGTACGTGCGGCCGTCATGCTCGACGACGATCGCGGTTGCCACATCGATTGACATCCCACACACGGGATCACTGGTGACAAGGGTCGAATTCATCGGTTCCCGTTCCTCTCTGGTTCAACGTCGTGATGGAAGAACGGTGGCCGACGGGCCTGAGAGCCAGGTGAGTCGAGGCTGGCAGCGCGCTGGCAGATTCGCCTTCCCAGTCAATCTTGATCAGAACTTGAAGCTGCCGAGCATCGCCGCTTGAAGGCTCTGGTTGACCATTCGAGCTGTCGGAGCCGATCCGGAGCCGACCTCAGGAGGCAACGGCAGATGATGACCGGTCTTGCGTGGGGTTCAGGGTTCGACGGCTGGATCTGGATGGCCCTCGCGGTCGTCGTGCTGGTCGTCATCGTGTGGGCGGTCGTTTCAGCAATCCCGACTCGAGATCGGAGACCGGCCGACGACTCCGCGCAAATTCTCAAGGCGCGCTTTGCGCGCGGCGAGATCAACCAGGCGGAATACGAGCAGGCACGCCGCCTGCTCGGGATCTAGGAGACGAACGATGACATCGAAGCGATTTGGGATCCTTGCCGGCAGCGCCCTGGCTGGGGCGCTCTTCCTCGGGGCCGCCGGCCTTGTGGCCGCCCAGGACCCGACTCCGTCGGCCTCCTCCGGCCCATCGATGGCTTCCGGAATGATGGGCGCCTCGGGAATGATGGGCGCCTCCGGAATGATGGGCGGCTCCGGAATGATGACGCCCGAGCAGATGAAGCAGATGGACGCGTTCCACGACCAGATGGTCGCGAGCGGGGCGTGTAATCCGGCTCAGATGCAGCAACTCCACGATCAGCATCGCTCGACCGACTGAGCAGGCTCAATCCTGGAACGCCGACCGGCCATCCCGGCCGGCGTTCCGTTTCCGCCGGGCATTCCTCAGCACGGACTCATCCATCTCTCAGCTGACCCGGTCAACGTCGCAGCCATGAACGTGAACATGCTCGCCGTGCTGTTGTCCTCGGCCACGCTCCTGATCTCCGCCTGCTCAGCGTCGAGCCCTCAGGCGTCGGGGTCCATAACCCCAGCGGCCGGATCGGGGAGTGCCACCAACGCCACAACCGCCACGACGCGGACCAGTGACGGGGGGCAGGTGACCGTGGTGGTTGACTGGGCCGGACTGGCCGATGGTGCCGCGTTCGACGTAAGGCTCGACACGCACTCCGTGGACCTCGATGCGCTCGACTTCTCGAACGCCGTCCTGCGAAACGACCGCGGACAGGCCCTGACCGCCCGGCCATGGGCGGCGTCGAAGGGCGGCCACCACCGCGAGGGGGCACTCAGCTTCGATGGCAATGCAGCGACCTTCTTCGCCGGCGCGAACTGGATCCAACTGACCCTCGCGGGCGTCGGCGAAATCCAGGAGCGGATCTTCCGCTGGGAAATCGGCCCTTGACCGTCCTCGCCCACCCGCTCCGCCCGCCAGTCGCGGTCGCGCCGCGTTCGATGGTCGCCGGGGTCGTCGGCGCCATCTCGCTCGTCGCCCTCTACCTTGGGATCATCAGTCTCGCCCAGGGCACCGGGCACGCATTCGACCAGCTCATGGCCGACGCTCCCTTCGTCGGCCTCATCGCGGCCGGCTTCGGTACCCAGATCGCTCTGTTCGCCGAGCTCCGTTTGGTGGACCGACGCCACCGGACAGCTGCCGCGGTCACTGCCGCCGGCACCGGCACGAGCGCGGCCGCGATGCTCGCCTGCTGTGCTCACCACCTGGTGGATCTGCTGCCGTTTCTCGGCCTGTCGGCCGCGGCCGTCTTCCTCGATGCCTATCGGACGCCGCTGTTCCTGGTCGGTATCGGGATGAATGCGGTCGGGATCATCGTGATCGCCCGGCAGCTCCGTCGGGCACGTCGCGCATGCGCCATCGCTGACCGCAGGGCCGCAATCGCCGCCCCCGACTTCGCCGCAGTAACTTTGGCCGGAGATTCTTAGCCGAACCTCAGGTCATTCTCAGCGGCCGACCCCAGGCTGTCTCTTACCCTCCAAGCCATTTGGGCCGGGCGGAGATGACGCGAGGCGGGGCCGAACGAAGCGGCCCTGACGAATCGCGGCTTCCACTGGTGAACGTCCCCTGCGGAGCCCAGAAGTCTCAGGCTTCGTTCAGCTTGGCCTCAGGCCGGTGCGTCAATCTCGCGTCATGGACGTTGTGCGCGGGCTCCGGATCTCGATCATCGGCCTGGGGTGCGGCGGCTCCGGGGCCCTGACGATCGAGCGCGAGCTCGTAGCGAAGTTCGGCGTCCTTCGCGCCTACGTGAACCCAGCAACTGAGACCGCCTACGTTGCCTACGACCCCGCCGAGACGAGCCCGGCCTCGCTGGCCCAGGCGATCGAGAAGGCAGGCTATCGTGCCGGCCGGGTCGTCGAGTCTTGAGCGATGTTGATCGCGCGACGCAACCTGTTCCGGGACCGGACGCGCTTTCTACTCAGCGTCCTCGGCGTGGCCGTCTCGATCGGACTGATCCTCCTCCTGGCCGGGTATCGCTCCGGGGTCTACCGCCAGGCCTCGGCCTACCTCGACCACGCGCCGGGTTCCGTGCTCGTGGCCGAACGGGGAATCCGCGACTTCCTGGGCACGAGCTCCACCCTTCCCGCGGGGGCTGAGGACGCTGTGCAGCGGACTCCTGGTGTCGCGCGGGTCATCCCGATCGTCTCCCAGTTCGTGATCTTCGAACTCCACGGCCGCAAGGACGGGTTCTTCCTGATCGGGTATGACCGGGCCAAGGGCGGAGGGCCATGGGAGCTCGCCGAGGGACGCGAGCCGGCGACCGACGACGAGCTGGTCATCGACCGAACAGCGGCCCGGCAGCACGCGATCGCGATCGGCGATCAGATTCGACTGCTCGATCGGGAAGCCACAATCGTCGGCTTCTCGGACGGGACGACATTCTGGGCAGGCTCCATCGCATTCGCCCGGATCACGACGCTCGAGTCGCTGCTCCGTACACCAGGTCTCCAGGGTTTCCTCATCGTCACGCCGACCGGCGGAACGAGCCCCGAAACGCTCCGCGATCGGCTGTCGATCCCGGGCTCGGAAGCGCTGCTCAAGAGCGACGTGATCGCCAACGACCGCAAGCTGATGGCCCGCGTCTACGACGCTCCAATCGGGTTGATGGTCGCGATCGCCTTCGTCGTCGGTGTCCTTGTCGTCGGTCTCGTCATCTACACGGCGACGGTCGAACGGCGCCGCGAGTACGGAGCGCTGAAGGCGATCGGTGCCCGCAACCGGACCCTGTACCGGATCGTGACCATGCAGGCGTTCATCGCCGCGGTCGCGGGATCCGTCTTTGGGGTGGGCCTCGCCTACGGTGCGGCGACGGGCCTCATGGCCTGGCGACCGCAGTTCCGGGTCGAGATCGAGCCGGCTGCCGTCGGCGTGGTTCTGGTCGCCAGTGTGGTCATGGCTCTCCTCGCTGCCCTCATCCCAGCACGGGCCGTCGCCCGCCTCGAACCGGCAGAGGTCTTCCGGGGATGAGTGCGACTGGGCTCCTGGCGCGGCGCAACCTGACTCGGAACCGAGTGCGGCTCGCCGTCTCTCTTGGCGGCGTCGCCCTCGCCCTGTCGCTGGTGCTCGCCCTCGACGCGATCTTTGCGGGCGTCTCGAACCAGTTGACGGCGTACATCGACCGAGCGGGCGCGGACGTCTGGGTGAGCCAGGCTGGCGTTCGGAATCTTCATATGGTGTCCAGCTTCATTTCGGCATCGGTGACCGATGAGGTACGGGCGGTCGACGGTGTCGCCGAGGCGACTCCGATTCTCGAAGCGACGGACACGGTCGCGGCCGGCGACGAGCGGGCCGTCGCCTACGTCGTGGGCCTGCCATCGGGCGCCTCCATGGGCGGGCCATGGAACGTGGTCGCGGGCTCAAGTCGGGCCGGTCGGGGCGAGATCGTCGTCGATCGAGGGTTCGCCAGGTCAGCGGGTGTATCAATCGGGGACACGGTCACCGTCCTCGGCGGCGAAGCACGGATTGTCGGGCTATCGGAGGGGACAGCCAGCCTCGTCAACTCGGTTGCATTCGTGTCGTTCGACGACTTCCAGGCGATGCGAGGCGGTGCCGCGGTGGTCAGCTTCGTGCTGGCCAAGGTCGCGCAGGGGAGATCACCCAATGCTGTCGCGACCGAGATTGAGCGCCAGGTGTCAGGGGTGACTGCCCAGTCGACCGCTGACTTCGCGGCGCAGGAGAGGCGGCTGACGATGGACATGAGCGCCGACGTCATTTCGATCATGAACGCCATCGGGTTCGTCGTCGGTCTCGCGGTCGTCGCGCTCACCGTCTACGTTGCGACGCTTGCCGGGCGACGCGAATACGGAGTCCTCAAGGCCCTCGGTGCCAGGAACCGGATGCTCTATCGGGTTGTTCTGGTCCAGGCGTTCCTGAGCGTCGCCGGTGGGTTCCTCGCCGGCCTCGCATTCACCGGCCTGCTCGCGTTTGTGGTGCCGCTGACCGGCCTGAATCTCGAGTTGTCGATCACCGTCGCGTCGCTCGCCAAGGTTGCCCTGGTCGCGGCGCTGATCGCGGGGCTGGCGGCGATCTTGCCAATCCGCCAGGTCTCGGGCGTCGACCCCGCGATCGTCTTCCGTAGAGGAGCGTTGCCATGACCGCATTGACGCTGGACGTTCGGAACGTCTGCAAGCGATTCGGCAACGGCGACACGGCGGTGCTCGCGGTGCGCGGGGTCAGCCTCGCGGTCGCGCCCGGTGAAGTCGTCCTGATCATGGGTCCGTCGGGCTCGGGAAAGACGACGCTGCTGTCCATGATGGGCGCGCTGCTGAAGCCGACCAGCGGCTCGATCCACCTCGACGGGACCGAGATCAGCGCGCTTTCAGAGGGACATCTCCCGCAGATCCGGCTTCGCCGATTCGGCTTCATCTTCCAGGACTTCAACCTGCTCTCGGCGCTCTCGGTCCTCGAAAACGTTTCCATCGTTGCTCAGCTCGCCGGGTTGAAGCCTCGCGCTGCGCGCGACAAGGCAAGGGCGCTCCTGACCGACCTTGGGCTCCAGGCACGCCTCGACTTCCTCCCCGAGAAGCTGTCGGGCGGCGAGAAGCAGCGGGTGGCCATCGCGCGGGCGTTGATCAACGACCCGACGCTCATCCTGGCGGACGAACCCACCGCCAACCTGGACAGCAAGATTGGTCACGAGATCATGCGTCTCCTCCGACGGATCGCGAAGGAGCAGGGCCGGAGCGTCGTCATCGTCAGCCACGACCAGCGGATCCGCGACATCGCCGACCGGGTCCTGTGGCTCGAGGACGGCGCCTTCCAGGATATCGTCACGATGGCAACGGACCCCGTATGCGGCATGGCCGTCGAGCGCGAGCGGGCGGTCAGCGCCGACCGCGACGGCGACACATTCTGGTTTGCGCACCAGGTTGCCGCGACGAGTTCCTGGGCGGCCTGCGCGGCAGCGATCACGCTGGCGGATTCATCCTCCGTTTTGGGCCCCTCAGAGCGGGGCGCACGGATGACGCGCCGTGAACCTCCGCCAGCCGGCCGACCGACCTTCGGACATGCGTCCGCCGCTTGCCAATGCGACACGCCTGCTGGCCGTTTCAGGCTCAGGTTGCGCCGTAGCGGCGGATCCCCTCGAGCTTCGTACGCTTCAGGAGTAGCGCGTTCACGGCCACGAGGAACGAGCTTCCGGCCATGCTGATCGCCGCGATCTCGGGCCGGAGGACAAACCCAAAGGCAGGGTAGAAGAGACCCATCGCGATCGGGAACGCGACCGAGTTGTACCCGACGGCCCAGAAGAGGTTCTGGCGCATCTTCCTGACGGTCGCACGCGACAGGGCGATGGCGCCCAGCACGTCAACCGGGTCGCTCTTCATCAGCACGATGTCGGCTGTCTCCACCGCGACGTCCGTGCCGGCGCCGATCGCGATCCCGACGTCAGCCTGGGCGAGGGCCGGGGCGTCGTTGATCCCGTCGCCAACCATGGCCACCAGCTTGCCGGCGGCCTGGAGTTCCTTGACCTTGTCGGCCTTCTGGCCCGGCAGGATCTCCGCGAATACGGTGTCGAGTCCGAGCTCGGCGGCGATCCGCTCGGCGGTGGCCCGGTTGTCGCCGGTCAACATCGCCACCTGGATGCCGAGGTTGTGGAGGCGCTCGATCGTCTCCTTCGCGCTGGGCCGGACCGCGTCTGCGATGGCGATCAGGCCGCCCGCCTTGCCATCGACGGCGACCCGCACCACCGTGCGACCGGCGCCTTCCAGCTCATCGGCTCGGGACTCAAGCGCGGCGAAGTCGATGGTGCGGTCCCGCATGAGCTTGGCATTCCCCACGAGGACCGCCCGGCTGTCCACCGTCGCCTCAAGCCCGTGGCCCGGGACGGCGTTGAAGCCGGTCGCCGCAACGAGTGCGAGCTTGCGTTCCTTCGCCGCGTCCACCACGGCCTGCGCGAGTGGATGCTCGCTGGAGGCCTCCGCCGACGCCGCGAGTCGCAGAACCTCATCCTCGCTGACGGGGTTGCCGGCGCCGATCAGCTCGACGACGCGCGGCTGGCCGACGGTCAGCGTGCCGGTCTTGTCGAAGATCACCACCCCGATCTTCGAGGCCTGCTCGAGCGCGGTCGCGTTCTTGAACAGGATGCCGTTGAGCGCCCCCAGACCGGTACCGACCATGATCGCTGTCGGTGTGGCCAGGCCCAGCGCATCGGGGCAGGCGATGATGACGACGGTGATGGCGAGCGTGAGGGCGAAGACGAACGTCGAGCCGCCGATCGTCAGCCATCCGAAGAACGTGATGAGCCCGAGGATGACGGCTGCCGCAACGAGCCACTGGGCCGCCCGGTCGGCCAGCCGCTGCGCCGGTGCCTTCGAATTCTGGGCGAGCTGGACGAGCTTGACAATCTGGGCAAGGGCGGTGTCCGCGCCGACGTTCGTCGCCTTGAACCGGAAGGTGCCGGTCTTGTTGATCGACGCGCCGATGACATTCGAGCCAACCGTCTTTTCGACCGGCACGCTCTCGCCCGTGATCATGGATTCGTCGACCGCCGAGCTGCCATCGATGATGACGCCGTCGACCGGGACCTTGTCGCCGGGCCGGATCAGGACGATGTCGTCGATGACGACCTCTGCCGTCGGGATCTCGATCGGCTCGCCGCCTCGGATCACGGTCGCCTTCGGCGGCGTGAGGTTTAGGAGCGCCTTGATCGCATCCGAGGCCCCGGCCCGAGCGCGCATCTCGAGCCAGTGTCCGAAGAGAACGAACGCCAGCAGGACGACCGCCGCCTCGTAGAAGACCTCACCCTTGAACAGGAAGGTCGCGGCGACGCTGAACAGGTAGCCGCTGCCGACCGAAAGGGCGACCAGGACCGACATGTCGAGCGTCCCGTTGCGGAGGGCCCGATACGCCCCGACGAAGAACATCTTCCCGCTCCATGCGACGGCGGGAGTCGCGAGGACGAAGGCGAGGAGGTTCGGGTCGACGCCGAACGGAGTTCCGAGGCGGATCCTGAAGACCTCGGTCGCGAGCGGCGAGTACAGGAAGATCGGGATCGCCAGGATGAATGCGACGATGAAGCGGTTGCGCATGTCGAGGACCATCTGGTCCATGGTCATCCCGACGTCATGTCCCATGGCGTGGGCCATCTGGGTCATTTCGCCTGCTGCCGGGGCGCGAACGCCGGGGACGGCAAGCGCGTGTCCCGCGTGCTCGGACGCGTTCTCTCCACCAGCGGCTGCCGGCATTGCCATCGTGTGTTCAGCGTGCAGTCCGTGTGGCGCGGCATCCGGCGCGCCTGCGGCCGGCATTGTCATCCGGTGCCCAGCGTGTTCGGCAGCCCCGGGGGTGGCCAGCGCAGGCAGCGCGTGGCCGAGGCGCTCGGCCGCAACCGTGGACGCATCTCCACCGCGATGCGGGACCGTGCTGCCAATGACGGCCGGTTGCTCGTCCCGGCACAGGTTGGACGGGACAACCATCCCGCCGCAGTTGCACCCGAAGCGCTCGATGAGCGTTCGGACGGCGTCCGCGTTCAGCGCGCTCTCGTCGTATGCGACGGTGACAGTCTGAGAGACAGCATTCGCCTGCGCGTCACGAATACCCGCCTGCCGACGCAGGTAAGTCTCGAGCGCCTGGGCACTGCTTGCGCGGAGCAGACCGCCCGCCTCGAATACGCCGGTCATAGGGTTCCTCGCTCGTTCGGGCATTCTGTCCATTGTGCACCTACGACAGGGCCATAGGAAAGACGTGCTGATCTTGACGTCGCTCCCCGCGAGGACTTTGCCCAAGAGATCGCATTGAATCAGCCCCGCCAGGCTGCTTTGCCCGACGGTTTCTCCAGGGCCCGAAGTGCCATCAGCCAGCTTCTCAGCCGGCATTCAGGTTCCACTCACGCCCGACTCACCGCGCCACTCGACGCTCGTTGTCACCTAGGGAGGAATCCTGGTGAAGGCGATCGGCTGTCTGGCGGCGGGAGTACTCGTTGTTGTGGCGGTCGTTGGCGCGACTGCGCTGCTCGGACGCGCCGACCGGTCCGCTAACGGCGACCGCCGGCGAGCGGCCAGGTCAGCGCGCTCGCCGCCATGATCGGCACAACCCAGCCGTTCCCGCAGGTCACGCAGCAACTGCGAGCCGCGCGCGGCTCTCTGGACTCCCTGCTGGTGAGACTCGTTGCGCTGGGGCTTCGCGACTGCCTGGCGAGCCGCGAGTCGCAGCCCGAGGTCGACGGATTGTTGCCCACGGCGCTCAGCAGGAACGGGCTCCGTGTTGGTGACGCACGTACCGCCAGCAGCGCGGCGGCACCATCCCACGTTGCACTTGAAGAAGGGACGAGACGATGAGCGATCAAGACTCCCACGGCCGCGTCGATGCACTCCAGCCGCGGGCTGTACGCCGAGCGGCAGGAGGCGAACAACGTCGACGGGGGGAGCGCCATCTCCCTCGGCCGCTCCGGCTCGCTGTCTTCGCCATCATCGCCCTCGTCGTTGGAGGCGGCGCCATCTCGCTCGTCCTAATCCGGCTCCAGGGGCCTGCTGCTACCGACTCAGCAGCGATCCAGGTGCACGCCAGCATGGGCGGGTTCGACCCGGCGGCCCTGACGGTCAAGGCCGGTCAGCCGGTGAAGATCGAGCTCGCCAGCATGGACAGCTCGATGCATAGCGACGGCGGCGGCTGGCATCAGTTCGCGATCGATGCACTCAGCATCAACTGGAAGGTAGGGCCCGAGAGCAGCAAGGTGTTCGAGTTCACGGCCCCTTCCACGGCTGGAACGTACAGCTGGTACTGCGACATCTGCTGCGGCGGCAAGGCGAACCCGTCGATGCAGGGCAAGCTCACGGTGACGACGTGACGCGCGGGGCTGTCAACGCATCGAACACCCGGCCGCGGCAGCTGCTGCTCCTCGCTGTTGGGATCGTCGTCCTGGCGTCGGCTGGAGCCATCCTCACCGTCGCTCCTCGACCCATGGACCACCAGGCGCTTGGAGATCTCGGTGTGCCCGCAATCATTGCAGCCGGCTTCCTCGACGGCTTCAACCCGTGCGCGTTCGGTGTCCTGATCCTGTTCGCCACATTCGCTCTTGGTCTCGCTGCGCGGCAATCTCTCGCTTCCACGGGGCACGGTGGCGGACCAGACGCGTCTACGGCCAGTCGGACGGTCCTCGGCCTTGGGGCGTTCTTCGTCGCGGGCGTCCTGCTGACGTACTTCCTGCTGGGGCTGGGACTCCTGACGGTCGTCGCGTCGCTCACCGGGTTCGGCGGCAACCACCTGCCAAGCCGCATCGCGGCGCTTGCCGCAGTCGGGATGGGTCTCTGGATGCTGCGCGATGTTCTGGTGCCGGATGCCCGCTGGCAGCTGGAAGCGCCACATGCGCTGCATGGCCGGATGCGTGACTGGGCGCGCTCGACTTCCCGAGGGGCACTCTTCGGTGGTGGCGTGCTCATTGGACTCTGCACGGTGCCGTGCAGTGGGGCCGTCTACCTCGGCGTTATTGCGCTACTGGGCGCCAGCGGGACGGTCGCGGCCGGCCTCGGAGGCCTCGCTCTCTACAACCTGGCGTACATCACGCCGCTGGTTGCGCTCCTCGTCCTCGCGAGCCGGCCCGGCTTGATCCGCGTCGTCAACCGCTGGCATCTCGAGCACGCGGGTGGAACGAAGACCGTCCTGGCCATCGTGGTCCTCGCGCTTGGCTTCGGCATCCTCCTCACGGTCTGAGCGCTCTGACGCACTTCTCAGTCGGCCGTTACCCGTGGCTCATCAGACCTTCAGGTTCAACCGGTGAAGTGTCGTCATGCCGAATGACACCCTGATCACGCTGTTGCTGATTGTCGTGATCCTCGCCCTCGCCGACGTTCTGCTTCTGGGCGGCGCCATGATGACGACCGGCGCCAGCGCCATGGGCGCCGTTGTTTCTCACCAGCTTGCGCTCATCGCCCTGGTCGTGCTGACCGGGCTCCTCGTCACGCGGATCTTCTGAGCGATGGTCGCCCACCCGATGCGGGCGCGAACGGATGCCGCCGGCGAGCAGCAGGTGGAGATCACAGTCGATCACGGCTATCGACCCCAATCGATCGTCGCCCGAGCCGACGCGCCGCTTCGGCTCGTCTTCCATCGCCTGGACAACGAAGCCTGCTCCGAGCGGGTGGTGTTCTCTTCGCCGCGGTTGGAACGACGTCTCGCCCCGTCCGCGGACACCACGATCGTGCTTCCGCCCCAGCCGCCTGGTGAGGTGCGGTTCACGTGCGCGATGGGCCGCTATCACGGCCAGATCGAGTTCAGGCGTGGCGAGCGCTGGTCGATCCTCCGAAGCCTGCGCGGCGATACCTCCCAAGGGGAAAGCCCCCTCGGAACAGCACTGGTGCTATGGCTGTGCTCGCTCCCACTGGTCGCGCTGGTTTCGGTGCTTCTCCTCGACCCGGGCGCTGGGTTGGTTGCCGCTGTCTTCGCGCTGCTCGCGTGGATTGCCGGCTGCCTCTGGGCATCTGGCGATTCCCGACCAGCCACATAGGAGCTCACGATGCCGTTACGCGGGCCTCGTCGGCGGAATGCTCTTGATGCACGTCGGTGGCCATGGCGGGCACGGGGGCACGCAGGTCACGGCGGTGAGGGTTCGGACGAGCACTACAAGGGCCGCACGACGTCCGAGGTCGAGGATCTCAGCCACCACTCACATCGCTCTCAGGTCCAGGGATCAAGCTCGGACGAGAGGCTCGATGATCGAGCCGCCGATCAGCCGAAGGGAAACGGGACACAGGATCATGACCAACTCGGCTCCCACGGGTGCCACCGACCCGACTGGGACCCTTTCGCTCCGGACGGCGGCGCACGAGATCCCCGTCGACGAGGTCGTGGTGGGCGATGTGCTCGTCGCCGGGCGGCCGGTCCGCCCCCTGTTTCGCCGAGAGGAGACCGCCGCCTGCTCCGAGCAGGTCGTCCTGCCTGTCTGCTGCGCGCGGTTGGAAGCAGATCCCGAGCGTTACCTCGCCGGATCTGAGGAGAAGTGCTGCGATGGCGGACATGGCCATTCGCCGCCGAGCGAGTGGCGGTGCGACTGACGGACGGTCAGGGCCGCTGACGGCCCCCAGGTACGATCTCCCGGGCGTCGAGCGGCGCTCCCCCCAATTGCCACTGCGCGACGCGCGATATCCACGCTGCGCCGAATCGCTCACACAGGAGAACGATGAACCTTCGCCACTTCGCCCTGGGCCCCATCCTCCTTTTCCTCGTAGCCGCCTGCTCCGGCGCCGGTTCCACCATCGCGCCCACCGCGTCTCCATCGTCACCGCCACCCGCTGCGTCAGCGAGCTCCCGCCCCGAGGCCATCACCGTGAAGCTGACCGACTCGCTTCGGATGGAGCCCTCCCAGCTGACCGTCAAGGCCGGAGAGGCCATCCGATTCGTGGTGACCAACGCCGGCGCGATCGACCATGAGTTCTACTTGGGCGACGAGGTAGCCCAGGGCGCCCACGAGCAGGAGATGATGTCGATGGGCGGGACCATGCTGCACGACGAAGCGGACGGGATCGTCCTGAAGCCGGGTGAAACAAAGGAGCTGGTGCACACCTTCAGTGCAGCAGGCCAGTTCCTGGCCGGCTGTCATGTCACGGGACACTACGGCGCCGGCATGAAAGCCATGATCACGGTGACGGGCTAGAGACCGTCCAGGTCGAACATCGCCATCCTCGCGGGGCCACCCGCCGGTGCCGGAATGGGGATCACCGGCGCGCGGGTCGCCATCAAGGGTGTGTGCCCGGGCAGGCTGACCGAGGGTCGGCCCATCGCGCGAGCGAACGCCGGGCCCGGCGCCAGCCCGGGCCTGGCGCCATCCCGGCGCCGGGCGCCACACCGTCCGGACTTCGTAGCAGAGGCGCCAGGTTCAGATGAGCCTGCCCGGGAGTCTTTACTATGCTCGTGTAGTAGTATCGGGCCCTGATCGAACCACGTGGAGGCTGCCGTGGCATCGGGGAGACCAAGGCCAGCACGCCGGCGCACCACCGCGCAACCACGGCAGGCTGCCACGCCGGCGGTCGTCGCCCGTGCCGGGGCGGCTGTTGCGTCCGTAACCGGGATCACCGGCGAGACTGCCGCGTCGAAGCCCATCGAGCTTGAGGCGCTGGTCGTCAGCCACTGGTTCACCGCTGAGTCAGGGACGGAACCGTACTCGGCGACCGTGCGTTACACCGGGCGACTCGTCTCGGGTGATGGGAAGGCGGTCCCAGGCGCAACGTTCGAGCACCACGAAACCATCGAGGGAATCGCTCCAGACACCGGACCCGTGTCGATCACCGCAACGATCTACGGGCTCGAACCCGGGCGGTGGAATGTCGATGCCGAGATCGCGCGACGGCCGACCGGTCCTTCCTGGCTGACGCCGCACCCAGGTACCAGACGGGCCACGCATCAATACCTTCCACGCGGACGGTGGTCGTGGCGCCACTGGCGGCTCGACGATGCTGAATCGACGCCACTCAGCACGCGAATGGCCCTCGTCGCGCCACTCGCCGCGTTACCCGCCGTGATCCCGGGGATCTACACGGCTCTCGCCGTGGCCGGCATTGCCATCGCCGTGGTGCTGCAGGCAATCCTGCTCGTGCCCCGGATCGGAGGTGCCCAGACCGTGGCAGTCTCACTCACCGCGATTCTCGCAGGCCTGATCGGCGCGAAGGTGTGGTACGCCTTCCTGCATCCGAAGGAGTCCATGATCAGGGGCGGCTGGGCGGTCGACGGGTTCCTCGTCGTCGCGCCTGTCGTCGCGGCCCTGGTGCTCTTCGCCCAGCGACTGCCGATCGGCCTGTATCTGGACGCAATGGCGCCCGGGATGTTTCTGGCTGTCGCGATCGGCCGCGTGGGATGCTTCCTGACCGGCTGCTGTGCGGGCCGCTGCACGAGCTCGCGCTGGGGGATCTGGTCGTCGGATCGTCGCGTCGGCGCCCGCCGAATCCCTACCCAATTAGTGGAGTCTATGGTGGGCCTCGCCCTGGGCGTCGTGGCCTTCGTCCTTGTTGTTGCGAATCTGCCGTTGATCCACGGACTCATCTTCGTCGCCGCATTCGCGGTGTACGCCGCGTTCCGGCAACTCCTGCTTCGACTCCGTGTCGAGCAGCGCACGTTCACAGCGACGCTGCCGGCGACCGCCGTTGCGGCCGGGATCGTCGCGCTGGTCCTCGGGACCCTCTCGGCCGCTCAGGGGATCTAGCCGTGAAGGTCCCAACGCAACGGTCAGGCCTGCGCCGGCTGCGTCTTGGGCCGGCCGGCGCCCGGCGAACGGCGGACCGCGGGAGGCGTGAACCCGCGCAATCGCAACGCGTTGGACACCACGGTCACCGATGAGAGCGCCATCGCCGCCGCGGCGAAGATCGGATCGAGCAGGATCCCGGTGAACGGGTAGAAGACACCAGCCGCCAACGGGATCAGCGCGACGTTGTAGGCGAACGCCCAGAACAGGTTCTGCTTGATGTTCCGCATCGTGGAGCGCGACAGGGCGATGGCCGTCACGAGAGCCCGAAGGTCACCGCTCATGAGCGTCACCGACCCGGACTCGATCGCCACGTCCGTCCCGGTCCCGATCGCGATCCCCACGTCGGCCTGGGCCAGGGCCGGGGCATCGTTGACACCGTCGCCCACCATGGCGACGAGCTTGCCTTCGGCCTGGAGCCTTCGGATCTGCGCGGCTTTCTCGTCTGGGCGGACGTCGGCAAGGACGCGATCGACCCCCGCCTGGCGGGCGATGGCCCGGGCCGTCGTCTCGTTGTCGCCGGTCAGCATCACGACGTCGAGGCCGAGATGCTTCAGTGCGGCCACGGCGTCAACAGAACCTTTTTTGAGCGTGTCGGCGATTGCGAGAACGGCGACCGGACGACCATCGATGACTGCGAAGACAGGTGTCTTGCCCGACGCGGCGAGACCCTCAGCGACCGAGCGGAGAGGACCGGGGTCCACGCCCCGTGATTCGAGGAACGCCGGCCGGCCGACGACGAGGGACCGTCCCTCCACGGCGGCGGCAATCCCCTGCCCGGCAACACCCTCGAACGAAGTCGCCTCGGCGAGGTCCAGGGAGCGCTCCTCGCGGGCGAACCTGACGATCGCCTCGCCGAGCGGGTGCTCCGAACCCCGTTCCGCTGCCGCGACCAGGCGAAGGATGTCGTCCTCGGCGGGCGCACCGGGGACGCGGATGATGTCGGTGACCCTTGGCTTGCCTTCGGTGAGGGTGCCCGTCTTGTCCAGTACGACGGCGCGCACCCTGTGGAGGCGCTCGAGAGCCTCCGCGTTGCGGAACAGAACGCCGTTCTCAGCGCCCTTGCCGGTGCCAACCATGATCGAAGTGGGCGTCGCGAGTCCCAGCGCACACGGGCAGGCGATGATCAGCACCGCGACCATGTTGAGCAGGGCGAGGTTGAAGGCGGGCGCGGGACCGAAGGCGTACCACGCGATGAACGTCAGGCCGGCGATTGCGAGGACGGCCGGCACGAAGTACCCGGTCACGACATCGGCCAGCCGCTGGATCGGCGCCTTTGACCCCTGTGCCTCCTGGACGAGGCGGACAATCTGGGCGAGAACGGTGTCGCGGCCGACCCGGCTCGCCTCGAACCGGAAGCTGCCGGATGTGTTCAGCGTCCCGCCGATGACCTCGTCGCCGGGCCGCTTGGTGGTCGGCATCGATTCGCCCGTGACCATGCTCTCGTCGATCGCGCTTGAGCCGACACGGATGACACCGTCGACCGGGATCTTCTCGCCAGGCCGGACGATGACGACGTCACCTCGGATCACGTCCTCGATCGGGAGGTCGTGCTCGATACCTTCGCGACTCACCCGGGCCGTGCGGGGCTGGAGCCCGATGAGCTTCTTGATCGCGTCGGACGTATGACTCCGGGCACGAGCCTCCAGGAACCGCCCCAGGAGGATCAGCGTGATGATCGCGGATGATGTGTCGAAGTACAGCGGAGGCTGGGACCCGGCGCCGACGCCGGCGGCTCGGAAGAACTCCGGAACGAGGATCGCCGCGAGGCTGTAGACGTAGGCCGCCGAGGTCCCGACCGCGATGAGGGTGTTCATGTCGCTGGCGCGGTGACGAAACGCCTTCCAGGCGCCCTTGTAGAAGGGCCAGCCGGCGTAGAACTGGACCGGCGTGGCCAGCGCGAGCTGGAACCAGGGATCGGTCAGGAATGCCGGCAGGAATGGCGCCACCGTCATCGACGCCAGGCCGGCGAGGAGTGGCACCGTCAGGATCGTCCCAACCAGCAGGCGGCGTCGGGTATCAGCGAGGTGGCGCTGCTGGAAGCTCGTCTCTGGCTCACGAGCGGCCGCGCGATCGGCGGCTCGCGGCTCGGCCCGGACGGGGGCCGTCAGCGGGCCGCTGAACTCGATCTCGCCATCACGGGGGGCACCCCTGGCGGCGCTGAGCTCGGCCTGATCGATGCGCGCCTCGTAGCCGGCGGCCTCAACCGCTGATCGGAGACCGTCGAGGTCAACGAGGGCAGGGTCGAAGCGGACAGTCGCAGTCTCGGTGGCGAGATTGACGTTCGCCTTAGCGACACCTTCGGTCTTGCGCAGGTAGCGTTCGATCCGGTTGACGCAGGAGGCACAGGTCATGCCCTCGACCGGGAAGCGCACTCCGGCGGTGGCCGTCTCCTCAAGAGTCACGGACCGACCTCACATCGAAGGGACGTAGGCCGGATCCAGGTAGCGCTCCGGATCCTCCTCGAACTCGAGCCGGCAGCCCTTCCCGCAGAAGAAGTAGTCAGTGCCCCCGTAGGTGAGGTGGAGGGCCCTGGCCTGGGCCGCCCCGGGCTCGAGAGTCATGCCGCATACCGGATCGATCACGGGGCCGCCCGCAGACGTGCCGTGCTCCTCGTGATCGTGGTCGTGCGATGTGACCGGGCCGTGGACGCTGGGCCCGACGAGCCAGGCCGCTTCGAGGCGCTCTCCCCAAGGCGAGTCGAACGACTGTGCTTCAGCGTGGAAGCCCGGGGTCGCGACCAGGCTTGCCGCGGCGCGGGGACCAACCGCGAACTGGTTGCCACAGCAGCAGCCCTCTTCGACAAGCTCAGCCCCCCGTTGGTAGCTCACTGCGGGGGTGCACCCACATGGGCAGCTGTAGCCGGCACGCAGCCCGACGGCTGTGGGCTCGAGCACTGTCAGTTCCATCACACCATGCCTCACTTGGTTCTCTGATACTCCCAGGGAGTATATCAGGGCTCCACGGCGTCAACGGACGCTGTAGGTGGGCGACCCTCCATCCGATAGCGGCGCGGGCGGAGCTACCGAGGCCGACGCGCATCGCGCACAACCTCGTGCCCGCATCCGCAAACGCCATGCAAGCGTGCCCGCGAGCAGCGCCAGCGAGGCTCCGCCAATCACAGGCTGGAGCGGGGCGAAGACGCTCATGGCCCCCGACACACCGAGCGCGGCGACGACGATCTTGTTGCAGATGGGGCAGCCGATGGCGAGGTAGGCGGCAACACCTCCGAGTGTCGCCCGGCCTCCGCCCGCAGCGGCATGGAGGTCATCGGCCGCGATCCCGCCTCTCCTGGAGACGTACGTCGCAAGCAACAGGCCGGCGAGAGGGGCCGACGCAAGCCAGACGGCCACGTTGACTGGCTCCGTGGGCGTCATTCGAATGAAGAACGGGTTGGGGATCACTGCCGACGGCACGCCCAGCACAAGAAGCACCAGGACTGTTCCTGCGGCTGCTGCCAGCCAGAATCGTCGATCGAGGGTCGCCGCGAGTTGCCTGAAACTGTCAACCACGTATGTCAGCCTGCCATCTGCTGTGAGCGTGTTCACGTGATCGTACGACATCCCTGTAGTGCCAGCCTGTGCGTTGCGAGAACGACTCGTGGCCCGACTCACAAGTGGGGATCGGTCCCGACTGACCTCCGAACGATTGCGCTCCGCTGTTTCGAGCTGGAATGTCGAAGGCACCGCCGAAATCGGCGTCAGGCGGAAGGATGTCGGCTAGCGAGGAGGCCGAGGCTAGCGGCCCTACCAGCTTTCCCCATGACGCTGGTGACGCTCGATGGCACCACCTGGGCGTCCGTGATGCCGTCGCCGCGCGCCGAGTTGCAGTGGCCGGAGCTCGCTCGGAGGTTGGATGGGTCAGCGGTGCAGCCGCGCGACCGCGGCACGACTTCACCTGCAGTCGTGGCCACGACCTTGCAGCCGAGGTGGTTGCGCGGACTCAGGCCGGCGTGATCCGCGCAGTACGGTCCGTACTAGCCGTCCGCGCTTGAAACCGTTGTCGTCCCAGGGCGACGGCCAGCGACAGTGCTCGCCGCAAGGTCGTGGTGAGCCGCCACAGCGTGGTGGTCCTGCCCGCTGTGGCCGCACGGATCGGCGTGGATGATGGCCGACCCAAGATGCGGCACGTCATGCAGCAGGGAGTGGCGAGCGTCCTCGGCGATCTCGTGTGCCGCGACGACGGTCAGGTCCTCGTCGACGAGCACCTCGGCCTCGGCGCGAAGCCGGTGGCCGATCCAGCGCACCCGAACCGCGCCAACGGATTCGACTCCCGGCACAGCGCGCAACGCAGCCTCAGAGGCGTCGAGGATTGCCGGGTCCACGCCATCCATGATCCGCATCAGGACGTCGCGAGCGGCGTCCTTCAGGACGACCACGATCAGGACCGCGATGATCAGACCGGCGATCGGGTCGGCTGCCGGGAAGCCAAGCGCGACGCCGGCTGCACCCACCACAACGGCAAGGGACGTGAAGCCATCGGCGCGAGCATGGAGACCATCAGCGACCAGCGCAGCCGAGCCGATTTCCCGTCCAACCTTGATGCGGTAGCGCGCCACGAGTTCATTGCCCAGGAAGCCGACAACGCCCGCGACCGCCACGGCCCAAAGCAGCTTGACCTCCGCCGGGTGGAAGAGGCGCTCGATTGCGAGATACGCGGCGATCACCGCTGATGCCGCGATGAACAGGAGCACCACGACGCCGGCGAGGTCCTCGGCTCGACCGAGGCCGTAGGAGAACCGACGCGTCGCGACGCGTCGGCCGACCAAGAAGGCAAGCCAGATCGGCAGTGCCGTGAACGCGTCCGCGAAGTTGTGAAGGGTGTCGGACAGAAGACCGACCGATCCCGAAGCCAGAACCACGACGAGTTGAATGACGCCTGTCAGCAGGAGCGCACCGAGGCTGAGCTTCAGTGCCCGGACGCCACGCGCATCGGACTCGAGGGCGGCATCGATCTTGGTGGCCGCATCGTGAGAGTGCGGCCGCAGCAGCTCGCGTAGGCGCGCAAACAGGCCCTCGCTCGGAGCGTGGTGATGCTCGCCCTCGCCGTGCTCGTGGTCGTGATCGTGGCTGTCGTGGTCGTGCGGGGTCACGCCGGCTCCTGGATCGCCTGGGCGATCACAGTTGGGCTCGGTCGCGACTGGCTTCCCATCGAACGTGCTCGGCCGTTTCGAGCTGGAACGTGGAGTGCTCGATGTCGAAGTCGTCGGCGAGGCAATTCCCGAGTTCATCGAGAGCGTCGCCGGGCGCCGCCCCTTCATGCAGGACGACGTGGGCCGAGAGCACGTTCATGCCGCTGGTGATCGTCCAGGCGTGGAGGTCATGGACGTCGGCCACGCCGGGTGCCTCGAGGATGTGGCGGCGGACCTCGGCGAGGTCGACGCCCTTGGGGGTCGCCTCCAGCAGCACGTCGATCGCATCGCGGATGAGGCTCCACGTCCGCGGCAGGATCAACAGGCCGACGATGACGGATGCGATCGGATCGATAACGTTCTGGCCGGTGAGCGCGATCAGGATGCCGGCGACTATCACCGCGACCGAGCCAAGCAGGTCCCCCACCACCTCGTAGAACCCGCCGCGCAGGTTCAGGCTCGTCTTCTGGCCACCGAACAGGAGGTACGCCGAGACCAGGTTGACGACAAGCCCCACCGCCGCCACGAGGAGCATCGGGACGCCGAGCACCTCGGGCGGATCGACGAACCGGCGGTAGGCCTCGTACAGGATGAACGCCGCTACGCCGAACAGCAGCAGGCCGTTCGCGATCGCGGCCAGGATCTCGAGGCGGTAGTAGCCATACGACTTGCGCGCTGTCGGGGGACGGGCGGCGAACCAGATGGCGAGCAACGCCATCGACACGCCCGCCACATCAGTCGCCATGTGCCCGGCATCGGCGATGAGCGCCAGGCTCCCGGTCAGGATCCCGCCGATGACCTCCACGACCATGTAGGCGGCGGTCAGCACGAGTACGATCCGGAGCCGTCCGGCGCTGGCTCCCGCCGCCGAGTGGTGATGGCCGTTGCCGCCTGGGGAGGCTGACATCGCTGAGGGGCCCGGGGGCGTCACGACTCCATGAGTCTGGCGGACCGGATCCTGGTGACCCACCTCAGCCCTCCTCGTGGTCGCCGCGCAGGGCCTCGAACCCTTCGCGCACGAGGAACGCGACAATCACCATGGCCGCGACTGGATCCGCCCACCAGATCCCGAACAGCGCGTTGAGCCCGAGACCGGCAAGCGTCGTGAACGAGAGATACCAGCACGCCTGGGTCTGCTTGGCATCCGCCAGGAGCGCGCGGCTGCCGAGGGCCGTTCCGGCGGTCCGCTTCGCGCGCGCGAGCCACAGCATCGCCGCGATCGACACGGCGGCTACGACGATGCCGAGCGGGCTGACCGCGGGGCGGTCCTGGTTCAGGAGCGACGTCACGGCGTCGAACGCAACGTATGCGGCAAGGAGCAGGAACGAGAATCCGACGATCCGCTCGGCGCGTCGCTCCAGGGCTTCGAACGCCTTTTCGTCGCCGTCGCCGTGGAGCTCGCCACGGAGCCGCCAGATGAGAACGCCGCCCGAGGTGCTCTCGACCGCGCTGTCGACACCGAAGCCGACCAGCGATGGGCTTCGCGCGAGCATGCCCGCGCCCACCGCGAAGATGCCCGCGCCCACCGCGAGGATGCCCGCGCCCACCGCGAGGATGCCTTCGATCACGTTCCAGCCGACCGTCAGGTATTCGAGGAAGAGGCCCCGCCGAAGCCACGCCTGACGTGGGCTCGGGAGCGCACGGTCAATCACGAGGCTCGTTTGTCCTCTGTCTTCTGAGCCGCGGACTCCGCAACGTGCGCGACGGCGCCGAGGACGAGGCCGCGCAGGTGGTCATCGATGAGCCTGTAGTACGCGATCCGGCCGACCTTCCGGCGCGCGATCGCTCTCCGCTCGCGGAGGTACCGGAGCTGATGGCTGAGGGCGGACACGCTCATGCCGACGACAAGGGCGAGGTCGCAGACGCACAGTTCGACCTCGCTGATCGCGAGCGCGTGGAGCAGGCGTGCGCGCGATGGATCCGCCAGCGTTTCGAACAGTGCCCCGACCGCCACGGCGCCGTCCGTGCTGAGCGTCAGGCCAAGGAGCGGCCGGATCGAAGCGGGGTGAAGGCAGTCAATCTCACAGCGGTCAGCATCGATCGCGGACGCGAACACTTGAGCCATGGCTCAAGTGTTACAGGTCCGCCGAAGTCGTGCCGGGGACAAGCCAGCTACGATCCGGGGATGCGAGTGATCCCACGATTGCGTCGTGTCGGGCTGCGCGGCTGGGCCGCAGCCGGCCTGGTCGCGACCGCGCTGACGATGGTCGGCGGCTATGTCGTTCTGAACTCCGGATCGAAGGCTCCGGTCGCCTGGGCGAACCTGGCGACGCGCGACGCGCACTCGATCGCCTTTGTCGGGGGCGATCCGGATCGCCTCCTGTTTGGCCATCATGGCGGCATCTTCGAATCGCGCGACGGTGGCCGGACGTGGATTGACCTCCGGGCAAACGCGGACGCAATGCAGATGCAGCTCGGCGAGGACGGGTCGACCATCATCGCTGGCCATGATGTCTTCCGGTCCAGCACCGACGGCGGTCGTTCCTGGCACGAAATCGCCAATGACCTACCGGGCCTGGACATTCACGGGTTCGCGCGTGACCCAGGCGATCCCGCCCGGATGTGGGCCTATCTCGCGACCGGCGGAGTGTTCGAGAGCACGAATTCGGGTGCGCACTGGCAGAAGGTCTTCGCGGACAACATCCTGTACCTCAACGCGGTACGAACCGGCGTGGCGACGCGACTCATCGGCGTCGATGTCAGTGGCCTCGTCGCCAGTGACGACGGGGGCCGCTCCTGGCACGCGACCGGCGCTCCGCCCGACTATCCGATGATCAGTCTCGTCGCGAACGCTGCGGGCACGATCTTCCTCGCCGGCACGCCGTCGGGGCTGTATCGCTCCGACGATGCCGGCCGGACCTGGTCGCTGACGGGATTCCATCAGCCCACGTTCGCGATCGCCATGACGAACGACGGGCGGTCCCTCGCGGCTGCAACGCGCTTCGGCTCGATCTATCGATCCGTCGATGGAGGCCGGAGCTGGCCCGGCCCATGAAGGCAGCCCTCACGAATCGCAGCCTTACATCGCCGGCACGCATGCCAGGTCGAGGAACCGCTCTGGATCCTCGATGAAGTCGAGCTTGCAGCCCTTCCCACAGCAGGAGTAGTCGATGCTCTGGCGCGAGAGGGACAGGCCCTTCTCGATTGCCATCGCCGGCAGGTGGTGCCGACGCCGAGCGACGGGTCATCCGCGGCCCCGGACGTCAAGGGCAAGAGTCGGCCGGCACGGAGACAACGTTGACAGGCAACCTGTCACAATCGACCCACATGCTGCCAGTGGCGAGCGAGGGCAAACGGGGGCTCCTCGCTCGCACCAACCTTCGCACGTGGTCCGGCGGCCTTCTCGTCAGCAGACCCGTCACCCCGAGGTCCTTCGACCGGCGATGATCCGACTCCTCCACACCGCGGACGTGCACCTGGGCGCGCGCCACGCTGATCTCGGGGAGCAGGCCGCTGCGCAGCGTCAGCGCCAGTTCGCCGCGTTCCGGCGATCGGTGGACCTCGCGATCGAGGAACGGGTGGACCTGTTCCTCGTTGCCGGAGACCTGTTCGACTCGAACACGCAGCCCCGGCGATCGGTGGAGCGCGTCGCGGCCGAACTGCACCGGCTCGTCCAGGCCACCATCCGCTCAGTCATCATCCCGGGCACCCACGACGTCTACGACCGCTCGTCGATCTACCGGGCGTACGACCTCGCGGCGCTCGCGGGCGCACCGGCCGGTGGCGATATGGTCGTTGTCCTCACGCCGGAGCGGCCGGACGTGGTCTTGTCGGCCCTGGATGCCGTCGTCTATGGCCGCGTCTTCGACACGAAGCGCGCGCCCCGGAGTCCGCTGGCCGGGTTCGACGTGCACGGCGAGACCCGGGCCACGTGGCGGATCGGGATGATCCACGGCGCGTTGTCGATCCCCGGCCGGACGGACGGCGACGACGTGGTCTTCGAAGCCGGCGAGATCGCTGCGTCCGGCCTGGACTACCTCGCCCTGGGGCACTGGCATTCCATGCTCTCCGCCCGTGCGGGTGGCGTCCCCTACGCGTACTCGGGCGCCCCGGAGCCCGTGGCCGTGGACCAGGATCGCGCCGGCAATGTCCTGCTCGTGACGCTGGATCTCGTGGACGGCGTTCGCACGGCAACGGTCCAGGAGCGGACCGTGGGCCGGACGCGCTTCGAACGGTTGGACGTGGACGCCGCAGAGGTGCCCAGCCAGGCGACCCTCATCGCGCGCCTGCTGACGCACGCCCACCCGGATCTCGTCCTGGATGTGCGGCTTACCGGCGTCAGGCCGGACCAGCTGGACCTCGATCTGGACGAGGTGGAGCCTGCTCTCGCACCGTCGTTCTCCAGGATCCGCGTCCGGGACCTCTCGGCGCCGGGTCTTGCGATCGGGCCGGTGCCACCCGCCGAGACGATTGCCGGTGCGTTCATCCGGGACGTCGAGGCCCGCATCTCGGAGCTCGAGGCCGCGGGGTCCGCAGATGCGGCCCGCGAAATGCTGGATGTCCTCCGCCTGGGCCGCCTGCTGATGTCCGGTCAGGAGGTGACCCTGTGAGAGTCACGCGCCTCCGCCTCCGGGATTTCGGCCGGCACGCGGCATTGGACCTCGCCTTCGCACCCGGTCTGACCGTGGTTCGCGGCCCGAACGAAGCTGGCAAGACCACCATCCAGCGCGCGATCGAGCTGGCCCTCGCGCGGAAGGTGACGTCTGCCCAGGCGGACCTCGATGCCATCCGGTCGTGGCCAGCCGGCCCGGATGCGCGCCCAGTCATCCAGCTGGACTTCATCGAAGAGGACGTGGATGGGACGCGGCACGGGCAGCTGGAAAAGGCCTTTCGCGGCGCCCGCGGGACCGTGCGGCTGGACGTGGACGGCGAGGTCACCACGGATCCGGCGGAGGTGGAGGACCGGCTTGCCCGTCTGACGGGCATCCCCACGGAGCCGTTCTTCCGCTCCACGGCCTCGGTCCGCCACCACGAACTGGAACAACTCGACCGCGACGAAGCCTCCCTTCGTGATCGTCTACAGGCGTCCATCAGCGGCGCCGACCGCGGCACATCGGCGGCCAGGAAGAAGCTGGAGCGCGCCCTGCACGACCTGCAGATGCGCGGTGATCGCAACCCTGGTCGCCTGAAGGTGGCCGATGAGAACGTTGTGCGCCTCGCGGCGGCCGTCGAGCGGGGCGATACAGCGCTTGCGCTTCTGGCCGGTGACCGCGACGCGCTCGGGCTCTCCAGCGAGCGCCGGCGCACTGCCGCGACGGCCCTGGGAGAGGGCCGTGCGATGCTCGAGAAGGCTCGACAGGCGGAACGGTTCCTGGCCGATCGGGACGCCGCCCGGGAGCGCTTCGAGCGGTTCCGGAATGCCATCGCACTCGCACGGGAGGTCGAGCAGCTCCAGGTCAGCCCCCCGTCCAGCCATCCACTGCCGGTTGTCAGGGAGCGCGTTGAACGCCTGCGCTCGCTCGATCGCGAGATTGCCGCGCTGAGCGGGAGCCTTGACGGGGCCCGGCAGATGGAATCGCCGATGCCGGTCCCCGAGCCGGCGTGGCGCGGGTGGGCGCTCGTGGGGGCGCTGTTCCTCGCTGCGGCCGCTGCAGGCGCAGCTGTCGGCATCCTTGTGCCCGGCATGACCCAGGGCCTCCTGGTCGGCGCCGTCATGGGATCCCTGGCCCTCGGGGTGCTTGTCGGTCTCGTCGCCCTGCGCCGCAGGCGGGCTTTGCTGCACGGCCGTGTCTCCGGCCTGTTGCGCGCGGACCTGGACGCGCGCCGCGCTCACAGCCGCGCGCAGCTCGAACTGGACCTCGCCGCGAAGCAGGCGGATTTCGCTACGGAACTCGGGTTCCTGGAGCTGCCGGACATCGCGGCGGCGGAGGATCTGCTGGCCCGCCAGGACGCCCACACACAGGCGATCGACCGGACCAGGGCGCGTCTCGAAGGGCTCGCCGGCACGCTGACCCCCGACGAGTTGTCCCGACAGCGCGACGCCGCGGCGCTCGAAATCGAGCAGAAGACGGCCGCGCTCGAGGCGCTCGGCCCCATCGCGCACGAGCCACGGGCCCGCGAGCGTCTGGAGACAGAGGTCCGCGACGCCGAGACTTCACTGGAACGCTGGCGCGACGACGAGGCGAAGGCGCGCGCGCGCGTCGAAGCCAACGCGGTGGACGCGGAGCTGGTGGCCGCGGAATCGGAACAGCTCGCGGTGTCCCGTGAGCGTCTGGCGGCCGTCCAGCGTCGCGCCCGCATTTACACGGAGACGCTCGCCGCCATCGAGCGGGCGGAGCGCGCAACGATGCGCACGGCGACGCGCTACCTGGAGCGGACCATGGTCGCGGACGTGGAGCGCATCACCAATGGCCGCTACCGGCGCGTCTCGGTGGACGACCGGACCCTCGACATCCGCGTGTTCGCACCTGAGAAGGCCGACTGGGTGGCCGTGAGCCAGCTCAGCCAGGGCACCGTGGACCAGGTCTACCTGGCCGCCCGCCTTGGCCTTGTGCGCCTCGTGACCGGCGATCGCCGGCCGCCGCTCATCTTCGACGACCCCTTCGTCACGTTCGACGACGACCGGGCCGTCCGCGCCCTCGACCTGCTGCACGACCTTGCCCGCGACTTCCAGATCATCTACCTGACGTGCTCCGATCGGTACGACGCGGTCGCCGACGCCGTCGTTGTGCTGCCCGGTCCGTCCGCCGTGGACGTGGGCCCAACCGATGAACCGGAACCGGAGGCTGAGCGTGAGCTGGAACCCGTGAGGGAGCCCGAGCCCGAGGTGGGGCTGCCGCAGGAGTTGGGGCAGATGCGGCTGCTCGACAACAACCTCGACGGCTCCGACGCGAGCAGCGAGGCGGCCGTGCCGACGCGCACCTGATGCCACCCGAACTCGCCGTTGCGGCCTTCGGGCTCCTGTCCGCGCTGTCATGGGGCACGGGCGACTTCAGCGGCGGGATTGCCAGCCGGCACAGCTCGTCCCTGGCGGTGGTGCTGTGGAGCCAGCCGATCGGCGGGGCGATCGCGCTCGTCCTCGCCGTCGCGTGGGGCGAGCATGGGCTGACCGCTTCCGACCTCGTCTGGTCCGTACTGGCGGGCTTGTGCGGGCCCACGGCACTGGTCTTCTTCTACCGCGGCCTGGCCGTCGGTCGCATGGGCGTGGTGGCGCCGATCGCCGGTGTGCTTGGCGCGGGGATCCCCGTGGTGGTGGGCGGCCTGTTCCAGGGTGTCCCGGCACCGGCGCAGCTGGCCGGAATCGGCCTGGCGCTCGTCTCTGTTCTGCTGGTTACTCGTGTGGGTGACCAGGCGTCCGGCGGCCATCGAGGCGTCCCGGAGGCACTGATCGCGGGCCTTGGGTTCGGGGCCTTCTTCGTGCTCCTGGGCCAGGTTGGCGAGGGCGTGGTGTTCCTGCCCATCGTCGTCGTGCGCATCGTGGCGTGCGTGGTGATGGTCGCCCTGGTCCTCGCGGGTCGCGGGGCGTGGCGGCTCGCCAGGCCCAGCCTGGTCCCGGTGGCAATCGCCGGGGTCCTCGACCTGGGCGGCAACCTCTGGTACCTCCTCGCCGCGCAGCAGGGCCGGCTGGACATCGCAGCCGTCCTCTCGTCGCTCTACCCCGTCGTCACGATCGTGCTTGCGGCGGCATTCCTGCGCGAGCGCATCGGCCGGTTGCAGGCCGTCGGGATCCTCGCAGCCCTGGGCGCGATCGTCCTCATTGCCGCCGGGTAGGATGCCCCGACCAGCGCAGCAGAGGAGTACCGCACTGATGGCCACCAGCATGCCGCCCGGCGTCACCATCGAGCCGGTGTACGTGATCGAGGCCACGTACGCTCCGGACGCCGCGGAGACGCGCCCGCGCGTGCGCCCGCAGCACCTGGCCCGGATGGCGCAGCTGATGGACGACGGCGTCGTGATCGAGGTGGGTGGCTACCTGGACCTGTCTGCCTCGCTGGTGATCCTGCGGGCGGAGAGTGAAGCGGCCGCCCTTGCGATCGCCCGGGACGACATCTACATGCGCGAGGGCGTGTGGGTGGAACTGCGGGTCAAGCCATTCGGTCGAGTGGTGCGGTCGACCGCGAGTTAGAGGCCCGGTGTCCGGGTGCCCGGCACATCTGGGTGTCTTGACGCACCACATATGGGTGCATAAGATCCCCACATATGGGTGTCTCACGTAGAGCCGACCGAAGGTCCGGGATCGAATACCGTCCACGGATTGCCGACGCTGAACTGGCGTCCCGTCTCGCCGCGATCGGCGCCGTCGTGATCGAGGGTCCTCGCGGCTGCGGCAAGACGGCGACGGGCCTGCAGGCGGCCGCGAGCGCGGTCCGCCTCGATGTCGACGACGAAGCCCGAGCTGCCGGCCTCCTGGCGCCGGCATTGCTCCTCGACGGCGCCAGGCCGCGGCTGATCGACGAGTGGCAGCTCGTGCCGGCGATCTGGAACCACGTACGCCGGGAAGTGGACTCCGGCGGTGGACGCCCAGGGCAGTTCATCCTCACCGGCTCGGCGGTGCCAGCTGACGATGCGACACGCCACAGCGGTGCCCTCAGGTTCAGCCGCCTGCGAATGCGGCCGATGTCCCTCGCAGAGATCGGCTACTCGAGTGGCGACATCTCGCTCGCGGCGCTGCTGGCCGGCGCCGAGCCTCGGGCTTCGGACCCGGGGCTGGAGATCCGCGACCTCGCCGAGCGGATCACTGTCGGTGGCTGGCCGGCGCTACAGGACCGGACTGTCGGTGAGGCGCAGGTCGTGCTGCGCGGCTACCTCGACGAGACTCGCCGGGTCGACCTTGCCCGGATGGATGGTGTTGCCCGAGATCCCGAGAACGTTGGCCGCGTGCTGCGCTCGCTCGCACGCCACGTGGCCACGTCGGCATCCGCGCGGTCCATCGCCGCCGACGTCGGCGGTGTCGAGGGTCCCATCGATCACCACACGGTGCTGGGCTACCTCGCTGCTCTTGCGCGTGTGTTCGTGCTGGAAGACCTGCCGGCCTGGGCCCCGGCGCTCCGATCCCGGGCATTCCTCCGGAGCGCCCCGACGCGCCATTTCGTCGATCCGTCGCTCGCGGTGGCTGCGCTGGGCGCCGATCCCGATCGACTCCTGCGGGACGTTCGGACGCTTGGCTTCCTGTTCGAGTCGCTGGTCGTGCGCGACCTGCGGGTCTACGCCGGGCCGCTGGACGCGACGGTGTCCCACTATCGAGACAGCACGGGCCTCGAGGCCGACGCGATCGTCGAGCGGCCCGACGGCAGTTGGGCCGCGTTCGAGATGAAGCTTGGTCCCGGTGCGGTCGACGAGGCCGCCCGGACGCTCCTGCGGGTCGCCGACCGTGTCGATCCCGCCAGGCATGGACGGCCCGCAGCGCTCGCGGTCATCACGGGCTGGGGCTACGGCTACCGCCGGCCGGACGGCGTCTCGGTGATCCCGATCGGCGCACTCGCGCCTTAGTGGAATCGGTTCCTTGCAGCACCGCCGCCCTTGATCCAGAGACGGCTCGCGCGCGCAGGCTGGGGTCACGAACCACGCTGACCGCCTCGATCGCCGCCGGGTCGTCCAGGATGTGGACCGCCGCGAACCCCTCCGACAACAGCCGCTCCGGGTCGGCAACCGTCCGCCGGACCCCGTGCACCTGCCGCCGGACGACAGCGGCCTCCACGACCCGGCCGGCGCGCCGGGCATTGCGCTCCTGGCAGACGGCCTCGGGCAGGTCCAGGACGATGGCCACGACCGGGCGTCGCGCAGTGTCCGCGAGCTGGAGCAGGGTCCGTCGGGCGCCCGTCGTCACGTTCGTCGCGTCCACGACGCTCAGGCGTCCGCGCTGGAGCCGGTGCGCAAGAACGCGCCCCAGCACATCGAACGCCGCCGCCGTGGCCGACTGATCCGCCTCATCGTCGCCGACGAGCGCGCGGAACGCGTCCGACGACAGCACCTCCGTGGGGGCGAAGTGCCGGGCGGCAAAGCTGGTCTTCCCGGCACCGGAGGCGCCCACCAGCACGACGAGGCCGCTCGTCGGGACGACAAGGATGCGCTCCGTCGCCTGCACGGTGCCATCATCGCCCAGATCGGCGTTCATCTCCCGGCCACGGGCGCGATCTGGCGCCCGCGCGGGCGCGGCCCGCTACTCTGACGCCGTGACCGCCACCCCCAGCGCTCCGCGGTCCTCCGACGCGCACCGCCAGGACTGGCGCGCCCTGCTCGTCGTCTTCTGGCTGACGAGTCTCGTCGAGGGGATCGGCGTCTCGCAGGTCTTCGCGTTCCTGCCTCAGTACCTGTCCCAGATGGGCGTGACCGGCGCGGACCGGCTGCGGTTCGTGGGCGTCTTCTCGTCGCTGGTCTTCGTCGTGGGCGCCCCGCTCGTACCGCTCTGGGGCGTCTGGGCGGACAAGTACAGCCGGAAGGCCGTGATCATCCGCAGCTCGCTCGTGGAGGCCGTGGTCTTCGCTGCGGTCGCCCTCAGCCACGAGCCGTGGCAGCTTGCGCTCAGCGTGATGCTGATCGGGCTGCAGTTGGGGAACACCGGCGTGATGCTTGCGGCGATCCGCGACGTCACACCGCAGCGGCGGCTGGGCACCGTGATCGCGCTGTTCGGGGCAAGCGCCCCCATCGGATTCGCCGTGGGACCCGTCATCGGCGGAATCGTGGTGGACGGCCTGCACCTGGGCCTGTCATCCGTCTTCGCCTCCTCGGCCGCGCTGTCGCTGGGGACGGCCGCGCTCGTCGCGCTCGGCTCGCGCGAGGTGCGGCCCCAGGTCATCCCCCAGGGCCCGGTGCTGCGTCTCGCATTCGGGGCGATCCGCGGCGTGATCTCCGATCCCGGCACGCGCCGCGTCTTCGCGGTGTTCGGCGTGTCCTTCCTGGCGACACAGATGGCGAGGCCGTACGTGCCGATTCTCGTCGAGCGCCTCAACACGACCGGGGTCGGGCTGGCAAGCGACATCGCGCTGGTGGCCGGCACTGCTGCACTTGCGGGCGCCCTCGTCTCGCCGCTGGGCGGTGCGATCGGCGACCGGATCGGCTTCCGCGCGGTCCTCGTCGGGGCGTTGATCGTCGGCGGCGTCGTCATCGCCCTCGAGCCGTTCGCGCCCACCGTGGCACTGCTCGCGCTGACCGCGCTCGTGTTCGCGGCCGCGACGGCCATCATCAGCGCGATGGTCTTCGGGCTCCTGGCGACAGAGGTCCCCCCGGAACGCCGGTCGGCCACCCTGAACCTCGTCTACCTGCCGTTGTACGGGGCCGGGCTCGTCGGCCCGCTGGCCGGGTCCGTGGTGGTCGGGGGCGGGATCGCGCTGCCGTTCGTGGTGGCAGGCGCCATCGTCATCTCGACCGGCATCATCCTCGCGCTGCGCCGCGGTCGCGCAACGCCGGTGGCCACGGCCGCCTCGGGCTGACCGGCCGCCTCGGGCTGAGCGCCGCCCTCGCGCCGCCACGGGCTGAGCGGCTACGCCGGCAGGTCGCGCTCGGCGGGGCCGGTGTACCGCATGTCCGGCCGGATCAGCCGGTTGGCGCCGGCCTGCTCGATCGCGTGGGCGGTCCACCCTGCATGCCGGGCAAGTGCGAACGTCGCCGGGAACAGCTCCGGCGGCAGGCCCACGCCCTGGAGCACGGCGGCCGCGTAGTACTCGACGTTCGTCTTGATCGTCCGGCCCGGCTTGAGTTCGGCCAGTACGCGCAGGACGACGTCCTCCACCTCCACCGCGAGATGGAGCCATTCGGCCATGCCGGCCATGCCTTCTGCGACCTCGCGGAGCGCCGCGGCGCGCGGGTCGTAGGCCCGGTAGACGCGGTGGCCGAAGCCCATGATCCGCTCGCCCCGGCCCACGGTGTCGCGTACCCATTGCTCGGCCCGCTCGGGCGACCCGATCTCGTGGAGCTGGTTCACGACCTCCGACGGCGCGCCTCCGTGGAGCGGCCCCTTGAGCGCGCCAATCGCACCGCAGACCGCGGACGCCAAATCTGATCGGGTGGCCGTGATCACCCGGCCGGTGAACGTCGAGGCGTTGAGACCGTGCTCCGCTCCCACGATGAAGTACGCGTCGAGGGCGCGCGCCGCGGCAGGATCCGGTGCCGCCCCGGTCAACTGCTGGAGGAATCCGCCGGCCAGATCGAGCGACGTGTCGGGCTCCACCGGCTCCAGGCCCAACCGCAGACGGCCGAATGCCGCCAGAGCCGACGGGGAGAACGAGGTCAGCGCGCGGGCCATCGCCGGGGTGGGAGGCCAGCCGAGCCGCTGCTCCGCGCCCCACACGGACACGGCTGTGCGCAGGGCGTCCATGGGGCTCGCGTCGCGAGGCACCTGCCGGAGCGTTGTCAGCACCGCATCCGAAAGACGGGCCGGGTGCAGCGACGCGTCCGCCTTCCACTCGCCCGTCCACAGCAGCTCTGCCACCTGCGCGTACGTGCCGCGCTTGACCAGCTGCCCGATGGGATAGCCGCGGTAGAGGAGACGGCCGTTCTGGCCATCCACCATGCCGATCGCACTTTCGGCGGCGATCACGCCCTCAAGACCGGGTGAGTACGGCCGACTGTCGCTCATCGGGCGATGGTAATCGCAGCCTCGCCCGTGAGGTGCCCCGGCAGGTTGACCGCCGCCTCGCGGTCCAGGATCCACGTGACGCCGCGCCGGCGGACCAGCTGGGCCGGAAGCCGTCGAACGTCCCGCTCGGTCCGGAAGACCTCTCCGACCACCGGGGCTTTCCAGGCGCCGATCGCAACCATCAGGACGGTGCCGGCTACCGCCAGTACGGCCGGGTTCAGGGTCACGCGCTCCACGTGCGGTTCCACGTGGGTGGGGGCCGGCACGGCCATCGCCCAATCGGAGCGATCCAGCGTGGTGCTCCCGGGGAAGACGGACAGGAGGTGGCCGTCCGGACCGATGCCCAGCAGGACAACGTCGAACACGGGGAATCCGCGCGATTCGCGGAGCCCGGACGCGCGCAGATCCGCTTCGTAGCGGCGGGCGCACCACGCGGCGCCGTGTGCGCGGGCGATCGCCTCGCCGCAGGGGAAGGGATGGATGTTGGTCGTCGGGATCGCGAGCCCTCGAACGCCGCCTCCATCTGCCGCCGCCTCCGGCTGGGCGAACAGGATCGCGTCGGCGGGACGCACGTTGGACAACGGGTGGTCGCGGGGCACGAAGCGGTCATCGCCCCACCATACGTGCACCCGGGTCCAGTCGAGGGCATCGCCAAAGGAGGCCGCGAGGACCCCGTAGATGCCCGCGGGAGTGGAGCCGCCGGTGGTGACGAAATCCGCGCGTCCGCGGACTTCGATGGCGCGAGCGAGGGCCGTCACGATCCGCACGGCCGCCTCGGCCGAGACGTCGGCGCCGGTTGCCCGCACCACGACCTCAGGTTCGTCGCCCGGGTGGCCGGTCCGGCGCACCGGTTCATCGCCGGGTTCCGGGGCGGCCGGCGGATCGGTCACAGGGAATCCTCCTGCGGGATGGCTGGGGCCGCGGGGATCATCGACGCGGCCATCTGCATGGTCTCGCGCTCCACGTGGTCATCGCCGGTGCGCTCGATTGCCTCGGCGAGCAGTTCCACGTCCACGCGTCGAGGACTGGCAAACCGGCGGCCCTGGACCTCGATCCCGTCGAGCCACACGTGGCAGTGGACGGTTTCCGCTTCGGCGGTGACCAGGGCGCGCAACTCGGAGCCGCGGCGCCGGGCCACCAGTTCCACACTGAGCGTGGTGCCTTCCGGCATGCCCGAAGCCTGCGGCCGCAGGGCGATCGCAACCCTGAAGCGGCCGTTGCGCAGCGTCGCCGAGAAGCCCCCCGGAACTGGCGCCGTCGCCCCGGACTCCGGCGGTGACGACGGCATCTCCGGCCGTTTCGCCGCGCCCGCCTGTTCGGCACCGGGTTGGGCGCCGCGCGGGTCCGGCGCCAGTGGTGACAGGACGTGCATGCCCAGGCGGCCCGCGATCCACGCGACGTGGTACAGGGGCCGTACCACGTTCGACGACTCCGGATCGCCCGTCCTGTCGTGGGTTGCGTACGTCACGGCGATCCGCCGGATCGAACGGAGGAACGGCGTGAACTCCGGGGCGTCGAACGTGGCGGCAATCGCCTCTCGCCAGCGGGACTGGCGCATCAGGGCGAAATCGGAGATCGCCCGCCGCCCGTCCGCCAGTGCGGCGAGTTCAATGAGCGGGCCGAGGCCGTTGCCGTTCCAGCGCGATCCGTCCACCACGAGTCGGTCGGCCATCTCCGCGAGGTCGCGCCCGGCCCGGCCGATGAATGCTGGTTCGGCCGGCAGCCAGAGCGTCACCGGCAGGTCGTGGATCAACAACGGTGCGATGAGGGACCCCAGGTGCCGGCCTGCCTCTCCTCCCGCGGTGAGATAGACCATCTCGGAGCACGTTTCGGCTGTGTCGTGGCC
>JANPDJ010000123.1:0-15064 GCA_031431395.1 Chloroflexota bacterium | reverse complement strand
TCGCCGGCCGCGACGACCTTCCGATGCGCTTCGATCACCTTCTCGGCGATGTGCGCCGGCACGTCGTCGTAGTGATCGAGCGTGGACGAGAACATGCCGAGCCCGGCCGTGAGCGACCGCAGTTCCGACGCATACGTGAACAGCACGCCCTGCGGGACCTGCGCGTGGAGGATCTGCCTCCCGTCCTCCTGCTAGAGCCCGAGGACCCGTCCGCGGCGGCCGATGAGATCGCGGTTGACCTCGCCCATGTACTGCTCGGGCACGCGCACGACGATCGCCATGATGGGTTCCATCAGCACGGGCTTCGCCTGGTGGACGCCGTCCTTGAGGGCCATCGAGGCAGCAATCTTGAACGACAGCTCGTTCGAGTCCACCGCGTGGAATGAGCCGTCGTACAGCGTCGCCTTGAAATCCGAGAGCGGGTAGCCTGCCAGGACCCCCTCGGCGGCCGTTTCGCGAATGCCCTTCTCCACGCCGGGAAAGAAGTTCTTGGGGACCGAGCCGCCAACCACCCGCTCGGCGAACTCCACGCCCGCGCCATTGTTCGGCTCGATCTCGATCCAGACGTCCCCGAACATGCCGTGGCCGCCCGTCTGTTTCTTGTAGCGGCCGTGGACCTGGGCCTTGCCGCGGATGGTTTCCCGGTAGGGCACCTTGGGCGTCCTCGTGACGATCGATGCGCCGAACTTGCGCTTGAGCCGTTCGACGATGACGGCCACCTGCGCCTCGCCCGTTGCGCGGAGGAGCTGTTCGCCGGTCTCGGATCGTTCGACGCGGACGGCCGGTTCCTCCTCCAGCATGCGCTGGAGCGCGGCCCCCATCTTGTCGAGGTCCGATTTGGACAGAGGCTCGATCGCCAGCGCGAGCGTGGGCTCCGGGAACTCGAGAGCCGGCAGGACCAGCGCCTTCTCCCGGGCGGAGAGCGTGTCGCCGGTCTCCGTCACGGCCAGCTTTGCAATGGCGCCGATCTCGCCGGCCTTGAGCTCGCCGATCGCCTCCTGGTCCTTGCCGTGGAGGATGAGGAGCTGTCCGATCCGCTCGTCCTCGCCGCGCGACGCATTCCAGACATGGCTCTGCGAGTGGATCGTCCCCGAGAAGACGCGCAGGTAGGTCAGGCGGCCCACGAATGGGTCGGCGGTCGTCTTGAAGACGCGGACCACGAGCGGGCCGTTCGGATCGGGCGCGACGGCGCTCTCGGCCCCGGTGCGTGCGTCACGCGCAGAGACTGCCGGTTCCTCGGATGCCATGGGCAGGTAGCGGAGGAACGCGTCGAGGAGGGCGTTCAGGCCGATGCCCTTCGCCGCGGATCCCACGAGTACCGGCGCAAGGACCGAGTCGCGGACACCCCGATGGAGGCACGCTTCCAATTCCGCGTCCGAGATCTCCTCACCGTCGAGGTACTTCGTGAGGACCGCATCGTCCGCCTCGGCAGCAGCTTCGAGGAGCTGGTCGCGACGAGTCACCACCTCTGCGGCGAGTTCGGGCGGGATCGGGATTTCGATCTCTTTCGTGCCGTCCCAGCGGTACGCCCGGCGGTGGACGAGATCGACATACCCGCTGAACGTTTCGGCGGCCCCGATGGCGAGGTGCAGGGGCGCGATCTTGTTGCCGAACGTCGCGCGCAGCCGGTCGAGCGCGCGCGTCGCGTCGGCGTTCTCCCGGTCGCACTTGTTGATGAAGAAGCATGCCGCCCGCCCGGTGGACCGGCCAAGGCCGACAGCCAGCTCCATGCCGGATTCGACGCCGCCGGATGCATCCATCACGAAGAGCGCTGCGTCGGCCGCTGCGAAGCCCTGGATCACCTCCGCCGAGAAGTCCGCGTAGCCCGGGGTATCGATCAGGGTGACCCGGGTTCCCTCATGCTCGAGGGAGGCGACGGCGAGCGAGAGGGATTCCCGGCGTTTCTGCTCCTCGGGTTCGTAGTCCAGGCTGGCTGTGCCGTCATCCACGCGGCCCAACCGCGAGATGGCGCCGGTCCGGAACAGCAGCTGCTCGGCGAGTGTGGTTTTTCCGGCCCCGGCGTGGCCGGCCAGCACAATGCTGCGGAGATGTTCGAGGTCGACGCTCCGGGTTGGCATCGATCAACGTCCTTTCCTCTGCGCGGGGCTGCACGAACTGGCGCGGCGCTCGGGTGCGATGCCGGGGCGCGTGCGTGCCTCGGCCACTCGAGGGGTCCGCTGACTCTGGTCCGGCCATCATAGTGCCGTCCCGGCAAGCGGCCCGCTTCCCACATGCGCCAGCCGTTCGAATCCAGGGGAGGCCACTGCCCCGCGCCGGCCGCCGCCGGACAGGTCGCGGTTGCACATTCGTATGCGATACTCGGGAGCGATGTCAGGTCACTCGAAATGGTCACGATCAAGCGGCAGAAGGGCGTCAACGACGTCAAGCGCGGTGCCGTCTTCACGAAGATGGGCCGCGAGATTGCCGTCGCTGCCCGTTCCGGCGGCGGTGACATCGACGGCAACTTCCGGCTCCGGCTGGCCGTCGAGAAGGCCCGTGGCGCGAATATGCCGCTGGACACGATCAAGCGCGCCATCGAGAAGGCGACCGGCGGCGGCGATGCCGAGCAGTACGAGGAAATCGCCTACGAGGGCTATGGTCCCGGGGGGGTCGCCGTGCTTGTCGAGGCAGCCACCGACAACCGCAACCGCACCGCCGCGGACGTCCGGTCCATCTTCGCGAAGGCCGGCGGGCAGCTGGCGGGCGCCGGGGCTGTTGCCTGGCAGTTCGAGCCTCGGGGCGTGATCACCGTTCCCCGCAGCCGCGGCACGGACCCGGATGAGATCGCGCTGATCGCCATCGATGCCGGCGCTGAGGACGTGGACACGGACGCCGATCCACTGGAGATCTACACCGCTCCAGCAGACCTCGAGCGCATCCGCCGGTCGCTGGAGCAGGCCGGGATCAAGATCGAATCCGCGGAATCGGCGATGATCGCCAAGCAGCCGGTGGAGCTGGACGCTGCGAGAGCCCGCCAGGCGCTGAAGCTGATCGAGCTGCTCGAAGACCTCGATGACGTCCAGCGGGTCACCTCGAACTTCGAGATCCCGGAGGAGGTCTTCGCAGAGGTCGCCGGGTGAGCGCGCTGATGACGGCCGCGATCCGACGCAACGCTGCGGGCGGGCCGGCGTGATCATTCTCGGCGTGGACCCCGGGACTGCGGCCCTGGGTTTCGGCATCCTCGAGCGGACCGGCGCGCGACTCCGACAGGTGGACTACGGCGTGGTGGTCACCTCCCCGCAACGTTCACTGCCGGAGCGGCTGCACGCCATTCACCTTGCGCTGTGCGACCTCATCGAGCTTCACCGTCCGGGCGTCATCGGCGTCGAGCGCCTGTTCTTCTCGCGGAATGCGCAGACGGCCTTTGCCGTCGGCCAGGCCAGGGGCGTCGTGCTCCTCGCGGCTGCCCAGCACGGCATCGCCGTCTCCGAGGCGACACCCAGCGAAGTAAAGATGGCCGTGACCGGCTACGGCGGTGCCGACAAGGAGCAGGTGGCCCGGATGGTCGCCGTCGTGCTGGGCATGGCTGAGTTGCCCACCCCGGACGACGCGGCGGATGCGCTCGCGGTGGCGATCTGGGCGGCGCACTCGGCGCTTCCGGCTGCCGGTCACGCGTTCGCCACGACATCGGTGGGCGCGCCCGTGCTGGACCGGTCGGCGATCGCCCCCATGACGTCCGGCAGGACACGGTACGAACAGGCCGTGGGCGAGGCCCTCGCCCGGGACCGCCGCGCCGCGAAGTGACCGGACCCCGGTGATCGCCTCCCTCGACGGGCAGGTCGCGGACGTTGCCGCGGACTCGCTGGTCCTCGAAGTCGGCGGCGTCGGCTACCAGGTGTTCGCGGCGCCGGCCCTGCTCACCACCGCCCGATCGAACACGCGCCTCAAGGTCTTCACGTACCACCTTGTGCGCGAGGACCAACAGGCACTCTACGGCTTTCGCACGGTGGACGAACGTGGCTTCTTCATGCAGCTGCTGACCGTGACCGGTGTGGGCCCCAAGGTTGCGATCGCGATCGTGGGTTCCCGGCCCGTCGCGGACCTCCAGCTCGCGATCCTCCAGCGGGACGCGGCCGTCCTCACGGCCGTGCCCGGCGTCGGCAAGAAGCTCGCGGAGCGGGTGATCCTGGAGCTGAAGGAAAAGGTGGCCGCGGCCGGCATCGCTTCGGGCGCGTCGGCGTCGGCAGGCGTCCTCGCGGGCGAGGGGGCGGGGGAGGGCGACGTCGTCGCCGCACTCCAGGCGCTCGGGTACTCACTGGGCGAGGCCCGACAGGCCTCGCGAGCTTCGATCACGGAATCGGCACCGGGGGTCGGCCTCGAAGAACGCGTCAAGGCGGCGCTTCGAACGCTCCTCCGAGAATAGGCACCTTCCCGATGAGTCGGAAATCGCCCTCCGAGGTCGGAGGCGGAGCCCCGCGACGCCATCGGCCCGAGGACGCGTCGCCCGCGGCCGCGCCGCCCTCGTTCGACAATTCCTATCGCGCCCTGTTCGCGATCCCGTCGCTGCGCCGGATCATCCTCAGCATGACGCTGGGCCGGCTGGCGTCGTCGATGGTCAGCGTCGCGGTCATCCTCTTTTCGCTGGAGCGCTACAACTCGCCGGCGCTCACGGGCATCGTCACGTTCGCGAGCATGTTCCCGTCGGTGATTGCCAGCCCGTTCGCGGGCGCGCTCCTCGACCGTCACGGCCGGGCGCGCATGGTGATCCTCGACTACCTGATCGGCGCGGGACTTCTCCTGCTCCTGGGAGTCCTCGCGACGTTCGATCTGCTGCCGCCGTGGGCGCTCGTGGGCCTCGTGGGGCTAGCCGCGTTCTCGAACCCGCTCAGCAACAGCGGCCTGCGAAGCCTGATGCCGATGATCGTGCCGCGGCACCTGTGGACGCGCATGAACGCTGCGGACTCCAATTCGTACGTCGTGGCGCAACTCGTCGGCCCGCCGATCGCGGGCGCAATGGCCCAGTTCGCGGGTCCCGTCATTGCCCTGAGCGTCATCGGCGTGCTGCTGCTGCTCGCCGCCTTCACGGCGATCGGGATCCCTGAACCGAAGATGGCGGGCCAGACCAGCGGCCGCCTCCTGACCGACGCGGGCGCCGGCCTGCGCTACGTGATCGGCCACCCCACGCTGCGCGGACTTGCCATCGCCATGTCGACCCTCCGGATCGGCAGCGGGATCCAGGCGATCGTGATGCCGATCATCGTGCTGCGAGTGATCGGTGCGGGTCCAGCGGTCGTGGGCCTCGCGTACGGCGCATCCGCGATCGCCGGGTTCGTGGGCGCCCTCCTGATGGGTCGGATCGACACCACGGGACGCGAGCGGCAGTTCCTGGCGCTGTTCTGGTCACTCACGACGCTCGGGTTCGTGTTTCTGCTCTTCACCGACAACCTGCTGCTCGTCTTCGTGGCGATGGCACTCACGGGCTTCCTGAATGGGCCGGCCGACGTGACGATGTTTACCCTCCGGCAGCGTCGGACCGATCCGGCGTGGTTCGGGCGCGCGTTCGCCGTGTCGTCGTCGTTCAACTTCGCGGGGTACCCGATTGGGACGGCACTCGCAGGAGCGATCGTGGACCAGGCGCTCCTGCCCGCGATCTGGTTGGCGATGGTCCTGTCGATCCTGGGCGGCATCCTCGCGTGGGTGCTGATCCCGCAGCACGACGATCCGCAGCCCGGCCACGGTAGAACATCCGTGCGAAATTGACACCGTGCCGGTAGAATTCCGCGAATGACGGACGACGTCTCGCACATCCTCACGGCGGAGATCCTCGACGACACGGACCGGATCGTCGAAGGCACGCTCCGGCCGCGCCGGCTCGACGAGTACATCGGCCAGGGCGACGTCAAGAACAACCTTTCCATCCTCCTGGCCGCGGCGCGCCAGCGCGGGGAGGCGGCGGACCACGTGCTGCTGTTCGGTCCGCCGGGCCTGGGCAAGACCACCCTCGCGACCATCGTGGCGCGCGAACTCGGTGTGAACATCCGGTACACCAGCGGCCCGGCCGTCGAGCGCCCCGGCGACCTCGCGGCCATCCTCACCGCCCTCGACGAACGGGACGTCCTGTTCATTGACGAGATCCACCGCCTCAACCGGGCCGTGGAGGAAATCCTGTACCCGGCGATGGAGGACTTCGCGCTGGACGTCATGATCGGCAAGGGGCCGTCGGCGCGCTCGCTCCGGCTCACCCTCAAACCGTTCACGATCGTGGGCGCCACCACGCGCGCCGGCCGAATCAGCGGGCCGCTGCGGGATCGGTTCGGCGCGTCGTACCGGCTGGATTTCTACACGGAAGCGGAACTCACGGAGATCGTCCAGCGTTCGGCCCGGATCCTGGAGGTGCCGCTGGCACTGGCCGCGGCGCGGGAGATCGCCCGCCGCGGACGCGGAACGCCACGGATCGTGAACCGCCTCCTCAAGCGCGTCCGGGACCACGCCCAGGTCAACGGCGACGGGAGCGTCGACCTCCCGGCCGTCAACGAGGCGATGCGCGCCATGGACATCGACGACCTGGGGCTCGACGTGACGGACCGCAAGCTGCTGGCAGCGATCGTCCAGAAGTTCGGGTCGGGACCGGTTGGGGTGGCCGCCCTGGCAGCCGTGCTCGCCGAAGAGGTCGAGACCATTGAGGACGTGTACGAGCCGTACCTCCTGCGACTGGGCTTTCTCGACCGGACGCCGCAGGGGCGCATTGCCACGGAAGCCGCCCGCCAGCACCTGGCGCGCCTTGGGATGGACGTGCCGCAACCTCGTCGCGCGGAGCCCGGATACCCTGGGTTCTGGGATGGTTCCGTCGCGCCCCCCGCCGATGAGGCCCCGCTGTGAGTGCGGCTGAGTTCTCGGTTCTTGCTGATGGGGCGGCCACCGGGCCCACCAGGGCCAGGTACGGCCGCCTCGGGCTGGCACACGGGGTCGTGGAGACGCCGCAGTTCATGCCGGTCGGGACGCAGGCGGCCGTCAAGGCGCTTCATCCGGCCGACGTTGCGGCGGCGGGCGCCTCCATCATCCTGGCGAATACGTACCACCTGTACCTTCGGCCTGGGCACGGCCGCGTGGAACGTCTCGGCGGACTGCATCGTTTCATGGCGTGGGATCGCCCCATCCTCACGGACAGCGGCGGCTTCCAGGTGGTCTCACTGAGCGACCTCCGCGTGGTGGACGAGGACGGGGTCACGTTCCGCAGCCACCTGGACGGCTCGGTTCACCGGTTCACCCCGGAGCACTCCATCGAGGTGCAGGAGGCGCTGGGTGCCGACGTCGCGGTCGCGTTCGACCAGCCGGTCGCTCCGTCCTCGCCCCTGGCGGTCGTCGCGGATGCCACGGCCCGCACGCATCGCTGGGCAGAGCGCTCGCTGCGGGCGCATTCACGGGCCGATCAGGCCATGTTCGGCGTCATCCAGGGCGGACTTGACCCGGGGCTTCGCGCCGAATCCACGCGGTTCATTGCCTCCCTGCCCTTCGACGGGATCAACATCGGGGGCCTTGCCGGCGATGAGACGGCCGCCGAGCGCGAGGACACGCTGGACGTGGTGGTACCGCTGCTGGCCGGTGATCCCCGGCCGCGATACCTGATGGGCCTCGGTTCACCCGCGGACCTGCTGGAGGCCGTTCATCGCGGCGTGGACCTGTTCGACTCCGTGCTGCCGGCTCGGGTGGCGCGCAACGGCCAGTTCTGGGTGCCCGGCGGACGGCTCAACATCCGCAATTCACGCTTCCAGGACGACCCGCGGCCGGTGCAGGACGACTGCCCGTGTCTCGCGTGCTCCACCTTCTCGCGCGCCTACCTCGCGCACCTGTTCCGAGCACGGGAACTCCTCGCATTCCGCCTCGCAACCAGCCACAACCTGACCTTCACGCTAGACTTCATGGCCAGAATTCGGGCGGCGCTCAAGGCCGGCACGTTCACCGCAGATCTCGACGCGTTGCGCGCCCGCGCCAGCCGGATGAGCGGCAGTGAAGTCACAGAGCAGTCGGCGTGAAGGGTGCTTCCCTATCCTGACTGGCATGCGGAGGTGGACTGATGGGTTCCCGGGATCGCCCGCACAAGGAAGTCAAGAAGAAGGCCCAGGACAAGGACGCCAAGTCCAGGTTGCAGCCACTCCTCGAGCCGCCCACCAACGTGGAGATCATCAAGCCCAGGCGCAAACCGCGCCACGAGGAAGGCGCAGGCGAGGGCTGACGAGTCATGCCGATCGTCGCCGGGACGCCAGCCACCTCGATCAGCCCGTGAATTGACAGGAGCGAATCGACGACATGGCGATCACCGGCGAACGAGGTACGGATCCGCGCGTCAACGTGCGGGCCACGGCAGAGCGGGGCAAGGCGGTGGATGCCGCCATCCTGGCGATCGAGAAGCAGTTCGGGCGCGGTTCCATCATGAAGCTGGGCTCCAAGGAGCGCCAGGCGGTGGACGTTATCCCTACCGGCTCCATCGCGCTGGACCTGGCGCTGGGCGTCGGGGGCATTCCGCGCGGCCGGATCACGGAGATCTTCGGCCCCGAGTCCTCCGGCAAGACCACCCTCTGCCAGCACGTGCTCGCGGAGGCGCAGAAACGCGGCGGCGTGGTCGCCTTCATCGACGTCGAGCACGCCCTGGACCCGGGCTACGCACGCGCGTGCGGTGTGAATGTGGACGAACTGCTGGTCAGCCAGCCGGACACGGGCGAGCAGGCCCTCGAGATCACGGAAACCCTGATCCGCTCCGGCGGCATCGATTGCGTGGTGGTGGACTCCGTGGCGGCGCTCGTGCCGCGGGCTGAGATCGAAGGCGATATGGGCGATTCGTTCATGGGCATCCAGGCGCGTCTGATGAGCCAGGCACTCCGGAAGCTCACGGGCGCCGTGTCGCGCTCCAATACCGCACTCGTGTTCACGAACCAGCTGCGCGAGAAGATCGGCGTCATGTTCGGCAACCCCGAGACCACGCCGGGCGGCCGCGCACTCAAGTTCTATGCGTCCGTGCGCCTGGACATCCGGCGCGTGGAGACGATCAAGATCGGCACGGAGTCCGTAGGCAACCGGGCGCGCGTCAAGGTCGTGAAGAACAAGGTCGCGGCACCGTTCCGCGTGGCCGAGTTCGACATCATGTACGGCGAGGGCATCTCAACGGAAGGCGGCCTCCTGGACGTCGGCGTCGCGATGGACGTGGTGACCAAGACGGGTGCCTGGTTCACGGCGGGCGAGACGCGCCTCGGCCAGGGGCGTGAGCAGGCCAAGGAGTTCCTGAAGGCCCACACGGACGTCGCGTCCACGATCGAGACACAGATCCGGGCGAAGATGCACGACGTTGCACTCCCGGTGGAGGGGATCGAAGAGGCCGAGTAGGACCGGGTGGCCGGCGAGGAAGGGCGGAATCGGTCGGCGGGGCGCCCCCGCCGGCGCACGCCGGAGGCCCGTGCGGAACGCCTCGCGATGCACGCGGCCGAGTCGGACCCGGCGGTGGTCCTCGCGGCGGCCGTGCGATTGCTGGAATCGCGCTCGCGCACCGTCGAGGACCTTCGCAAGAAGCTGCTCCGTGCCGGATATCCGCCGGCCCTCGTGAACGCGGCAGCGGAGCGACTGGTGGAGGTCGGCCTCCTGGACGATGACGCCTATGCGCGTGGCTGGCTCGAGTCTCGCGATCGCGTCCGGCCGCGCGGAGAGCGGGTTCTCCGCCAGGAACTCCGGCTTCGGGGTGTGCCGGGCGACATCGCCGCCGCCGCCCTCGAGGAACGACGCGCGTCCGCGCTCGATGAGGCTGGTGATGGGACCGGCGGTCCGTCGCACGACGGCCGCTCCGCGGACGAGGAGGCGGCCATGCGACTGATCGAGCGACGCCGGGCGGTCCTGGCGCGGATCGCGGACCCGCGAGCGCGTCGCCAGCGTGCCTACGCTCTGCTCGCCCGGAACGGCTTCGACCCGGACGTTGCCAGCCGTGTCGCCGCACGGGGGGCCGATCTCCGGACGGGGGAGGAGGATCCAGAGCCGGACGCCTGAGAGATGCGCCCGGCCCGCGACTCGCGCGCAGGCGGCCGGGTTTGACCCTCTGCAGGGCTGGCCGTACGCTACGTGGGTACTCGCGCATCGCCGCCCCAATCTGCGGCGTGCAGGCTCACGTCCAGCGATCGACCCGGGCATCGGACCGGGGTCAGGGACCGAGGGGTCCCGCCCAGCCCTCGCCGGTATGGTCGCTTTGCATTTCATGACAGGACGTCCGGCCCATGATCGGCCGGACGGGAGGACAAGATGGATATCGTGGTCGTGGCGATGGCCGCCGTGGTGGCCCTCGCCGGCGGCGCCGTACTCGGCTTCCTTTCACGCGGGATGCTTGCCAGCAAGTCCATGAAACAGGCCGAGGAGAAGGCCGCCCTGATCATCGAGCGCGCTCGGACGCAGCAGAAGGACCTCATTCTCGAGGCCAAGGACGAGAAACTCCGTCTCCAGCGCGAAGCCGAGGACGAGGCCCGGGCCAAGCGTGCCGAGATGAGCAACCTGGAGCGCCGGCTCCTGGCGCGCGATGAACAGATCGACCAGCGCGCCGACATGATCGAGCAGCGCGACCGCAAGCTTGTTGAACGCGAACGGGAACTCGACAGGACAAGAGAGGATCTTGCGCGGGCCCAGCAGGAGCACGTCGCCGCGCTGGAGCGTGTGAGCCAGCTGTCGGCGGAGGACGCGAAGTCGCTGCTGATGGAGGCCGTGCGCGAGGAGGCGGAACACGACGCCGTCCGCATCGCCCGCGCGATCGAGCGGCAGGCCCGCGAGGAAGCCGGCGAGAAGGCGCGCGAGGTCATCGTGACGGCCATGCAGCGAATCGCCGCCGATCACACCGCGGAGCACACCGTGAGCGTGGTCCACCTGCCCAGCGACGAGATGAAGGGCCGGATCATCGGCCGCGAGGGGCGCAACATCCGGGCGCTCGAGCAGGCCACCGGGATCGATCTCATCATCGACGACACCCCGGAAACGGTCATCCTTAGCAGCTTTGACCCGGTCAGGCGCGAGGTGGCGCGAATCGCGCTCACCAAGCTCATCCAGGACGGCCGGATCCACCCGGGCCGGATCGAAGAGGTCGTGAACAAGGCCCGCGCGGAGGTGGACCTCGTGATCCGCCAGGCCGGCGAGACGGCCGCGTATGACGTGGGCATTCCGGGCCTGCCGCCCGAGATCATCAAACTCCTGGGCCGCCTGAAGTTCCGCACGAGTTACGGCCAGAACGTGCTCAACCACGTGCTGGAGACGGCACGCCTGGCGGCCATCATCGCTGCCGAACTGGGCGCGGACGTGTCCATCGCCAAGATGGGCGGACTCCTCCACGACCTCGGCAAGGCCGTGGACCACGAGGTGGAGGGGCCGCACGCGGCCATCGGCGCGGCGATCGCGCAGCGCAACAACCTGCCCATGCGCGTCGTGAACGCCATTGCAGCCCACCACCAGGAAGTGGAGTACGCATGCGTGGAGGCGCCCATCGTGCAGGTCGCCGACGCGATCAGCGCCTCGCGTCCCGGCGCCCGCGGTGAACCCATGGACACCTACGTCAAGCGCCTCGAGGACCTCCAGGCGATCGCGGAGAGCTTCGCGGGCGTGGAGCGCTGCTTCGCCGTCCAGGCCGGTCGCGAAGTGCGGATCCTCGTCCGGCCAGACGAGATCGACGATCTCAAGGCCGGCCACCTGGCCCGCGACATCGTGCGCAAGATCGAGGACCAGCTGACGTACCCCGGCCAGATCAAGGTCACCGTGATCCGCGAGACGCGGTCCGTGGAGTACGCGAAGTAGCCACCCTCGGCAATCCGCCCAATGCGAATACGCCCCGGCCGCCCGGGGCGTGCCGCGTCCTCATGATCGGCGATGTGATCGGCAAGCCCGGTCGCCTGGCCGTGGAGCAACTCCTGCCCGGCCTTCGCGACGAGCGCCGCGTGGACTTCGTTACGGCCAACGGGGAGAACCTCGCGGGCGGAATGGGCCTGACGGTGAGCACCGCGGAAGCCCTCTTTCAGGTCGGCGTGGACGTGATCACCAGCGGCAACCACATCTGGGACAAGCGCGAGATCTACCCGTATCTCGAGTCCTCTGATCGCGTTCTGCGGCCGCTGAACTACGGAACCACGGATGTGCCCGGCCGCGGCTGGGGCGCCTACCAGGCGCTTGACGGCACGGATCTCGTGGTGATCAACCTCCAGGGCCGCACGTACATGCAGCCCATCGAGAACCCGTTCACCGACGCAGACCGGCTGCTCGACGAGGCGTCGGAGGCACTGCCGCCCGTCCGCCTGGTGGACTTCCACTGCGAACTCACGTCAGAGAAGAACGCCCTGGGCCTGTACCTCGACGGCAGGGTGAGTGCCGTCGTGGGCACGCACACCCACATCGTCACGGGCGATGAGCGCATCCTCCGGCGCGGGACGGCGTACCAGACGGACCTCGGGATGACGGGTCCCATCGACAGCGTCATCGGCTTCAACCCCAGCACGGTTCTGCCCCGCTTCATCAACGCGCTGCCCACCCGATTCGAGGTAGGCGACGGCCAGGTCATCTTCAACGCGGCGCAGATCGACATCGATCCGGCAACCGGTCGGGCGTTGCAGATCGAACGGATCCAGCGCCTCGTCGACGTCTGATGACGTACCGCGGGACCCGGGATCGCGCTGAGCGCGTGGTCCCGCCGGCGCCGTCCACGGTGGACCTGCATACCCACACGCGGCGCTCCGACGGCATGCAGGAACCGGCTGCCCTGGTGGTGGCTGCCGCCACTGCCGGTATCCGGACACTTGCCATCACCGACCATGACACGCTTGCTGGGCTGCCGGCAGCCGGCGATGCGGCGAGGCGCCTGGGCGTAGACCTCATCCCCGGCCTCGAGATCAACGCGGTCGCCGACGATGCCGACGGCTTCCACGAGGGCGAACTGCACGTGCTGGGCCTGGGCGTCGATCCTGACGATCCGGGCCTTGCGGCGGCCCTCGAGATCCAGCGGCTGCAGCGGCGACGGCGTTTCTGGCTGATTGTCGAACGTCTCCAGGAACTGGAACTCCCCGTGGAGGAGGCTCTCCGGTCGCTCCCGCTGGACGACGACGATTCTCTGGGTCGTCCAACCGTGGCGCGTGCGCTGGTGGCGATGGGCTTCGCGAAGAGCGTGGACGACGCGTTCCGGCGACTCCTCTCGCGTGGCCGCCCGGCCTACGTTCCCCGGCAGGGACTTGGCCCGAGGGGTGCGATCGAGGCGATCCGCGGCGCGGGCGGCATCGCTGTGCTGGCCCATTTCGGCGAGGCTGCAGAGCGGCCATCCGTTGTCCGCGACCTCATGGACCTTGGGCTCGGCGGCCTCGAGGTCTACTACCGAACGTTCTCCGCGGGCGTCGTCGCGCACCTCGAGGCACTTGCCGCCAGCCTGCGACTCGTTGCGACGGGTGGCAGCGACTACCATGGCGACCACGAAACCTACGCCGAGGCGCATGCCGGGCTCTGGGTTCCTCCCGCGGTCGCGGCTGGAGTCCAGGAAGCGATCGAAGCACAGGCATCCCACCCTTGATCGAGCAGCCGCCCCAACGCGCATTGCGCTCATTACCCGTCCTGGATGTTGTGTCGCCCACGGCGATCAGTCCGCCGGGAGTCCGTGAGCCGCGCCCCGCAGCGGAGTCGCTCGACGGTCGGCTGGCCGAGTTCCGGCCCGAGGACCAGGTGCTGCCCAGGTTCTTTGTCTGGACACTCGGCTGCCAGATGAACCGGAGCGATTCCGAGGAGATGGCAGGCCGGCTGCTCGCATCGGGCTGCGCCGAGGCATCGTCCATGGATCAGGCAGACCTCGTCGTCATCAACACCTGCGCCATCCGCGAAGCCGCCGAACAGAAGGTCATCGGCCGCCAGGGTCATCTCGCCAACCTCAAGCGCGCCAACCCGGGCCTGCGCGTGGTGCTGACCGGCTGCTCGGTTCGCGAGGCGGAACGCGAGGGGCTCCGGCGCAGGTACCCGGCGGTCGATCTCTTCCTGCGCCCGGACGAGGAGCCGGAACTCGTGGAGCGGCTGGGCCTGGCCGGGGCGCAGGCGCCCGTCGGCCTGAGCCCGCGCACCGCCGCCACGGGCGTCGTGCAGCAGCGTGCCGTGGGTGTCGCGGATCACCTCGCGGACAGCCGCGCCACGGCCATCGCGGGCGACCTTGTCCGACGGGAATCGCCCACCCACGCCTGGCTGCCGATCATCTACGGCTGCGACAAGTCGTGCACGTACTGCATCGTGCCATTCAGTCGCGGCCCGGAGCGCAGCCGCCCGTTCGACGAGATCGTGGCGGAGGCGCGCCACCTGGCGGAACTCGGCTACCAGGACGTCACGCTGCTTGGGCAGAACGTGAACTCGTACGGGCACGACCTGCCGACCGACGAGCGGTTCGGGCACATCGCGACGGAACGCTGGGGTGGCCGTCGCCTCGACCTGAACGCCCGCCCGGATCTTGCCGAGCTCCTGCGCGCAATCGACGCGATCCGCGCCCAGGACGGCGGGCTGGGGATCCCGCGGCTGCGGTTCGTGACCTCGCACCCGTGGGACCTCTCGGACCGTCTCATCGCCGCGATGAGCGAATGCCGGTCGGTCTGCGAGCATCTCCATCTGCCCGTCCAGTCCGGCGATGACGGCGTGCTGCGCCGCATGGGCCGCCAGTACACGATCGAGCACTACCTGGAACGCCTCGGGCGCATCCGCAAGGCGGTGCCCGGGATCGCGCTGAGCACGGACGTCATCGTGGGCTTCCCAGGCGAGACCGACGAGCAGTTCCGGCGCACGCTTGATCTCCTCCGGCACGTCCGCTACGACACGGTCTTTGCGGCTGCGTTCTCGCCCCGACCGGGCACCCCGGCGCAACGGCTGCCCGATGATGTGCAGCCCGCCGAAAAGCGGCTGCGCCTCAATGAATTGCTGTCCGTGCAGGAAGGGATTGCCCTCGAGCGCAACACGGGCTGGCTCGGGCGCACGACGGAGGTCCTCGTCGACACGGTCACCCGCGCGCGCACCCACGCTCACGAGGACGGCGACGCGGCAGAGGCCGACCGCGCTGAGCCGCCCCGGCCGGGCGAGGTCAACCTTTCGGGCCGGAACCGGGAGA
>JANPDJ010000122.1:0-3517 GCA_031431395.1 Chloroflexota bacterium | reverse complement strand
GGATCGCTCGCCGATCCCGCTGGCCGACGAGCTGACCGGCGGCGTCGAAGCAGTCCAGGCCTCGGCCGGCCGCGCGAGGTCCGCGGCCGGCGGGATGCTGGGGCGTCTCGTGCGCCGGGCCCAGGACCTCCTGCCGCGGCGCAGCACGCCCCACCGGCGCGTGAACCCGGTCTCGGCCCGCCGCGCGGCCCGCCGGCGCGCGGCCCTGGCCATTCTCGCGTTCGTGGTGGTGGTGGCCGCCCTTGGTCTGGGGGTGTACTTCTTCGGTGGCCGGGCCGCCGATGGGCCGAGCATCGATTCGGTCACCGCGGCAGAGCGCGCCTTCCAGCAGGCCAAGGCGGACCTCGCCCAGGTCTTCGGGCCCGGCGTGGACCTCGTCCGCGATGACCCGGAGAAGGCCAAGCGCCTCCTGGCGGACGCCCTCCAGCAACTGCAGATGGCCGGCGAGAAGGGCATCGCCGAGTCATCGATCGCGCCGCTCCACAACCAGGTGGTGGCGGGCATCGACCGGATCTACCGGGTCATGAATGTGGCGACCGCAGTCCTGTTCTCGTTCGAGAAATCCATCCCGAAGGTCAACCTCACCACGCTCATCCTGGGCCCGGACGGTGCGCCCTACGTCATCGACAAGTCCACGCGGACCGTCTATCGCCTCGATCTCAAGGCACGCAAGGCGACCGTCGTCCTTCGAGTCGGGCAGGCGGCCGCCGGCACGAAGGCCGCCGAGCCGAAGATGCTGGCAACCGGAGGGCTGGACCTGCTCATCCTCGATGCGAAGAACGTCCTGTGGCGCTGGCGGCCGGCCGACGCGAAGGGCACCGGCACGCTCTCCCGCGTCACCGTGAACGGAGCATCAGGCTGGGGGACCGACGTCCGGGCGATCGGCACGTTCCTCCGCGGCGACCCGGAGCAGGCCCTCTACAACCTCTACGTGGTCGACCCGTCCGAGAAGCAGATCCTGCGGTATTCACCGGCCGCGGATGGCAGCGGCTACCCTGCGCCGCCAACGGGATTCCTCGCGACGGCCCAGACACTCGACGACGTGGACGCGCTCTACATCGACGGCGACGTCTACCTCTCCGAGGGCGGCGTGCTGAGACGGTTCGTGGGCGGTCAGGCCGGCGGCTGGCAGGCGGCGGAGCCGGGCGACACGATCCTTCGCCCCGGTCCGCACTATGTTGCGCTCACGTCGCCCGGGGATCGCCAGGCCGGCCTCCTGTATGCCTACGACCAGCCGAACGCCCGCATGATCGCGATCGACAAGGCAACCGGCGCGTTCCGCGAGCAGTACCGCGTCAGCGTGGATCCAGGCTGGAAGGACGTGCGCGGGATGTACGTGATCCCGGGCGCGGACGGCGACCCAGCGACGCTGTTCTGGATCGACGGCAAGCGGCTGCTCAGCTCCGTCCTGAGGCCCACTGCGACGCCGGCCGTGACACCGGGTCCGAGCGCGAGCGCGAGCGCGAGTGCAGGTGCGCGCCCGTCAGGCACAGGGGGACCGGTGGCATCACGAGGCGCCGGCCGTTCTTCGGCCTCGCCAACCGGTACAGCCGCCACGCCCGGCGCCACTCCGTAGCCGTTGCGCCCGGATTGCGTGGGATAATCCGGCCATGTCCGAAGGGCTGGTGGAGCTTGTGGTGGAGAGTGTCCGCGTCCACATGCTCTCGAGCCAGCACGTCGTCATCCTCAAGCAGAACGACCGGGATCGCTACCTGCCCATCTGGATCGGACCGTGGGAGGCGAATGCCATCGCGATGCGCCTCCAGGGCATGGCCCCGGAGCGTCCGCTGACCCACGACCTGTTCGCCTCGACGCTCCAGGAGCTGGGGATCACCATCCAGCAGGTGGTGATCGCAGATCTGGCCGAGGAAACGTTCCACGCCCGGCTCTTCCTGGAGGCCAACGGCCGCACCATCGAGGTGGATTCGCGGCCGTCCGACGCCCTGGCCCTGGCGGTGCGCGCGGGCGCCCGGATCTTCGCCGCGGAATCCGTGATGGCCCGTGCGGCCGTGGAGCCCGATGCGCGCTCCCGGGAAGCCATCTCGCTGACGGGCGAACTGGGTGCGGGCACTGTCGATCCACGCCTGGACGTCTTCCGCGACTTCGTCAACTCGCTGGGAGTGGACGCGGAGGGCGAACACCGCGAGGGGCCTGCCCCGGAAGAGCGCGGGTAGCCCCGCGTAGCGAAGAGCGCGCGCGGGGTCCGCAGGGAACGCCGCGGCCCCGCGGAACGGGCCAACGCTCCTGCCTACGCGTCCACGATGGGCTGGCCGACACCGAGTGCCCGGCCGCGGCTCCGCCACATGCGCAGTCGGAGCGTCCAGAAGTCCTTGACCGCCCGCCACACAACGCTCAGCTTCGCGCCCGTGGCCGAGCCGGCCCGGCGTGGGTAGTGCGGCACGCCCACCTCGGCGATCCTGGCGCCCTTCGCCCCGAGCTTGATCAGCAGTTCGGCCGAGAAGAAGGCGCCCCCCGAGGCCACACGGATTCCCTGCAGCGCCTCGCGACGGAAGAGCTTGCAGGCGCAATCCACGTCACGCACCGGCAGCCCGTAGAAGATCCGGTTCGCCAGCCGGTACAGGCGCGCGTAGAGGGTCCGGATCGGCGGGTCCGCGCGCTGGATTCGGAAGCCGGCCACGACGTCGGGTGCGTCGTCCGCCGTCAGTCGCGCCGTCAGTCGCCCGAGATCCACGACCTTGAACTGGCGATCGCCGTCCGTGAAGCAGATGAGCCCGAACCGCGCAGCCCGAAAGCCGGAGCGGAGCGCAGCCCCGTACCCGAGGTTGGTGGGATGGTGCACCACTCGAACCATGTCCGGGTGGGCGGCCGCAAGCTCGTCGGCGAGGACGGGTGTGCGGTCGCGCGAGCCGTCGTTCACGATCACGATCTCAAACCGGTCGGCGAGCGAGGGAAGCGTTTCGAGCGCTTCTGCCACCAGTCCCTCGAGGTTCGCCTCCTCGTTGTGGGCGGGGAAGAAGTAGGACAGCTCAGGCACGCGGGAGGCTGGCCCCGGCGGCGGCTCCATGGTTCCGCGTTGATCGCCGGTCATCGTGTCTTTCGCCCGAGGATCCGGATGAGCGACTGGTCGGTGGGCATCGCGAACTCCTGCACCTCGTACCTCTCCATGATCGTGACGAGGTCCTCATCGCCCGGAAGCCGGATCACGTACACGGGCCGCCGGTCCAGCTGCGTTTCGATCACGTCCGTGACGTCTCCCAGGTCCTCGTCCAGGCGCGTCCGGTCGTCGACGATCCAGACGTCCGGACGCCGGCCCTCCGCGAACTGTACGTACCATAGCGGCGTGGAGTAACTCCACCAACTGACGACGACCGCGTCGGGCTCGAGGAGTTCCATCGCGGCGTGCGCCCACTCGGAGGCACCACGGTCGTCACTGAGATCGGCCGCCTCCATGCGCGACGGCAGTGCCTGGACCGTTGGCGCCACCAGGGCGGCGCCCGTTGACACTTCGATCAGGAACGCGGCCGAGACGATCGTCCCCAGCAGGGCCGGGCGCCGT
>JANPDJ010000121.1:0-1644 GCA_031431395.1 Chloroflexota bacterium | reverse complement strand
GGTGCACCGGCTGCTGGGCGGTCCAACGCGGCCGATGATCCCGGCGTACGCGAGCGCACTCGGCTATTCCCTGGAGCCGAAGCTGGTCGCTGAACGCGCCCGGGCGATGGTCGCCGCGGGCTATCGGGCGACCAAGTGGTTCTTTCGGCACGGACCCAGCGACGGGCGGGCCGGCATGGATCGCAACGAAGAGCTGGTGGCGACCATCCGCGATGCCGTGGGCCCGGACGTGGACATCATGATGGATGCCTGGATGAGCTGGGACGTCCCGTACACCCTCGCGATGGCCCGTCGCCTGGAGCAGTACCGCCTGCGCTGGATCGAGGAGCCGGTCATGCCTGACAAGATCGAGAGCTACGCGGCGATCCGGCGCGAGAGCCCCATCCCCATCTCCGGCGGCGAGCACGAATACACGCGATGGGGGATCCACCGGTTGCTCGCCGCGGGGGCCGTTGATGTCCTGCAGCCCGACATCTACTGGGCGGGCGGGATCACGGAGTTGCTGAAGATCTGCGCACTCGCGTCCGCCTACGATCTGCCGGTGATCCCACACGGCCATTCCGCGCCCGCCAGTATCCACCTGATCGCGGCCCAGCCCGAACCGCTGACGCCGATGGCCGAGTACCTGATCAAGTGGAACGACGTCCACCAGTTCTTCCTGAAGCGACGGATCGAACCCGTCAACGGGATGATCGCGGTGCCCGAAGGACCGGGGATCGGCATGGACCTGGATGAGGCGAAGGTGGAGGAGGAACGCGACCTGACCTGGTCGTGAGGTGTCCGCTCTGTTGGTCACCACCCTCGGCCACCGGTTGACGCTCCGGCTGGTTCTCCTCGGCCTCGCGGCCATCCTCTGCGCCGCGCCGGCCGCGGCCGCGAGTCTCCCGGCCACAGGCGTCCTCTCGACGGGCCGGCCGGACCCCGTCCTGACGCCCGGGGCGATCAATCCGGCAGTCACGCAGCAAACCATCCGGATGACGATCTGCAAGACGGGCTGGACCGAGGCCATGAGGCCGTCATCGAGCTATTCGAACCGCGTCGAGAAGCTGCAGCTCGTCGAATACGGCTACGAGGATCGCGACCGATCCCACTATGAGGAGGACCACTTCGTCGCGCTCGAAATCGGCGGTGCGCTGCGCGACCCGAAGAACCTCTGGCCGGAGCCCCAGCACATCAGGATTCCGGGGCAGCCCGATCTCGGGGCACTCACGAAGGATCGATTCGAGAACTGGCTGCATCGCGAGGTCTGCGCGGGTCGGCTGAGCCTCGCGAGCGCCCAACTTCGCACGACGAGGGACTGGGTGAAGTACTGGCGCTCGGCCGGTCAACCGTAGTTGTTCGGAAGCCGGCGATCGGCATTCCGGTCTGCCGGCCGTAGACTCAACCTCGCGCAGGCCACGTCGCGCCTGCCGGTGATCCCCGACAAACGCCGACGGCAATTCGGCCCAGGACACCGGTACGGGCCGGAGACGGCCTCCTCACCGGGCGACAGCGGAGAAACGTTCTTCGGGTGGCTACCCACGAATCCCGCGGGACGACTCATCTACGGCGTGATCGCCGCGCTCGCGTTCCTCGCCTGCCTCGCTCGCGTTTCCGTCAGGTACTCGCCAGGTGACTGGCAATCACGCCGCGGAGCCCGATTCT
>JANPDJ010000120.1:0-2154 GCA_031431395.1 Chloroflexota bacterium | reverse complement strand
CTGGCGCTCGTCGCGGGCACGCTGCCGGCCGGCGTCACGGTTCGCGACATGGGCGAGCGGCGCCTGAAGGACCTCTCGCACCCTGAGCACATCTACCAGCTGGTGATCGAGGGGCTGAGGAACGAGTTCCCGCCCCTTCGGACGCTCGACGTTGTGCCCAACAACCTGCCCACGCAGCTGACGAGTTTCGTGGGCCGCGAGCACGAAGTCGCGGATGGCCGGGCGCTGTTGGGGCGCAGCCGCCTGCTGACCCTGACCGGTCCCGGCGGCACTGGCAAGACGCGGCTGAGCCTGCAGATCGCCGCCGAGAGCGCGCACGAATTCGGCGACGGCACGTTCTTCGTTCCGTTGGACTCGGTGACGGACCCGGCGCTTGTCGCGTCGGCCATCGTGGTCGCCATCGGGATGCAGGAGGCAGGCCAGCGGTCGCCGCGTGAGCGACTCCTGGAATACGCCCGGGACCGGTCGATTCTGTTCGTCCTCGACAACTTCGAGCAGGTCGTCTCGGCCGCGCCGCTGATCACGGAACTCCTGCGCGCGAGCCCGGCGTCGCGCGTCGTGGTCAGCAGCCGCGCGGTGCTCCACGTGTCCGGCGAGCAGGAATACCCGGTGCCACCGCTCGCCCTGCCGGACCCGGGCGCAGGCCGCGTCACGGCGGAATCGCTGGCCGGCGCGGAAGGCGTGGCGCTGTTCGTGGAGCGCGCGATGGCGGTGCGGCCGCAGTTCCAGCTCACCGACGAGAACGCGCTGCCGGTCCTCCAGATCTGCCGCCGCCTGGATGGCCTGCCGCTTGCCATCGAACTCGCGGCCGCGCGGATCAAACTGCTCCCGCCCGATGCCATCCTTGCCCGCCTGGACCAGCGGCTCAACCTGCTCGCATCCGCGTCACGCGACCTGCCCGAACGCCAGCAGACGCTGCGCGGGGCGATCGCGTGGAGCTACGACCTGCTGGAGCCCGGGCCGCGGCGTCTCCTGGCACGAGCGTCGGCCTTTGCCGGCGGCATGGCGGTCGAACAGGCCGAGGCGGTCTGCGGGCCGGCTTCGGACATCGGCGGCGACCTGTTCGACTGCCTGGCCGCGCTCGTGGACCAGAGCCTGCTCCGGCAGGCGGAGGCGCTGGGCGAACCGCGCTTCCAGATGCTCCAGACGATCCGCGATTTCGCCGCCGAGCGACTCGACGAACTGGACGAGGCCGCCGAGATCCGGCGTCGCCATGCCGCCGCCTTCCTCGCCCTCGCCGAGGCAGCCGAACCTCACCTCACCGGCGCGCAGCAGCGGCCCTGGCTGGATCGACTGGAGCGCGAGCACGACAACCTGCGGCTCGCCCTGACCTGCGCGGTGGAGGCGGGCGACGCTGCCACGGGGCTCCGGATCGGCGGCGCGCTCTGGCGGTTCTGGCAGATGCGCGGCTACCTCCAGGAAGGCTGCGATCGTATGACCGCGATCCTCGCGCTCCCCGGCGCGAAGGACGACCCGGCGGCGCGACGGCGGGGCCTCGACGCGCTCGCCGGCCTCGTCTACTGGCGCGGCGACATGCAGGGTGCACGGCCGCTCTACGAGGAGTCCCTGGCGATCGCGCGGGCGTCCGGAAATCGCCGCTCGATTGCCGAGGCGCTCTACAACCTGAGCTTCGTCCTGATGGTGACCCTCGAGGACGTTCCGCAGGGCAAGATCGTGATCAGCGAGGCGCTCCGGCTCTACCGGGAGCTCGATGATCAGGTCGGAATCGCCAAGGCCCTCTGGGGGGTCGGCAACGCGGAGTACTTCCTGGGCAATCTCGAGCCGGCGCGCGAGATGCTGGTCCAGGCGGTCGCCACCTGGCGCGGCGTGGGCGACCGGTTCGGCCTGGGCTGGGCACTCCACACGCTGGGCCTCGCCCAGATCCGCACCGGCCACCTCGACGGAGCACGCCAAAGCTGGATCGAGATGCTCGAGATCTTCGCGGCTGCGGGAGACATGTCCGGTATCGGGACGGCACTCTCTGACTTCCGGTCGCTCGCTGTCGAGCGGGGCGACGCAGGCCAGGCAGTGCGGCTGGCCGGCGCCAGCAGCGCGCTCGTGCAACGGTCGGGCGCCGACCTGGCCACGTCGATCACCGAGATCGAAGGACGCGTGGACCGGGAGAAGGGCATGATCGACGACGCGACCGCGGCC
>JANPDJ010000119.1:0-11739 GCA_031431395.1 Chloroflexota bacterium | reverse complement strand
CGCGGGGCCGGGGCGCGGGGCCGAGGGCCGTGGCGGCCGTTCCCGGATTCTCATCGGGTGAACGCCCGAAGGCGGAACGTCGCCGAAATCACGGGCAATGTCGTCAGATGCACACGGAGCGTGCGCGAGGACGTCCGGCGGCCGCGATCGGGCGGCACAACGGGTCATCGGGAGTCAGACGCACAGGTGGTGACCGCGTGACGCTCCCGGGAGGGAGAGGCATCCCCAGGTGCACGCCGGGCGTGAATCTGACGATAGGCTGCCGGATCGCGCACATGGGACGTGCAAATGACAACCGATCCCACTCGTGTGGGCCCAGTGCACGTTGACGACGATCCGCCGGCACTCGCGGTGGGCCGTTGGCCCGGGTAGTGACAAACGGTCCGGGGGTGGCCGTCGGTCACCGCAGCGGAACTCACCTCCGGCCGTCTCCCGCGACATCGATGAAGAGCAGGCCACGCATGGCCGGCACGGTCGGGTTCGCGAGCCAGCTGCGCACGTCGCGTCCCCGGACCGGGAACGCAGTGGCGAAGATGTCGCCGTGCCTCGCGATGCGCCGGCGCGACGTGCTGCCCTCCGCGATCACCAGGAGTTGCGCCACGTCGCGACACGGCCAGCCGCGGGCCTTCGCGAGCTGGGGCGCGAGACGCGCCTTGCGGTTGAGCCCGATCACGGGGTTGCTCGCCTCGGGCACAGATGCCTTGATCTCCGCGGCGAGGACGATCTCGCGATCGGGCCGGGCGGCGAAGAGGTCGATCGACCCGCGCTCACCGTAGATCGAATACGTGGCCTCCACCTCGACCTCCCAGCCGAGCTTCCGGACCAGACGCACGGCGGCGTCGAGCGTGGTCGCGTGGCGTTCGTCGATCAGCCGGTCGAGTTGTTCGCCCTGCCAGCGAGCGAGCAGTTCCACGTCCGCACCGACGGCATTGGCGATCGCCATGATCGTCCCGAATGGCACGTTCACAATGAGCCCTCGCTCGACCCGACTGACGAGCGTGCGGGACACGTCCGCGGCCGCGCCCACTTCGTCCTGGCGAAGATGACGCCGCTGCCGCAGCGCCCGAAGCGCGCGCCCGAACCGAAACCGATCCACGCATCCATCCTGACCGGCGCCGCGCATCTCCGGCGCATTTCCGACGTATCTCGGACTTATCGCCGGCGAATTTCCGGCGCATCTGCGCCGCATTTCCGGCGCATCTGCGGCGCATCTGCGACTGCACCGGCTACGATCCCGGCCACCGAATGGAGGACCCCACCGCATGTGCTTCGATGTCGACAGCCGGCCGCCCATCGCACCGATCGCCGGCGGCGCGCTGGACTCAGAGGAGCTGACACTCACCGCAGCGGACGGCGCGCGGTTCTCGGCCTTCCGGGCTCGCGCCGCACACCCGACCGGGGCCGGCATGATCGTGCTGCCGGACGTACGCGGGCTCCATGCGTACTACGAAGAGCTGGCGCTGCGGTTCGCGGAGGCTGGCGTCGACTCGATCGCGATCGACTATTTCGGCCGCACCGCGGGACTGGGCCGGCGTGGTGAAGGGTTCGAGTACATGCCGCACGTGGGACAGACCACGTACGGGGCCCTTACGGCCGACATCTCCGCCGCTGCGGACGAACTCCGCGCGGGCGGGCGCGTCCGGGCACTGTTCACGGTGGGCTTCTGCTTCGGCGGCCGCGTCGCCTTCCTGACGCCGACGCTGGGCCTGGGCATCGCGGGCGCAATCGGCTTCTACGGCTGGCCCACGGGACCCGCCCGCAACGACACGCCGGCGCCGGCGGAGGTCGCGACCGAGATGCGCGCGCCGATCCTGGGGATTTTCGGTGGCGCCGACCAGGGGATCAATGTGAGTGTCGTGGCCGACTTCCGTACGGCGCTGGTGGCGGCCGGCGTGGAGCACGACCTCGTCAGCTACCCGGGCGCTCCGCACAGTTTCTTCGATCGGAAGGCCGACGAGTTCGCGGACGCTTCGGCCGACGCCTGGCGCGAGGTTCTGGACTTCATTCGGACGCATACCCCGCCGGCCTGATCGGCACGTTCGGCGCGCGCCGCGTCGCGCGACGCGGCGCGGATCCTCAGCCGCGGCTGAGGATCTTCACGCCGGCGTTCCGGGGCGCGATGATCTGGAGGCGTCCCGGGAAGTCGGCCTCGGCAGCGGCTGCCGCCATCGCGGCCTCGATGCGCGTGAGGGTCTTCACGCTGTCGGCGAACGCGATGATCGCGGAACCGGCTCCGGACAGGCACGCGCCGATCGCGCCACCCTCGGTCGCGGCCGTGAGCAGCGCCGGCAGCTGCGGATAGGTCAGCGCGCGGTACCGCTCGTGAATCCGGTCGCGGGTCAGCACCCGCAGCAGGTCGTACCGGCCGGTGGCAATCCCGGCAACGCCGATCGCCACACGAGCGAGGTTGGTGGCCGCATCCGCAAACGGCACCTTCGCCGGGAGAACGGCTCGCATCGCCTTCGTGGAGAGCCGCAGTTCGGGCACGAACGCCACAACGCGGAGATCGCGCGGCACATCGAAGCGGATCGCCTCAACGCCGCCTCGGCCGTCGTCCACCGGCGCCGAGACGACGAACCCGCCCAGCAGGGCAGCCGCGACGTTGTCCGGGTGGCCCTCGATCTCGGTCGCGAGACGAAGCAGGTCGGCAGTCGTGAGCTGCTCGCCCACCAGGGCATTGCCGCAGACAAGGCCGGCCACCGTCGCGGCCGCAGAGGAGCCCAGGCCGCGCTCCAGCGGGATCTGGTTGGCCATCATCACGCCCCAGCCGGCATTCGGCGGCAGATCCCCGCCGCGGGCCGCCACCAGGGCCGCCTCGAGTCCGCGCACGAACCGGTTCGTCCGGTCGGCCGGCAGTTCTCCGTCGCCTTCGCCCGTGACGACCAGGGACACCTCACCGCGACTCCAGGAGCGGACCTCCAGCTCCACCTGATTGACGAGCTCAAGGGCCAGCGCGAGGCAGTCGTACCCTGCGCCAAGGTTCGCGCTGGTGGCCGGGACTTCGACCCGGATCCGGCGGCCGTCCAGCTCCATGAGCCAGTGCGGCACGCGCCCTACCAAGCGGGCACTCCCGCGACGGGGCCCGAAAGGACGGCGGTGGGGTTGGCCACCTCAGTCCTCGATCGGGTAGATCGGGACGTCGGGTGAATCGGGCACGAACGTCCGCAGGGACTCGCGGACCCGTTCCAGGGATGGGTCCGCCGACCGGATCGCCACGCCGCCTGGCGCCTCGACGCCATACAGGGCGGCCGGACCCGAACGCAGGTTTCGGCCGGAGAGCCCCGGCACGAAGGCGAACCACCCCGACGACGACGACCGCGTTTCGGCCGGCCCGGGACCCGAATGATCGCGCCGGTGCATGACGGGCGGGAGCCCCGACCACGAACTCCCGTCGCCACGCGCGATGGCCAGGAGATCCGCCAGGACGGCGCTGCTCGTGCCCGGGCCGCCCGCACCCGGACCGTCCACGGCCATCCGGCCCAGCGGCTCTGCATCGATTTCGATCCGGTTGAGAACTCCGGTGGTCTGACCGAAATGGCTGTCGAGCGGCACCGCGGCGGGCAGGACACGGGCACGGGGATCCGCATCCTCACCGTCGCCGCGCTCGGCCACGGCCAGCAGCCGGATCGTGAGCCCGAGGATGCTCGCCGCGCGCGTCTCCTCTGCCGTGACTCCGGTGATCCCCGGTCGGCCGCGCCCCGAAAGGGACGGCGGGCAACGGGGGACGGCCGCCGGCGCCACCCACGCCCCGAAGGCGAGGCGCGCGAGGATGACCACCTTGTTCACGGCGTCATCGCCCTCGACGTCGCCCGTGGGGTCCGCCTCCGCATATCCCAATGCCTGGGCCCGAGCCAGCGCGTCTCCGTAGGAGCAGCCTTCCAGGTCGATCGTCGTCAGGATGTAGTTGGTGGTGCCGTTGACGATGCCCCGAATCCGGCTGATCTCGTTCGCCGCCAGGTCGAAGGCAAGCGGGGCGAGCACCGGGATGCCCCCGCCCACGGAGGCCTCGAAACGGAATGCCGCCCCGCTCTGGCGGACGACGGCCTCCAGGTCAGGGCCGTGGTGGGCCAGGACGTGCTTGTTGGCCGTGACCACGTGCTTGCCCATGCCCAGGGCCGCGGCGATCAGGGTGCGCGCGGGCTCATCGCCACCCATGAGTTCCACGACCACATCAACGTCCGGCGACGCAACGAGGTGCGCCGGAGCGTCCGTCAGGAGATGGCCCGGGATGCCGTCGGCGGCGTGACGGCGCAGGTCCCGCACGGCGACCCCCGTGAGTTCCAGCCGGCGGCCGCCCGACGGCGCCAGGCGGTGGCTTTGGTCCAGCAGCGCGCGGATCACCTCGCGCCCGACACTGCCCGCACCGAGCACACCGACGCGGAGCGGTGCCCGTTCCGGGACGGGCGCACTGGGGCTGGGCGGCATCGCGCGACATCGTAGCCGACGCACTGGCGGGGCCGGTCCGTCGACGGCGCCAATCGCGAGCGACGCCGCTCCGTTCTTCGCTCATCGTTACACTCCCCGACCATGACCGAGCAGATCGCCGAAGCCGCCGCGCCCCGCGTGTTCAGTGGCATCCAGCCATCGGGGATCGTGCACCTGGGCAATGACCTGGGCGCGATCCGCAACTACGTGGCGCTTCAGGACCGCTACGAGGCGATCTACTGCATCGTCGACTACCACGCGCTCACCAGCACGCACGACCCCGACGTACTGCGGCAGCGGACGCGCGAGATGGCGGCGTCGCTGTTGGCGCTGGGCCTGGACCCCGCGCGCTGCACCCTGTTCGTCCAGAGCCACCGGCCCGAAGTGACCGAGCTGGCGTGGCTCTTCACGACGGTCACGCCGGTCTCGTGGCTCGAACGGACACCCACGTACAAGGAGAAGCGCGAGAGCCAGCCGGACGACATCAACCACGGCCTGCTGACATACCCGGTCCTGCAGGCCGCCGACATCGTGCTCTACAAGGCGTCGCTGGTGCCCGTGGGCCGCGACCAGGCGGCGCACCTTGAGTTGAGCCGCGAGATCGTGCGCTCCTTCAACAACCGCTATGGCGACACCTTCCCGGAACCGAAGGCGCTGCACACGGAGGCGCCCAACGTCCTGGGCACGGACGGCGTGAGGAAGATGAGCAAGTCGGTCGGCAACACGATCGAGATCCTGGCCGAGCCCGACGTCATCCGCCGCCAGATCATGTCAATGGTCACCGATACGCAGCGCATCAAGCGGACAGATCCGGGCCGGCCGGAAGTCTGCAACGTCTGCCAGCTGCACCGGTCCTTTGGCGACGACTTCGAGTCGATCTGGGAGGGCGAACGGACCGCCCGAACCGGCTGCGTGGACACCAAGAAGCTGCTGGCCGAGCGGATCACCCGCCACTACGCGCCGGCCCGGGAGCACTACCTTGAGCTGATCTCCGCGCCGGCCATGCTGGACGAGGTGCTCGCCGCGGGCGCGGAACGCATCCGGCCCATCGCCCAGGCGACGATCGACGAGGTCCGGCAGAAGATGGGGCTGCGGTAGGCGCTCTCCTGGCCCGAGGCGGCGGAGCGACAGGCGGTTTGAGGCCCGGCAGATACCATGGCCACGCCGGGGGCGGCCGAGTGCTCCGCGGCCATGGACGGACCACCGCTCGGCAGAACTGAGGTCCAGGCTCAGCCATGGCCTTCCAGGTGAGCGACCGTCAGCGGCGCTGGCTCGACGCCCTGCTCGTCATGAGCACCGTGGTGGTCGGAATCATCCTGATCGGCTACCTGAGCACGATCTTCTTTTTCTTCGGCGACGTGGTCCTCGTCTTCTTTCTCGCGTGGCTGATGGCGTTCATCCTCAGTCCCATCGTCGGCACCCTGGTGCGCCATATCCCCCGCCTGCCACGGATCGCGGCGGTGGCGCTCGTCTACGGAGTCCTTCTCGGCGCGATCATCCTGCTCGCCGTTGTGGTTGCCGACATGCTGGCGACGTCGATCAGCTCGTTCATCAACAACATCCCTGAACTGCGTGACCGGCTGCCGGCCATCCTCGCGCCGTGGCAGACGCGACTTGACGGGGTGGGCCTGCGGCAGATTGATCTCGCGGCCCAGGCGAGCACCTTCCTGGCGAACGTGAACAGCTATGCCAGCCAGTTGGTTGGCCCGCTGCAGCAACTCGCGATCGCCAGCCTGGGCGCCCTGGGCAACCTCCTGATCGTCGTGATCCTGTCGCTCTACATGGTCGCGGACCGCGACCGGATCCTGTCGTTCCTGTTCCGCCTCGTCCCCCAGGAGTACGCGGTGGAAGCGCGGCTGCTGGAGACCAGCGTCGCTCAGTCATTCGGGGGGTTCCTGCGGGGCCAGGCGTTCATGGGCCTGATCTACGCTGCAATCGCGGCCGGGACGAGCATCCTTCTGGGACTGGACTTCCTGCCGGTCACGAGCACGACGTCCGGTCTCCTCCAGGCAATCCCGTTCTTCGGGCCATTCCTCTCCTGGCTGCCGCCGGTGCTGGCTGCGATCCTCTTCAAGCCCGAAGCAACGCTGCCCGCGATCGCCCTCATGACGGTTGGCTGGTTCGTCGTGATGAACCTGATCCAGCCGCGGCTCATGGAGCAGGCGGTGGGAATCCACCCGATCGTGGTCCTTGGGTCGGTGCTGATCGGCTCGAAGGTGGCCGGGATCACCGGTGCCATTTTCGGGATCCCGGTCGCCGCGGTCATCAGCGCGTTCTTCTTCCACTATTTCGGCCGGAGCGGCGACAGGACCGCGCTCACGACGCGAGCGGCGCGACGGCTGGCGGACCGGGAGGGCCGATCCGTGCGCGTGCCTCGTCCGCCGGGACGCCCACCGGACATCGCGCCGGCCGCGGCACCGCTCGAGGTTGCGCCCCACGGAGCCGGGGCCGACTGGGCCGACGGGGCCGACGGGGCCGCGGCTCCCGATGCGCCCGGGGTGCGCGACGCGCCCGACGCGCCCGGTCCTGCGAACGTGCCCGGGTGATCTGCGCACTCGCAGCCCTCCGGTGAGCGACCGTCCCGACGGGACCCGCGAGCGAGCGCGCCTGGAGCGGCACGACCTTGATCTGGAGCGCGGTGAGCCACTGGCCGGCCCGTCCAAGCGCGCCCGGCCCCGGTCGCTCCGACGGATCGCACGGCCGCTTGCCGAGTGGCCGACGCGGCCGCGGATCCTCATCACGAACGACGACGGCATCGAGTCGCGCGGCCTCCTCGCGCTGAAGGAAGCGCTGGACCCCATCGGCGACACGTTCGTCGTGGCTCCGGACACAAACCAGAGCGCGGTGGGCCACGCGAAGACGCTCACGCGGCCGTTGCGAGTCCGGGAACGATCGCTGGGCGACGGGTCGATCGGCTGGTCCGTGGACGGCTCCCCCACCGATGCGGTCTCCCTCGCGTTCCTGGGGTTCTTCGACCACGGCTTCGACCTGGTTGCGTCGGGCATCAATTACGGGGCGAACCTGGGCGACGACGTGACCTACTCCGGCACCGTGAGTGCGGCGATGGAGGGCGTCATCAACGGCTGCCCGGCCTTCGCCGTGTCGCAGGAGTACTACCCACACCCGGATTTCACGCTCGCCGCGATGGCCGCTGCGATGGTCGCGCGGAACATCCTGGAGCACGGCCTCTCCCGGAACGAGTTGCTCAACGTGAACGTGCCGGCCGTCCGGCCGGAAGACTGCCAGGGAATCGAGATCACGCGGCAGGGACGCCGCGTCTACCGGGACGAGCTTGTCCGGCGGATCGACCCGCGCGGGGTCGCCTACTACTGGATCGGCGGTCCACCGCCATCGGGCATCCGCCGGCCCGGGACGGATTTCACCGCCGTTGTGAACGGCAGGATCGCGATCACGCCCATCCACCTCGATCTCACCGCGCGAGCGCTCCTGAAGCGGATCCGCGACTGGGAGTGGCACCTCGAGCCGTCACTGCCGGGAGCTACGGAAGAGGCCCTCCGTGCGCCCACACGCGAGTCACGGCCGCTGGAGGCCGCCCGCGACGAGGCACTCACCGAGGAAGCGATCCGCGAACGCCGGTAGCCGGGGGAAGGGTCTGCCGACCGGCACGCGCCAAATACCCGGCGGCAACTGGGCCGTTGTGCCCGCCGCCGACCATGATCGCGTCGTAGTCCCGCCGGGGCATCGCGGGGAGGATGGCGGATGCGGATCGTGTGCTAATCTGTGTGTCCAATCATTCACATGGAGATGCACACAGTGGCCCTGGTCAGGACGAATGTCACGCTCCCGGCAGAGCTACTCCACCAGATCGATGAGATGGCGGGCCCACGTGGCCGCAGCCAGTACGTCGCCGAGGCAGTCGCGAAGCAGGTCAAACGCGATCGTCTGAAGAAGGCGCTGGACGAGACAGCTGGCGTGCTGGTTGGAACGCCGGAATGGATGAACGACGACCAGGCGCTGGAGTTCGCGAAGGGACTTCGATCCAGTTGGGACCGGCCCTGATGCTGTACCTCCTCGACACCACCGTGTTCATCGATTACGCACGGGGGATGCCGTCTGCGGTAGATGTGTTCCGGCGGCTGTTCGAGGAGGGACATACGCTCTACACGTGTGATGCCGTCGTGTGTGAAGCATTGTCCGGCGGTGGTCCCGGCCAACGGGGCGCGATCCTGGCGCTGCTGGAACCCGTCGAATACGTCTCCACCCACCCCGATGCGGCCCGCTGGGCAGCGGAGAGTCGGCGCAATCGCAGCGCAACCAGCCATCGGACCCTGGGCGATGCGCTGATCGCCGGCGTCGCCTGGTTCCTGCACGCAACGATCGTGACGCGCAACCCGGACGACTTCGTTGCGCAGGGAATCCCGGTCCTCACCTACGGCTGAGGGGAAACCTTCAGGAGGCCGGACGCCACCTCGACGAAGGTCGCCTGGTCCAGGCCCGTGGCCGTCAGGCTCCAGGACGGCGGCGAGATTCCCGGGTTGACGTAGATCGCGTAGCCGTCGGCCGGCTGGTTTGGGCCCAGATCCACGAGGGTGCCGCGCCGGTCGCCAAAGGCGGCCGTGCCCAGCTCGCGGCTGCGGGGAGCACAGGCACTCACGCCGGTCGTGCAGTACGAGCCCTCCTGGAGAACCAGGCGGGCTCCTGCGGGACCCTTGTATGACACGTGCAACTGGCCACCGTTTCGCAGGCGCCAGGAGCCACTCTCGATGAACCAGCCGACAGGCAGCACGGCGCAGTAGACCGGCCACTGGACCGCCTGCGCGGCCGCGGCCAGGAAATCCCGGTTCTCGGCGCTGCCGCTGCAGCCGGCGGCGGGTCCGGTCCCTCCGGCCCCGGGTGACGACGGAGCCGGCGACGAGGTGGTACCGCTGGGCGACACGCCGGGTGCCGAGTCGGAGGGGGCAGCCGTGGGCGCCGTGGGCGATTGGCCGGCAGGCGGGGCGCTCGGCGGGGCAGCGGACCCGCCCGGGGTACCAGCCGACGGCGCTCCGGATGCGCCGGCGAATGTGGCGGTCGCCGGACTGGCCCCGGGCGGTCGGGACGACGAGCCGCCCGATGCCGGAGCGGCGGGGCTACCGGATGCCACGCCGGACCCGCAGCCCGTCGCGGCAAGGGCCGCGAAGACGAGCACGGCAAGCCGTAGAACGAAGGTCTGCCGAACGCGGATCACCGGGGGAGAGTAGCGCAGCGTCCGAACAGGCCCCCTATGGCCGGGCGACTTTGGCCGGGCGACTTTGGCCGGGCGACTATGGCCGGGCGACCTGCAGCAGCATCGGGTCCACGCCGAAGACCTCGCGAACGAGCTCGGCCGAGAGGACCTCGCGTGTGGGCCCATCGGCAACGAGATGCCCGCGATCGAGCACCAGCACGCGCGGGAAGAAATGCGCGGCAAGCGTCAGGTCGTGGAGGACGGCCACCACCGTGGTTCCGTCCCGCTCATTGAGGTCCACCAGGAGGTCCATGGTCTCGATCTGGTGGCGGAGATCCAGGTGCACGGTGGGCTCGTCGAGCAGCATCAGCGGCGCCTCCTGCGCCACGGCCAGCGCCAGGAGGACGAGCTGGCGCTCCCCGAGGGACAGCTCGCGGACGTCGCGGCCCAGGAGATGGCCCAGGCCCACCCGGTCGATGGCGGCGGCGACCGCGGCGCGGTCGGAGGGCCGGAGGCCGCGGATCGGATCCTCGTGCGGCAGCCGCCCCAGGGCGACCACCTCCTCCACGCGCATCGAGAACGGCAGACTGGCGGCCGGAACCGCCGAGATCAGGCGCGCGATGGCAGCGCGCCCAAGGGTCCCGATTGGCCGGCCGTCCAGCCGCACCGTGCCGTGGCGGACCCCGACGAGGCCGGCGAGGACGCGCAGCAGGCTGGACTTGCCCGCGCCGTTCGGGCCAACAAGGGCCACTCGCTCGCCGCTCCGGATCTCGAACGACACGTCGCGCAGGACGTCCCGTTCGCGGTACGCGGCGTCCACGGCCTCGAACGCGACGAGCTGGCGACCGGGCTCGCTCACAGCTCATACCCGCTTCGGGTCGAGCGCAGCAGGAACAGGAAGAACGGGGCGCCCACAAGGGCCGTGACCACGCCGACCGGGATCTCGCCGAACAGCCGGGCACCCAGGTCCGCGAACGTGAGCAACCCGGCGCCCACCAGCGCCGACAGCGGCAGGACGCCGCGGGCCCCCGGACCGACGGCGAGCCGCACCACGTGCGGGACGACGAGTCCCACGAACCCGATCAGACCGGCGATCGTGACTGCGGCCGCCGTGAGCAGCGCGGCAAGGGCAAGGAGCAGGGCGCGCTCGCGCCGGACATCGATCCCCAGGTGCGCTGCGGCATCCTCGCCGAGCAGGAACCCGTCAAGCGAGCGCGCCCGCGCGAGGATCGCAAGGCTCGTCAGCAGCACGATGGGTCCGGCCACCGCGAACTGCCCCCACGACACGCCGTCAAGGCTGCCCAGCAGGTAGAAGAAGATCTGCCGCAGGTTCGCGCCCGAGAGGTACATCGCCATCGCGAGGCCGGCGGCCAGCAGCGACCCAACCGCATAGCCGGTGAGCAGCAGGCTCGTCATCGGCGTGAGGCCGCCCACGCGACTGAGCCGGTAGACGAGCCAGACCGCCACCAGCGCGCCGATGAACGCAAGGCCGTGCAGCAGGCCGAACTCGAAGATCACGAACCGGACGGGGATCAGGACGCCGATTGCCGCCCCGAGCGCAGCACCTGAGGCCGTCCCGAGCACGTACGGATCGGCAAGCGGATTGCGGAGCAGTCCCTGGAACGTGGCACCGGCCACGGCAAGGCCCAGGCCCACCACCATGGCGGACAGCACGCGCGGCAGCCGAAGATCCATCACGATCGCTTCCGTCGAAGCGGGCCATGTCTGCGTCACCGGCAGCCCAAGGACGCGTCGGGCGAGGATGCCCAGGGTCTCGGCCGGCGCGACCGACACGGATCCGAAACCCACCCCGAGGACCAGCGCCACGGCCAAAAGCACCAGCGCGCCACCGAAGGCCAGGGCGCGCCGCGTGCGCAGCCGGGCGAACGGCCTCCCGCGTGCGGCCAGTACCGCTTCCGGGCGTGCAACCATGGGAACGCAGCCTCGCCGCGCTACGTGCTGGACGGACCGGGCGTAGCCGGCGGCGAGGCACCCGGGCTCGTCCCGGACGCGGCCGGCAGGACCAGGCCGGGGTGGATGGCCAGCGCGAGTTCCCGCAGGCCCTCCACGAGCCGTGGACCGGGGCGCGTCACCACGGTGTCGTTGACCGGCCGAATCGCCCCGGCCTTGACGGCCGCCATCGTGGC
>JANPDJ010000118.1:0-41645 GCA_031431395.1 Chloroflexota bacterium | reverse complement strand
GGCCGAGCCGCGCCCGTCGCGCTCACGGTCAGAGTCACCGGGCGCGGTCCGCTCGTTGACCACCTGCTTCCGGCGACGGCTAACCCGGTCGGGCCCGTCTCCATGCGCTGGGTGGGGCAGCTGGCGTGCGACTGGCCGGCTGCGCAGCTCCGCCTGGATCGCGCGGAATCGGTCGATGCGGCCATGACCGCCGTTCGCGGCTGGTTGTCGCCCACCTTCAGCCTCATGGTGGCGGACGACCTGGGGACCAGCGGCCACATCGCGTTCACGAACACGGGCACGTTCCCCGTCCGCGGTCGCGTGGAGCGTGGCTACCGGGACGGATTGGCATCCGCCGACGCGTGGCTCGGCCTCGTCGCACCTGAGGGGATGCCTCAGACACGGGATCCCTCCGGCGGCTGGCTTGGGTCGGCCAACAATCGACCCATCGCGGAAGCGGAGTTTCCGCACCCGCTCTTCGGCACGTGGGACGAGGGCCTCCGCCACCGGCGTATCGGGCAGCTGATCGAGGAACTGACCCCCCACGACCGCGCCACGTTCGGCCGGATGCAGAACGACGCGCACTCGGGCCGGGCGGACGACGCGCTTGCGGCGCTCCTCGCGGCGCTGGAGGGCCGCCTGGACGGCACGGACGCAGAGGCCCTGCATGTCCTCCGCTCGTGGGACCGCAATGCGACCGTCGATTCGGCCGGCGCGGCGATCTGGGCGGTCTTCTGGACACGGTGGGCCCAGGCGGTATCGGCCGCCCGCCTGCCGAAAGCGTCCGCGGACTTCGTGGCCTCGTGGATGCACGGTTTCTCCCTGCGCCTCCTGGCCGGTGACGACATCGGCTGGTTCCCATCCGAGGAAGCCCGACGGGCGACCCTGGCCGGCGCGTTCCGCGAGGCCGTCGGCGAACTGCGCGTGGTCCTGGGCGATCGGCCCGGCGCGTGGCGCTGGGGCGCGATCCACCAGAAGGCGCTCCGCCATCCCCTGTCGGCCGTCGGGGATCTCGGCTCGCTCCTCGACCAGCCGCGGAAGCCGGCCGGCGGAGACATCTCGGTGCTCAACAACGTCGGCTACCCGGCCGGCCGCTCTGCCCCCGGCGACGCGGCGTTGAACCGGAACTGGGAGGGCATCGGCGGGGCCGGGTACCGGCTCGTGGCCGACCTCGGCGACCCGGACGGCTCCGCGTGGACGATCACGCTTGAAGGCCAATCGGCCAATGCCGGCAGCCCCAACCGGTCGGACCAGATCGATGACTTCATCGAGGGGCGGTACCGGGAGGTGCCGATGGACCGGGGCCGCGCCGCCGCGCAGGCCGCGCATCGCCTGGTGGCCGAACCGCGAACCCGGCATGACTGACGCCCGACTGGGGCTCCGGTTGCCTGCTCCGGCGGCACGCGCCGGCTTCGCGGCTGGGGCCGCGCCAGACCACGCGGGGGGCCCGGGCCGATGATCGTCGACGTCCACACGCACACCCCGACGCACCGCGATGACGTGCCGGACGGCGACGTCGTCATCAACCACGCCTGGAGGCCGGACCGGGCCGTCGTTGCCACGACCACGTGGGCGGACTACACGCGGGCATACGACGAGGCGAACGTGGACGTCTCGATCGCCTGCCTCATCGCGGCGGCTCCGGGAGCCACGGGTCTCGACGTCGATCTCACCCGGATCAACGATCTCACCGCGGAGTTCGTGCGCGACGCGCCGGCGCGGCGGATCGGCTTCGCATCGGTCCACCCGGACTGGCCCGGTGCGCTCGAGGAACTGGAGCGGTCCGTCGGTGATCTGGGGCTTCGGGGGCTCAAGCTTGGACCCAACTACCAGGATTTCGAGCCGCTCTCGCCGTCCGCCCAGCGCGTGTACGGGTGGGCCGAGGCGCACCGCCTGCCCATCCTCTTCCACCAGGGCACCTCGCCGATCCGCGGCGCTCCCCTGCGCTATGCGCACCCGCTCGTGATGGACGAGATCGCGATCCGGTTCCCGGAACTGCGGATCGTCATGGCGCACCTTGGCCACCCATGGCAGGCCGACACGGTGACGGTGATCCGAAAACACCCGCACGTGTACGCGGACGTCTCGGCCAACTTCTACCGGCCCCAGTCGTTCTACTTCGCCATGCGCATCGCGACGGAGTGGAACGTGCTGCCGAAGCTCCTGCTCGGCTCCGACTACCCGATTGCGACACCGGCCGAGACCATCGCCGGCATGCGGGCGCTCAACGACATCCCGCGCCGGACCGGCCTCCTGGAGATCCCGGAAGCCGCCATCGAGGCGATCATCGAGCGCGATTCCCTGGCGCTGCTGGGCCTGGAGCGGCCCACGTGAGCCCAGCGTGAGCCCGACTGCGCGTCTGGGCGGTGTGGTGCCGGTGCTGCCCACGACCTTCACCGATGACGGCGCACTCGACCTGGGGAGCCAGCGGCGGGCTGTCGACTTCCTGGTCGAGGCCCGCTCCGATGCGATCTGCACCCTGGCGAACTGGTCGGAGCAGTTCGCCCTCACCGATGCCGAGCGGGAGGCCGTGCAGGACGCGGTGCTCGAGCAGGCCGCCGGCCGGGTCCCGGTCGTGGTCACCACGTCGCACTTCGCCACGCGCGTGGCCCGGGAGCGTGCCCGCGGGGCGCAGGCGGCGGGCGCGGCCGCGGTGATGATCATGGCGCCCTATCACGGCTCCACGATCCGGGCCGGCGAGGACGCGATCTTCGGGTTCTTCGCCGAGGTCGGCGCCGCGATCGACATCCCGATCGTCGTCCAGGATTCGCCGATGTCGGGCGTCGTCATGTCGCCCGGTCTTGTCGTGCGGATGGCCCGCGAGATCCCCAACGTCCGCTACTTCAAGCTGGAACAGACCGATGCGGCGGACAAGGCCCGGTTCCTGCTGGCGGAGGCGGGTGATGCCATCGACGGCCCATGGGACGGCGAGGAGGGCCTGACGCTCATCGCGGACCTGGAGGCTGGCGTCACTGGGACGATGCCCGGGGCCGTGATCCCGGAGATCCTGGGCGATGTGATGCGACGCTGGGCCGCCGGCGACCGTGCCGGCGCGATCGCGCTCTATGAGCCGTGGCTGCCCCTCCTGAATTGGGAGAACAGGCACTCCGGCCTGGAGACGGCCAAGGTGCTGATGCACGAAGGCGGCGTCATCGCCAGCGAAGCCATCCGCGCGCCGCAGGTGCCGATGTCGGCGCCGATCCGGGCCGGGCTGCTGGCCATCTCGCGGCGCCTCGACGCCCTCATTCTTCGATCCCAAGTTGGGAGGACTCCAGCGTGACGCACCACACCGGCGCCGAGGCGCGCCTTTGACGCACGGCGGACCACGACACCCGGTCGCCTCGCCCGGGCCAGCCACGCCGGTAGGGCGACGTCGGATGCGCCCCTCGCTCTCGCGGGTCGGAAGTACGGCCCTGGTTGGCCTTCTCGTCGCTGCCTGCACGTCAGCCACGGGCCCAGCCCCGGTCACGACACCCCCGCCGTCGGGACCGCCTGCGTCGCCTCTGGACTCCGCCGTTCCCTCGGCGACTCCATCCGCGACTCTGGGCGAAAGCGCGCTGCCGAGGTGGACCGCCACAGGGAACATGATCACGGCCCGTGACTCACACACGGCCACGCTGCTTCTCGACGGCACGGTGCTCGTGACGAGCGAGCCCTACCTTGACGCATCACCGTCCGCCGAGCTGTACGACCCGGGCAGCGGCACCTGGGCCGCTACCGGGGACCTGATTGAGGCTCGCGGCGGGCACACGGCCACCCTGCTGCGCGATGGCAGGGTGCTGATGGCGGGTGGCGGCAGCAGGGCCCCCGATGGCCCGCAACTGGCCTCGGCCGAGCTGTACGACCCGGGCAGGGGGATCTGGACCGCTACGGGGAACATGATCACGGCCCGTGCCTCACACACGGCGACGCTGCTCCTCGACGGCACGGTGCTGGTGACAGGTGGGAGCCGCGATCCCGAAGGGCCGCTGGCGTCCGCTGAGCTGTACGACCCGGGCAGCGGGACCTGGACCGCCACCGCGAGCATGATCGAGGGTCGCTACGGTCACACGGCCACCCTGCTGCCCGACGGCACGGTGCTGGTGGCGGGCGGTCACAGCAGCTTCGCAGGTGGCGGCTATCTGGCCTCCGCCGAGCTGTACGACCCCAGCAACGGGTCCTGGACTGCCACCGGGGCGATGATCGAGGCCCGGTTTCAATGCACCGCCACGCTGTTACACGACGGAAGAGTTCTGGTGGCGGGCGGCGACCGCAACAGCGGCCCACTGGCCTCCGCCGAGCTGTACGACCCCATGAGTGGGTCCTGGACCGCCACCGGGAGGATGATCGACGCCCGCTCGGATTCCACGGCCGCGCGCTTGTCCGACGGCACGGTGCTGGTCGTGGGCAGCTTCTTAGCCTCTGCCGAGCGATACGACCCGCGCACTGGGTCCTGGACCGCGGCCGGGACCATGGTTACGACCCGCCGATCTCAGACGGCCACGCTGCTGCCCGACGGCAGGGTACTGATGGCGGGCGGCAACGGCAGCAGCAGCCCACTGGCCTCCGCCGAGCTGTATGACCCGGAAAGTGGGTCCTGAAACGCCGCCGAGATCATGTTCGAGGGTCGCTACGGACACACGGCCACGCTGCTGCCCGACGCGCCGACGTCACTCCGTCGCGTCGGGGAGCCTCGGCCAGAGCGAGAACGAGTAGATCGCCTTTCCGTCCGGGCTACGGACGTACATCCGCTGGACTACGCCACCGTTGTTCGAGAGGCCCAGGACGGCGGCTTCTCGTGGAGACAGGACCCGGCGCGGGGGCTCCCAGCCAGGATCCGCCGGCACCACAAAGTCCTCGGGCGCAATGTCCGGCCAAGGCCAGGGGACGATCCCCGCTTCGCGCGGGTCAGGCAGCACTCCGATCTCGATCGCAGGGCCCGCGTTGAGCAGGCTCCCGATGTAGCTGGTAGGCACCCAGATCTCAGTCGAAAGGCCGTCTCTGGCGCCGAAGGCGGCGAGGTAGTCAACAAGCGCCTGGAACGGGGCAGCACCCCGGATCTCCACCCGCTTGTCAAGGCCAACCGCGCGCAGGGTGAAGACCGTGGAACCAATGGCGTCAGTATCGAATCGGGGCAGATACAGCTCGCAGGCCTCTCCAAGCCCGCCTCTGATCGCGAACCGGAGGATCGACTGGATCTTCTCCTCATCGAGGTGGGCGATCATGAACGGGTTCGCGCGAACGATCGGTCCCTCGGCCGGCGGTGGTGGCGCGAGCTTATTCCGGAAGATGACGGTTCCGTCGCCGTAGAGCGTGAACTCCGGGCCCGGCTGGAAGAGTTCGCCCCCCAGTTCACCCACCGCGACGTACGGGAAACGGTCAAGCCGGAGCACGACATCCGTAGGACCGGTCGCATGGTCGAATCGGCCGATTGGCATTCTGGTGGGCTCGCTGCTGGGCTGCGGCGCGGCGCCGTCCACGTTGATCTGAACCTCGACCGGAACGCTGCTGCTGTCGCATGTCGTGCCGTTTCCGAGCACGCCGATTTCGTCGGCACCCCCGAAGTAGTTGGAGCCCCAGCACATGACCTCGCCGACGCCAGTAAGTGCGCAGACGTGCATGCCGCCTGCCGCGACTGCCGTGACATCGCCCGGCAGGCCCCCGACCTGGACCGGGACGACGCTGCCGGTTGACGGGGAGCGGCTGAGCTGTCCGTAGTCATTGCTGCCCCAGCATGCGACCACGCCGGCGCTCGTGAGCACGCACCTGCTGGTGTCCCCGATGGCAATCGCCGTCACGCCGCCCGCGAAATTCGCCACGTCAATCGGGACAAACGCGTTCCACGGCAAACCGCCCGCCGGCGGGGGTTCGTAGTACGGGCCACGGCACATGACGCCGCCGCCGTTCGTGAGCACACAGGTGTGATCGTTGCCCGCCGCGATCGCGGCGATGCCGGACGCCAGACCTGAGACGGCAACCGGGACGCTGCTGTGGACGAGCGTATCGTCGTCAGACTGGCCTTCGCCCCAGCACGAGAGTCCGCCTCCGCTCTTCAGCGCGCACGCGTGGCGCCCGCCTGCCGCGATCGCGCTGACCCCGCTCGCCAGGCCCGAGACATCGACCGGAACGCTGCTATCCGCTGTTGTGCCGTTCCCCAGTGCCCCGAATGGGTTGTTGCCCCAGCACTTGACCCCGCCTGCGGTCATGAGCGCACAGGAGAAGGCGTAGCCTGCCGCGATCCTGGTGACTCCGCTCCGGAGGCCCACGACATCGACCGGGACGCTGCTGTCGATGTTCGTTCCGTCGCCCAGCTGGCCGTAGAGGTTGTCGCCCCAGCACATGACTCCACCGCCGCCCGTGAGCGCGCAGGTGTGGAACCCACCGGCGGAGATCGCGGTGGCGCCAGCCGGCAGGCCTACGACACCGACCGGGACGCTGCTTGCAGTTCCCGTGCCGTTTCCGAGCTGGCCAGAGTCGCTTGAGCCCCAGCACTTGACCCCGCCGCCCGTGGTGAGGACACAGGTGTGGGCGTAGCCCGCCGTGATCGCCCCGCTCGCGGCACTATTGGCCGTCGGTGACGCCGTCGCAGGCGCGGCAGTGCGTGGCGGCGTCGGCGCCGGTGTCGGTGTCGGGATCGGGATCGGCGAGGACGATGCGGCCGCCGTCGGCGGCGGCGATGCCGAGGATGCCGGCTGCGGCCTTGCGGAGGGCGACGGGTTCGGGGACGACCCGCAGGCGGCGACCAGCAGCCCTGCCACGATCGTGGCTGCGATCCATTTCAGCGAGGACTGCATTCCGTGCCCCCCGGAGGGTCTGTGGCAGGAAGACGTCCGGCCGGTGCTCCTTGCTTCGGTCACGCCTCGCCCGACGATGGCAGCACAAACGCCGCGTCCAGCGGCCAGGACACCGTGACGCGATCGCCCACCGCCAGGTCCCGCCGCGAGGCGTCGTTCGACTGCTGGCAGGAGAGCAGGCCGACGGCCGTCTCGGCCCGGTAGGTGGTCGCCGGACCGACATAGTCGGCCCCGGCGATGACCCCCGGGAGACGCGTGTCCGTCTCGGACCCCGAAGGCGCTCCGGCCGCGTCGATCCGGACGCGCTCCGGGCGGACGGCGGCCCGGATCGTCGTTCCCACGGTGGCCCAAGAGGCGCCGTCGTCGGCCCGCAGCCGGACGCGGTCGCCCTCGCCGAGGCGCATGTCGGCGACGCCGTGGGCCACCCCGTCAACCCGGAACTCGAATGTGTTCAGCGACCCCACGAAGTCGGCCACGAAGGCGTCGGCTGGCCGCTCGTAGATCTCCCGCGGCGTCGCGACCTGGAGGACGACGCCGTGGTTCATGATCGCCACCCGGTCGGACATCAGGAACGCCTCTTCCTGATCGTGGGTGACGTAGACGAACGTGGTCCCCAATCGATGCTGGATGGCCTTGAGCTCCACCTGCATCTGCCGCCGCAGCTTCACGTCCAGGGCGGACAGCGGCTCGTCCAGCAGGAGAACCGCCGGCCGGTTGACCAGTGCCCGGGCGAGCGCCACGCGCTGCTGCTGGCCGCCGGAGAGCTGGCGCGCGCCGCGGCCTTCCAGGCCGTCCACCCGGACCACGCGCAGCATGTCGAGGACCCGCTGGCTGAGCTCCGGCTCACGGACCTTCTTGAGCTTGAGGCCGTAGGCCACGTTCCCAAAGACCGTCATGTGCGGGAACAGCTCGTAGTTCTGGAAGACCATGTTCACGGGCCGGCGGTTTGGCGGCAGGTACGTGACGTCCTCGCCGCGCAGGAGGATCTGCCCCGAATCCGGCTCCTCGAAGCCGGCGAGCATCCGGAGCGACGTGGTCTTGCCGCAGCCTGACGGCCCCAGGAGCGAGAAGAACTCGCCCTCGCGGATCTCCAGGTCCAGGTCCCGGACGGCATGGAAACGCCCGAACCACTTGTTGACGCCCCTGAACTGGATGGCCGTGCCCGCCCGGGCGGTCGCCAGCGATCCCGTCATCGGCGGGTGGAGCTGACGGTGGTCCGAGCCGCCAGGACGGCCAGCAGTGTCGTCGCCACCAGCAGGATCGTCGCCAGGGCGTTCAACCCCGGATCGATGACCCGCCGGATCCGTGCGTAGATGACGAGGGGCAGCGTGGCGTCCGTGCCCGTCGTGAAGAACGCGATGATGAACTCGTCGATGGACACGGCCGCGGCCAGCAGGATGGCGCCCAGGACGGCCGGCAGGACCAGCGGGAACGTGATCGTCCAGAACGCCCGCGCGCGAGTCGCGCCGAGGTCCCGCGCTGCCTCCAGCAAGGAGAAGCGGAACCGGTCCAGCGCCGCAGTCATGGTCAGGAGCACGAACGGCAGCGCCAGCAGGATGTGGCCGGCGATCGCCATCGGCAGCTTCGGTGGCTTGATGCCCAGGCGGTTGAAGTAGATCGCGAGGCCGATCGCCAGCAGCAGGGCCGGCGTGGCGATCGGGACCAGCACGATCGTCTGGACGATCCCCCGCCAGCGTGACGGCAGGCCCTGGAGACCCAGCGCGGCAAGGATCCCCAGTGTGCCTCCGACCAGGCCCGTCACGAATGCGGCGATCGCGGAGCGACCAAGGGCGGCCACGACTTCCGGATCGTCCAGCACCTTGTCGTACCAGCGCAGCGACAGGCCGGGGATCGGGAACGACAGGCTGGCCGTCTGGTTGAACGAGAACAGGACAACCACGAACAGGGGCGCGAACAGGAACACGGCCAGCAGGACCAGGAAGATCCGTGCGCCAACGTTCTTGACACGCCGGCGCCGCCTGCCACGTGGCGGCAGCGGGCCGACCCCGACCGTACCCGCCTTCGCCGTCAGGGCCGTCATCGGGTCAGGAACCGGCTGGCCCAGGTCAGGGCCGCAGTGATCGCGACGACCAGGGCGATGAGTGTCATCGCCATGGCCGCGGCGAGGGGCCAGTTCGCCGTCTGGCCGATCTGGAACTGGATCTGGTTCGCGATGAACGAGCTGCCGACACCGCCCAGCAGGGCGGGGATGGCGAAGTCACCGGCCGCGGCAATGAAACAGAACGCGAACGCCACCCGCACGCCCGGCAGCACCAGCGGCAGCATGATCCGCCGGGTGATGTCCAGCCGGCTGGAACCCAGGTCACGGGCCGCCTCGATGAGCCCCGGCGAGACGTTCTGCATCGAGGCGTAGATCGGCAGGACCGCCAGCGGGATGAGGAAGTTAACCAGTGCCACGACGACGGCGAACGGGCTGTTGAGGATCTCGCGGATGGGATCCGTGATCCAGCCGAGCGTCAGGAGGGTGCCGTTGACGACGCCCTCGATGCCCAGGATGGTCCGCCAGGCATAGATGCGCACGAGGTAGCCGCCAAAGAGGCTGACCAGGACCAGGAAATAGAGGGTCCGGCTCCGGCGCGGGAAGACGAACGTGATGAGGTGGGCGAATGGATACGCGATGACGACAGCCAGAAACGCCGACAGGAATGCGAGCAAGACGGTGCGCACGAAGAGGATCCGGAACGTCTCGCTCCGGGCCACCGAGACGTAGTTGTCCACGGTGAACGGTTCGACGAACTGGAAGTCCCGGAATGACAGGAAGCTGATGATCAGCAGGACCGCGAGGGGTCCCACGTAGAACACGAGGAAATACACGAGGGTGGGCGCCAGTTGTGCGATCGACACGAGTCGGCGCCCACGCTCGGCGTGAGATCTCCCTTGTACGGGTTGCGCAGACGCGAGGGCCATGGCAGCGGTGCGCGCCTGTCTCCCTGGCTAGGCTGTGATCTTGCCCCACGCGTCCGTCCAGTCGGCGCGGGTCGCGATGTTGGGATCCGTAACGCTCTCCGGGGCCAGGTAGTCGTCGAAGACGCCGGACTGCGCCTTTTCCACGTTCTTGTAGTCGTAGATATTGTCCTTGGCCGGGATCAGGGGCACGGCCTTCTTGTTCACCGCTCCGGAGACCAGGGCAACGGCGACATCGGCGTTGATCTGGGGCGAGATGATCGCGTCGATGTAGGCGTATGCGGCGTCCACGTCCACGACCGACGTGGGGATGCAGTACGAGTCGGACCAGCCGCCCTTGCCCTCCTTGAGGAACCCGAACGCCAGCTCGCCGCCCTTCTCCTTGGCGAAGTTCAGCATGGCCTCCCAGCCGAGGAGCGACAGGTCAACCTCGCCGCGAACCAGGAGGTCTGTCGCGTCGGCATAGGTGGCAGCGAATGAAACGACGTTCTGCTTCACAAAGCCGGCCGAGCGCTCGGCCACCTTGGCCAGCTGGTCCTTGGTCAGCATCGGGGCATTGGTGAAGCCCATGTCGATGGCCGTCAGGTAGAACAGCCACGCCGGATCGTTGGACATCGTGAGGCGCTTGGCCCACTTCTTGTCGTAGAGATCCTTGATGGACGTGGGGGCCTCGCCCTGCGGCACCTTCTTGGGGTTGAAGACGACCGGGCCGTCGCCCCAGGCGATCGGCGCGCCGTACGGCTTGCCGTCGATGTTGAGGAACCCGGCGCCCCGCAGCCCCTCGAACATGTCGTTCCAGTTCGTGAGCCTGGACGTGTCGAGCGGCTGGATCAGTTTCGCCTTGGCCGACCGGACGATATAGGGGTTGAAGGTGATCGCGATATCGAACTGCTGCCCCGCTGCCAGGGCCGCGAAGATCTCGTCGCCGGTCCCGATGTACTTGGAGGCGAGCGCTACGCCGTTGTCGTCACGCCACTTCTTCGCCGAGTCGATCTTGGCGGCGTCCTCGCCGTCCAGGCCGATCCACTCGAGCGTGCTTCCCTTGATGTTCGGCGTGGGGCGAACGGTGGGCGCCGCAGTTGAAGCGGCGGTGGGCGCCGTCGTCGCCGCAGTCGAGCAGGCCGCGAGAAACGCGGCGGCCGACGATGCGATCACGATCCCACTGGAGAGCCGCAGAAACGAGCGCCTGTCCACTCGCTGCTGGAGCTTCGCCTCCAGGTACTCCCGGACGGCGTCCTCTTGCTGCCTGCCGTTCATGGCCCCTCCTCATTGCAGCGGCGCACTTCGGGGCACCGGTGCGCTTGTGGCACCACCCCCTGAAGTCGTGCCCTCACAATAGCGCTCGCACGATGTTGAAGGACCTTGCTGACGCAGTTCGTTCTGGCCGCCGACCGGCAGATTCGCTGATGCGGGAGGTGCTCGACCGAATCGACCGGCTCAATCCCGGCCTGAATGCGGTGGTTTCCCTCGGGGCCGAGCGTGCGCTGGAAGACGCCACCGCGCTGGACCGGCGGATTGGACGCCGTGAGATCCAGCCCGAATCGCTGCCCCTGGCCGGTTTGCCGTTCCTGGTCAAGGATGTGGAGGATATTGCCGGGCTCCCCACGACCTACGGTTCGCTCCTGTTCGCGGACGCGCCCCCCGCCGACAGCGACAGCGGCACGGTCGCCCGCCTGCGTGCGGCCGGCGCGATCCCGATCGGCAAGACCAACACGTCCGAGTTCGCGTTCGAAGGCGTCACGGACAACAGACTCTTCGGGCGGACGCTGAACCCGTGGAACAGGGACTGGTCGCCGGGCGGGTCGTCGGGCGGGTCGGCGGCCGCCCTCGCGGCGGGCATGGCGCCGATCGCGACCGCAACGGATGCAGGGGGGTCGTCGCGCGGGCCGGCCGCCATGTGCGGGTTGGTTGGCCTCAAACCCACCAACGGCTTGATCGGGCGGGCAGCCGCGCCGATCTGGCTGGACCTCGTGACCGATGGCGTGATGGGGACCAGTGTTGCGGACGTGGAATTGCTGCTCTCCGTCCTGGCCGGGCCCCAGCCGGGTGACGTGGCCGCCGCGCCGCACTGGCAGTCAAACCCGCATCCGCCGCTTCCGGCGCGGCTTCTCGTGGCTTCCAGGATCCAGCCGGGCAGGCCGCTGCCTCCGGGGATCGAGGCACTGTTCCGGGCGGCCGTCACTCGGCTTGAGCACGATCTCCGGTTGTCTGTCGAGGAGGTGGCCCCGGAGGCGATCTTCCCTGGGCCACCCCACCCGGACGTCGATTCGCTCGTGCTCCTGGAGCCGGAGACCGTCGAGTGGCTGGGCCGGGCGCGCGTCATGGCGGCCCGTGACCGGTTCGACCCGTTCTTCAGCCGCTACCTCGACGAAGCCCTCGCGGTCACGCTCGACGAGTACCTTGCCGCCCGACGGCGCCGCTTCGAGCACACTCGGGCACTCGACAACATCCTCGGAGACCAGACGATCCTCGTCACGCCGACCCTCAACATCACCGGGCTGCTGGCAGACGGGTCGATCCCGGGTGCAGGCGAAGCGACCAATGCCGGTGCCAACACCAACCCCCAGAACGTGACCGGCCACCCGTCGGTCTCCGTGCCGGCCGGGATCCTTCAGAATGGCCTCCCGTTCGGGTTGCTGCTGACAGGTCCGCGGTATCGCGACGATCTACTGCTTCGCCTGGCGGCCGCGTGGGAGCGGATCGCTCCGTGGCCGCTGGCCGCGCCCGGCTACGTTCCATTCGGTGACGGCCCGCGCTGAGATATCAGATACTTCGCGGGTTGGGGCCAGCAAGGGGAGACCTGATGCTCATCGGGTACGTCAGTGACGAGCAGCACGTGGCGATCGCCGATGCGCAGGTTGAGTTCTCGCGCGGCGACGAGGCCGTGGAGGTGCGATCGAGCGCATCCGGCGTCGTCCGGGCCGACCTCGCACCGGGCCGCTGGACGGTCACGCTTGCCAAGCCGGGCTACACGCGCAAGTTCGTGGAGTTCGACGTCGTGCCCGGGGCAGAGCCCCATCGGTTCCGCCTCCTCTCCGACCGGCTCCTGGGCTACGCGTGGCCCAAGTGGGCGCGGCCCGGCGAGCGCGTGGAACTGCGCCTGCACGCCACGGAAGCCTTCCGCGTGTCCATCTGGCGATATGGCTGGCACAGGAGCCTCGTCCGCGACCTTGGGCTGTTCGATTCGTTCGGGCCCGGCGGCGACCGGCAGGTGGTCCCGGACGGCGATTTCACGATCGACGGCTGCCGCTGGAACGAGAACGGCTATCCCTTCGGCCCGGACGAACGGAACGTCATCGAGGCGCCGGATCGGACTGGCCTCTACTACGTCCACATGAAAGCCGTCGCTTCGGGGGCCTTCTTTTCGTTCCCGCTCATCGTGGCGCCACGCGAACCCTCGGCGGACGTGGCCGTCCTCGCGAGCACGATGGACTGGAATGCGTACAACGACTTCGGCGGCCGCTCCAACTACGTCGCCGCCGGATCGCTCCCGATGGCGCCCGCCGTCAACGTTCGCGAGGCCTCGCCGTACCTGCGCGACACGGGCGGCCGTTTCTGGAACCGCCCCGATGACGACTACGACCCGTTGAGCTTCGACCGGCCGGAGCCCGTCAACCGCGTGGACGAGGACGAGGAGATCACGACGCCGATGTGGCGGATCGGGTCCGAGCACGTCGCTCCCACGACCTGGCGGCTGACCGGCTGGCTGGACCGCGAGGGCATGCCGTTCGACCTGTACGCCGAGAACCAGCTGGATAGCGGGGTCCTCGACCTCGATCGCTACCGCGTCCTCATCCTCGACCAGCATCCCGAGTACTGGACGCGGAAGATGTACGACACCGTCAAGGCGTGGGTGTTCGAGCGCGGCGGACGGCTGATGTACCTGGGCGGCAACGGCCTCGACTGCGAGATCGAGCTGGTCGACGGCGGCCGCGCTGCGCGGCACCTCGACGGCGACCAGAGCTACTACGTGGAGAACCGCGACTTCACCGGCGGGCCCTTCTCGTTCTCGCCGCGCAGGATCGAGCGCGGCGGCCGGTACGAGTGCCCAGGCCATCTCCTGGGGGTGCGCACCACCCTCACCGGCATGGGAACCGGGGCGCCGTATCGCGTGCGCGATGCCGACCACTTCGCGTTCGCCGGCACCGGCCTGCGCGTGGGCGATCTCTTCGGGCACGGTTCCCTCGACATGCGCAACCCAGGCGGCGCGTCCGGACACGAGACCGATCGCACGTGCGAGCACACGCCTGCCGGCGCCCGCATGCTCGCCAAGGGCACCAACCCGCACGAGGGCGGGAGCGAGCTGGTCTCGTTCGAAACCGCATCGGGCGGCGCGGTCTTCTCAACGGCGTCCGTGAGCTGGATCTGCAGCCTGCCGGTGGACGACGACGTCAGTACGATCACGGCCAACGTCATCCGCCGGTTCTCGGCCGGGCCGCGGGTGGGAGATGGAACGGTCTGAACACGGCCCCCTGGGGCCCTAGTCGAAGAGGTGCCGGAATGAAGACTCCCGCGGGCGATGCGATCGCCGCTGTCCAGAAGGCTCGCGTCATCGACATGGCGTCCGCGGTCACACGCGCCCACCAGCCTGACGGCACGGAAGGGGTGCGTGCCGAGGTCGTGGCCGACTACCTCTCGCATCCCTTGATCGACGTTCACGTTGACCCGGTCCTGCCGGGTCGCCCGAACGTCATCGCCCGCGTGGCCGGCACGCGTCCCGGCGCCCCCGGCCTGCTGCTCAACGCCCATCTCGACGCGGGCTTCGTGCCGACCGGCTGGCGCCACGACCCGGTGGACCCCTGGCAGGAGGGCAACCTGCTCTACGGCGGCGCCATCAGCGACATGCTGGGCGGCCTCGCCTCGATGATGGAGAGCGTGATCGCGGCCGCAGAGGCCGGCGGACTCCCCGGCGAGCTGGTCCTGCTCGCCAACATGTATCACGACTCCAACGGCCTGGGGACCAAGTACGCCATGGCGTCCGAGGACGGCTGGCCGCAGTACGCCATCAACGGCGAGCCCACCCAGAACGGGATTCTCACGACCCACGGCGGCTGCGTGAAGTTCCAGATCGACTTCGCCGGGCACATCGCGCACGTGTCGCGGTCCGAAGAGGGGGTCGACGCGCTCGCGGCGGCAGTGGACGTCCATCGCGCGCTGCGCTCGACGACATTCACGCATCGGCCGGACGCGGACCTGTCGGCGCACCCACGGTTCGTGGTCGGCGTCATGCAGGCCGGCTCGGCGCCGGGTGCCGTGGCCGACAGCGCCGTGATCAAGGGCGATATTCGCACGGTGCCGGGCATGACGTGGCAGACGGTCCGTGCCGACCTCCAGCGCATCATCGCCGACACGGTGGGCGTCGATGTGCCGACGAAGGTCCGATGCCTCGTCCGCCAGCGGGCATTCGTGGGACCCAAGAGCGGCACGCTTTTCGACGCCTTGCGGGCCGGCCATCGCGCCATCTACGGCGCCGATCCGGCCGTCAACGCTGAGAAGGCTGCGCAGAGCTTCGTGACGGACGCGGTGGACATCGCACAGGCGGGCATCGAAACCCTGATCTACGGACCCGGATCATGGCATTTCACGCCGGATGAGTTCATCGACGTGGACGAGATGACCGATGCGGCCAAGGTGTACCTCGCAACCGCTCAGCGGCTCGCCGGGGGCGGAGCTGGGTGACCGCTGACAGCGCTGCGGCGGCCGGCCGGCCGGTGTCGCGCGGTCCCGTTCGGTGTGCGCTCGTGGGCGTGGGCGTCATGGGTCGCGAGCACGCGGACATCCTGGCCACGTCGATGCTTGCCGACCTTGCGGTCTGCGTTGACATCGATCCTCGCGCGGCCGATCGGGTGCCGCGGGGCGTCGCGTTCACCACGTCGCTGGACGAGGCGCTCGCGACGCCGGGTCTCGAGGCCCTGTTTGTCGCCACACCCCAGCCGTTCCACGAGGGCGCCGTCCGGCAGGCGCTGGAGCGCGGCCTTCACGTGTTCTGCGAGAAGCCCATCGCGCACACGATCGCGAGTGCGGACGCGATCGTTGCCCTGGAGGCGGCCCACCCGGGCCGGCTCGTGATCGGGCACATGTACCGGTTCGATCCGCGCTGGATGGCGCTCCGTGCCGCGGTCGAGGACGGGCGGCTGGGCCGGCTCGTCCACCTGTCCACGCACGGCTACACGCCCGACTACGAGGGTCGCGCCCTCGCGGACCACACCAGCCTGGCCAACGAGAACGCCGTCCACGGCCTGGACCTCCTCCAGTGGCTGGCGGGACCCATCGAACGGGTCTATGCCGAAGCGAGCCGGACCGGCGTGGCGGGCGAAGGCCAGGTCGATTCGATCGTGGTGACCCTGCGGTTCACGTCGGGCGCGATCGGCACGGTGGCGACGGACTGGGCGATGCCCTCGGCCACCGGTCTCTCGGGCGAACTGCATTTCGGTGCGGTGGGCTCGAAGGGTGTCGCGTGGATCGACGCGCGTGATTCGGGCGTCGGAATCCTCTCGACCCAGTCTGCTCCCTCATTTCCCGGAACACTGGTGTATCGCGATCCGAGCGGCGCCGAGCAGGGCATCTACCGGGTGGAGGACGAGTTCTTCCTGGCGAAGGTTCGCGACGGCCGGCCCTGGCCGGTCACGGCGGCTGACGCCCGGAGTGCCCTGCGGGTTGCCCTCGCGGTGGACCGGTCACTGGAGCTTGCGCGGCCGGTGGCCGTGGCGGAACTGGGCTGAGCATGGAATACGCCGTTCGATCCATCAGCGTTGGCACCTTCGAGGAGCCGGGTCACGCCGTGTTCTGGCAGCGCAACGTCCCGGAGTGGGTGACGCTCCGTCTGCAACTGGTCCTGATCGAGGGCGGCGGCATCCGCGCTCTGGTCAACACGGCCCTGCCGGACGACCTGTCGGCGCTGCACGCCGAGTTCCCGAGGGCCCTGATGTGGCAGCCGGAGGGTGTCCGCGGCGGCACCGCGCGGAAGCCGGAGGAGCTCCAGCGGGCTGCACTTGCAGCGGCCGGGGTGACACCGGAAGACATCACGCACGTCATCCTCACGCCCATCGTCCGCTACACGACGGACACCCTGGACGAGTTCCCCAACGCACAGATCTGCATGCTCAAGAGCGGCTGGGTCCACTACATGACCACCCACCGGCATCCCCACGATTCCCGGGGAGCCTTTTCGCGGGACACCCTTGTGCATCTCGTGACCGACTGGTGGGACCGCGTCCAGCTCCTGGAGGACGAGGACGAGATTGCGCCCGGGCTGCGAACGTGGTTCTCCGGCGTACACCATCGCAGCACGCTGGCCGTCGAGGTGGACACCGCCGCGGGCGTGGTGGCGATCAGCGACTCGTTCTTCGTCTACGAGAACATCGAGGGGCCGGACTGGCACCCGCTGGGACTCAACGAGAGCTTCGAGGAGATGTTCGCGACCAACCAGCGCGTCCTCCGCACCGCGCAACACATTGTCCCGCTGTACGACCCGCGGGTCTTCGAGCGGTACCCGGGCGGCGTGATCGCCCCGGGGCCCCTGTGAGCCCGCAGGTGGCGGACCCGCGGCGGCCGCTCTCGCTGGACGACCTCGCCCGCCTCGTGTCGCTCGAGGAATTCGCGCTCTCGCCCGACGGGCTGCGGGCGGCGGTCGTGCTGGAGACGGTGGACGAGCCACGAAACCTGGTGCGGCATCGCCTCGTCGTCCTCGAAGTGGACCGGCCGGCGCGCCGCAGGACCGTCGCCTCTGGCGGCTCGAAGCTCGGTGCGCCCCGCTGGTCGCCGGACGGGTCGAAGCTGCTCTTCGTGTCCGACCGGACGAAGCTGGCCCAGCTGTGGGTCCGCCCGGCGGATGGCCGGGGGGCTGCCACCCGCCTGACTGACCATGCGCGCGGCGTCTCACAGCCGGCATGGTCCCCCGACGGCCGGTCCATCGTGTTCGTCGCGGCCGGTGCCGACGCGTCCGGCGGGACCGTGGAGCCCGAGGAGACGGACCCGAAGCGGCGCATGATCCGCATCCGCGCCCACCGCCACAAGCTCGACGGTGTCGGCTATCTCGACGGTCCGCTCCCGCATCTCTGGGTCATCCCGGCCGGGGGCGGCGAGGCGCGCCAGTTGACGGATGGTCGCGCCGACGACGGCGAGCCGGCCTGGTCGCCCGATGGAAGGGAGATCGCCTTCACGTCGGACCGGAGCGCAGACCGGGACCGGCGCTTCGGGGGCCATGCGGTCCACGTCGTGGATGTTGCGACCGGTGCGGTCAGACGGCTCACTCGTGACGACCGGTCCGCGTCCCTGCCGTCCTGGTCGCCCGACGGCCAGTCCATCGCGTACCTCCGCGGCGAGACGACGAACGACGTGGACGGCCATCACGACCGCCTGTGGATCGTGGACCGCGAAGGGCGCGCGGAACGGTGCCTCACCGAAGGCCTCGACCGCGGCCTCGGCTTCCGGCCCGGAGGCTACCGGACACCGTCCCGGCCGACGTGGCAGCCCGATGGGTCGGCGATCGTTCAGATCGTCGCGGACGCCGGCACGACCCAGCTCGTCCGGATCGGGACGGTGCGGCCGAACGAGGTGGAGCGCCTGACCGAAGGCCGGCACGTGATCCACGAGTTCGGCGTGGACCGGGCCGGGCGCCGGGTCGTGTTCGTTGGCAGCGACAGTGTCACGCCCCCCGAACTCTGGGCGTGGGAGGCCGGCCATGAACCATGGCGCGTGGCCGGGTTCAACGACGCGTGGCTGGCGGATATCGCCCTGAGCGAGCCCCGGCGACGACGGATCGATCGCGGTCCGGGCTTCCCGATCGACATGTGGCTGACCCTGCCGCCCGCGGGGACACAGCGCGCCGGCGGACACGGCCTCCCTCTCATGCTCACGGTGCACGGCGGGCCCCACAATGCCTTCGGGGAGACGTTCTACCCGGACATCCAGCTCAACGCCGCGGCCGGCTACGCGGTCCTCGCGGTCAACCCGCGTGGCAGCGGGTCGTACGACGAGGCCTTCGCCCGGGCCGTGGTGGGGGACTGGGGTGGCGAGGACTTCGCCGACCTGCTGGCGGCCCTCGATGCCGTGATCGAGGCGGCCGACCCCGCGATCGACGCCACCCGACTCGCGATCGCCGGCGGCAGCTACGGCGGCTTCATGAGCTGTTGGGCAATCACCCAGACGCAGCGGTTCGCGGTTGGCCTGGCCGGTGCCTCGATCACGAACCTTGAGACCGAATACGGCACGGCGGACATCGGACCGAGCTGGCTGCGGGCCGAGCAGCAGGGGTCGCCCAGGGAACGCGAGGCAGCCTATCGCGCACGCTCGCCGATCCGGTTCGTGGACAACGTCCGGACGCCCGTGCTGCTGTACCACGGTGAGGCCGACATGCGCTGCCCGATCGAGCAGAGCGAGCAGTTCTTCACGGCCCTTGTCGAGCTGGGCAGGGACGTGGAGTTGGTCCGGGTCCCGGCCGAGGGCCACGTGCTGCCCGGGGATGCCAGCCCGGTCCACCGGCGCGCGGTACGCGAGGTGATCCTCGAGTGGCTCGAGCGCTACGTCGGGCGTCCCGCCGCAACGTGACGATCCCGGCACGGGGGCAGGCGGGACCTCCCGGCGGGGACCCTGCCGCCTCCCCGGGGCCGGGCCGGACGGCGCACGATCGACGGCCTCTGGACCAGCCGGCATCCGGCCGGATCCGCGTCGCGGCCGACATCGGGGGCACCTTCACGGATGTCGTGGCGGTCCGGGACGACCGCGAGGTCCGCCGGCGCAAAGTGGCGTCGTCGCCGGACGACTTCGCGCGCGCCACGGCCGACGGGATCGTGGCGGTCGTGGCCGACTTCGGGCCAGGGGCCGCCCAGGTCGAGGTCGTCGTCCACGCGACGACCGTGGCGACGAACGCCATCCTGGAGGGCCGCGGCGCGCCGACAGCCCTCCTGACGACACGCGGGTTCCGCGACGTCCTCGAGTTGCGGCGCGCCCGCTCACCGGTCCTGTACGACCAGTTCTGGCGGCCGCCGCCACCGCTCGTGCCGCGCCAGTGGCGCATGGAGGTGGACGAGCGAATCCTCGCCGACGGGTCGGTGGACCGGCCCCTGGATCGCGAGAGCCTGGATCGGGCGGTGCATCGCGCGATCGATGCGGGGGTCGAGTCGATCGCGATCTGCTTCCTCCACGCGTATCGCAACCCGGCGCACGAGATGGCCGCCGCGGCCGTCGTCCGCGCGATGGCCCCGCACCTGTTCGTGTCCGTCTCGTCCGAGGTGCTCCCCGAGATCGGCGAGTACGAGCGCACCAGCACCACGGTGATCAACGCCGCGATCGGGCCGATCGTCGGGCGCTACCTCGCGAGCCTGGAGCGGCGTCTCCACGCCGCGGGGATCGGGGCGCCGATCCTGCTGATGCAGTCGAACGGCAGCGTGATGTCGTTGGCCGCGGCCCGCGAGCGACCGGCCTCGATCGTGGAGTCCGGGCCGGCTGCCGGTGTCGTCGGCGCGGCGCGGCTGGCCCAGGCGATCGGCTCGGCCGACGTCATCACGCTCGACATGGGCGGGACCACCACCAAGGCGTCGCTCGTCGAGGACGGCCGCGCCAGGCAGACCAGTGAGTACGAGGTGGGCGCAGGCATCTCCATGACCGGAGGACTGGGCCGCGGACGGGGATACGCGCTGCGGCTCCCCGTCCTTGACATCGCAGAGGTGGGTGCGGGCGGCGGCTCGATCGTCCGTGTCCGCCAGGAGGGCGGCCTTCGCGTGGGCCCGGAGAGCGCGGGCGCGGTGCCCGGACCGGCGGCGTACGGGCTGGGTGGGCAGGCAGCGACGGTCGCTGACGCCACGCTCGTCCTGGGCTACCTGAACCCGGAGGTCCTCGCCGGTGGCGCCGTCCGGCTCCACCGCCACCTCGCCGAGGAGGCGCTGCTGCGCCACGTCGCGCAGCCGCTGGGCCTCGACGTCACGGCCGCCGCGCACGCGGTATACCGGGTCGCCATCGCGACGATGGCGCGGGCTGTGAAGGCGGTGACGACGTATCGCGGACGTTCCCCTTCGGGCTTCGACGTCATCGCGTTCGGGGGCAACGGCCCGCTGTTTGCCGCGGAGCTTGCCCGCGAGCTGGAGATCCGGCGCGTGATCGTTCCCGCGGCCGCCGGCCTGTTCTCGTCGATCGGGCTCCTCGACGCCGACGAGGCGCAGCACCTGGTCCGCACCTGCGCGGGCGCCCTTGACGGGATCGATCCCGCGGCGGTCGCCGATGCGTTCGCGTTGCTGGAACGCGATGCCCGCGCAGAGCTGCGAGCGGTGGACGAGGCGCTCCGCCTGGAGCGATCGGCCGACGTCCGCTACCACGGCCAGTCTTCGGCTCTCACGGTCGCCCTCCCACCCGGCGCGGTGGACCGTGCGGCACTTCTTCTGCTGGCCCGTGCCTTCGCGGAGGAGCACAGGCGCACCTACGGCTACGCCCCCGAGCACGAGTCGATCGAGCTGGTGAACGTCCGAGTGGTGGCGATGGTGGCTCCGTCGGCGTCCGTGGAAAATGTCGCGCTGCTCACAGCACGTGCCTCTCAGACGGCCGGAGCGGGTGGGTCCCGTCCGGCGTACTTCGGCGAGCGGTTCGGCTGGCTCGACACGCCCCTGGTCGCCCGGCAGGACCTCCGCGACGGGCGCGACGGGCCGCTGATCGTCGAGGAATACGATGCGACGACACTCGTGCCGCCGGGCTGCCGGGCCCAGACCGACGAGCACGGCCTGATCGTGATCGAGGTCCACCCATGACGCCCGTCACCGTGGATCCCGTCCGGTTGCCGTTCGACGTCCTCGTCGTGGGCGGGCACGTGATCGACGGGTCGGGCCAGCCGGCGGTTCGGGCGGACCTGGGCATCCGTGACGGCCGCATCGCGGCGATCGGCGACCTCGCGGGCGCGGAAGCCGGTCGCCGCGTGAATGCGGCCGGCCGCGTCGTGGCGCCGGGATTCGTGGACATTCACAGTCACTCGGACTTCACGCTGCTCGCCGATCCGGCCGCCGAGAGTGCCATCGCCCAGGGGGTCACCACCGAGATCGTGGGCAACTGCGGCCACGGATGTGCGCCGATTGGCCTGGAGGAGGACCAGCGATTCACGGCCAACATCTACGGCTGGGGCCCGGGCGTCCGGCCGATCGACTGGCGGACCGTCGCCGGCTACCTCGGCGCCATGGCCCTCGCTCGCCCGGCGATCAACGTGGGAACGCTGGCGCCCCTGGGCAATCTCCGGCTGATGCTCCTCGACGACGTGTCGGCCCCGGCCGGCGCGGCCGACATCCGGCGTCTCGTCCGGCAGCTCGAGGCCGCCCTCGATGATGGCGCCCTGGGTCTGTCCAGCGGACTGGAGTATCCGGCCGAGCACGCCGCCGGCACCCGCGAGCTGGACGCCCTCTGCCGGCGCGTCGTTGCACGCGACGGGCTGTATGCCACGCACACGCGCGATCGCGGGCTCCGCGTCGTCGAGGGCACGGCCGAGGCGATTTCCACGGCCCGCCGGACGGGCGTCCGGACGCAGGTGTCGCACATCCTTGCCCGCTCCGGGTCCGGTCCGGCGGACGCCAACCGGCAGATCGTCGCGCTGCTCGAAGCCGCCGCGGCCGAGGATCTGCCGATCGCGTGGGACGTCCACACCCGGCTGTTCGGCATCACGAACCTCAGCACGGCCATCCAGCCTGACCTGCTGACGCTGGGTCCCGCGGCTTTGTCGACGGCCCTCCGTGGGCCGGCGTCACTCCGCGTGGGCCCGGAGGACGACACCGTCATCGCGGCCTTCGGACGGGCCGGCTGGGACCGGACGTTCGTGCTCGAAACCGGCGCACGCCATGCCGACCTGTCCCGCCGGTCCGTCGCGGAGGTCGCCACGCTCAGCGGGATCGATCCGGTCGAGGTGCTGCTTGCCGTCCTGCGCGACGCGGCGGAGGCCGGTGATGTCCACCGGCCGATGGCGATGGCCACGACCTACACGGAGTCCGACATCGCCGACGCCATCGGCACGTCGCGCTGCGCCGTGGGCTCCGACGCGACCACGATGAGCCTGGCGGGCCCGCTGCGTGCTCGCATGCTGCCGGGGGCGTTCACGTGGGCCGCGTGGTTCCTGCGGCGGATGATCGGGGATGGGCGCGTCCTGCCGCTCGAGGAGGCTATCCGCCGGATCACCTCGCTGCCCGCGGACCAGGCCGGACTGCACGACCGGGGGCGCCTCATGCCCGGTGGGCACGCCGACGTCGTGATCTTCGACCCGGCGGCGATCCGGGAGCCGGCAGATCCAGTTCGACCGGCAGGCCTTGCGACCGGCGTCGATCATGTCCTGGTGAACGGCGTGATGACGTGGGACGGCGGGGCCGCGACCGGTGAGCGCGCCGGCGAGGTGATCCGCCGATGACGGGAGTCCGCGGCGCACCTCGCACACTCGGCCCAACCCGAGCATCTCCCCCGCTCGGCCCGCGATCCGAACCGGCGATGCCGCCGCCCGATCCCGTCTTCCTGGAACTGCTGCGGCACGCTCTCGGTTCGATCGTGGACGAGATGGCGCTCGTCGTCGCCCGAACCGCTCGTTCGGCGACCGTGCGCGACGCCCTCGACTACTCGACCGCGCTGTGCGCGGCCGACGGCACGATGATCGCCCAGGGCCTGGGCATCGCGCTCCACCTTGGGTCGTTTCCATCGGCTGTGGGCGCCATCCGGCGCGGCTACCGCGGCCGCATCGACCCGGGCGACGTGTTCATCCTCAACGACCCGTACGGCTGGGGCGGCATCCACCTGCCCGACATCTACGTCATCAGGCCGGTCTTCCACGAGCGAGGGCTCGTCGCGTTTGCCTGCGTCGTTGCGCACCACGTCGACGTCGGGGGCATCGTCGCCGGGAGCAACTCCACCGCCGCGACGGAGGTGTACCAGGAGGGCCTCCGGATCCCCGGCGTCAAGCTGTTCGAGCGCGGGGTCCGCAACGAGGCGATCGTGGACATCCTTCGCGCCAACGTTCGCGTGCCCGAGCAGGTCCTGGGCGACCTCGACGCGGAGGTCTCGGCTGCGCGGGCAGGGGAGCGCGGCTTCCTGCGCCTGATCGAACGGCACGGGGCCGCGGCCGTCGCGGACGGGGCCAGCGCGCTGCTGGACCTTGCCGAGCGCCGGGCACGCGCCGAGATCAGCACGCTGCCTGCGGGCACGTTCCGGTTCCGCGCGCACATCGACCACGACAGTGTCGATCCGGAGCCCGTCGTGATCGCCGCGACCGTGACGATCGATCCGGCCGCGGGCGAGTTGCAGGTCGACCTGCGGGGCTCGTCGCGGCAGGTCCGCGGTGGCATCAACTCGCCGTTCCCGTTCTCCGCCTCGGGGGTGTACGCGGCGGTCCGGCTGATTCTCGGCCCCGACATCCCGGACAACGCGGGCTATTTCCGCGCGATCCGGGTTCGCGCGCCGAAGGGCACGGTTGTCAACCCGGTGCTGCCGGCGGCATGCGGCGCGCGGGGGATCACCGGCTTCCGGGTGATGGAGGCAGTTCTCGGTGCCCTGGCGCAGGCCGTCCCGGAGCGCGTGGCGGCCGACGGCGAAGGGGGCAACACGCTCATCTCGATCGGCGGCCGGGGCGGGGCAGGCCGGGGCGCGCCCGGCCGAGGTCACGCCGGCCGGCCGTTCGTCTACACGGAGCTGTTCTCCGGTGCCCGTGGTGGCTCCGCCCGCGGCGACGGCGCGGAGGGCGTCCCACATCCCGGCTCCAACAACGCCAACATGCCGGTCGAAGTGGCCGAGTCCGCGTATCCGATCCGCTTCGAGCGGTACGAGATCGTCCCGGACACCGGCGGTGCCGGGCGGTTCCGTGGCGCGAACGCCCAGGCGCGCGAGTTCCGCTACCTCGGCGAGCGGACCACGCTCCAGCTCCGGTCCGATAAGCGGCGATTCCGGCCGTACGGCCTGGTCGGCGGGTCCGAGGGTTCGCCGTCGCTCAATACCGTCGATCCGGGCCTGCCGGGCGAGCGGACGCTGCCGACGATCGGCCCGTCGGAGATCCGGTCCGGAGAGACGTTCCGGCACGTGCTGGCCGGCGGAGGCGGCTGGGGCGATCCCCTGGAGCGCGACCCTGCGCTCGTGAGCGCCGACGTGCTCGCGGAGCACGTCAGTCCGGCCGTCGCGGCCCGCGACTACGCCGTCGTGGTGGATGCGAGTGGGGTCGTGGACGTCCCGGCGACGGAGTACCTTCGAGAGCGACGAAGGAGGGGGGCATGACCCATCCATACCGGCTCATGCTGAACCAGCGCGTCGCGATGCGCGACGGCGTGGAACTCTCCACCGACGTCTGGCTGCCGCCTGCACACGCCGGCTCCGCCGGCCGGCCGCCGTCCGGGGAGCGGTTCCCGGCGCTGCTGATCCGGAACATCTACAACAACGCCGACCGGCGCTACCTGTCGTGGATGCAGCCGTTCGTCGCCGCGGGGTACGCCGTGGTGGCCCAGGACTGCCGTGGCCGCCACGACAGCGACGGCACGTGGGACCCCTACATCTGCGAGGTCACGGACGGCTACGACACGGTCGAGTGGGTCGGCACGCAGCCGTGGTGCGACGGGCAGGTGGCGACCTTCGGGGTCTCCTACCCGGGCTTCACGCAGACCGTCTCGGCAACGCTTCGCAACTCCCACCTGAAGGCGCTGGTGCCGATCGCGTCGCAGCAGGACAACTGGGGCCATCACCGGGTGTCGGGGGCCATCCACTGGAGTGTGTCCCTGTTCTTCGCGACGCTCATCGGCCGGACCATGCAGACCGAACCGGTGGCCCTTCTCGACCAGGAGGCCCTGCTCCGGCACCTGCCGCTGGTGACCGCGGTGGAGGTCAACGTCGGCCCCTCGGACTACTACCGCGGCGTGATCGAGCACGACCGGTACGACGAGTGGTGGTCCCGGTATTCGCTTCGGCACCGGTACGGCGACGTGGACGTGCCGGCCTACTTCATGACCGGCTGGTACGACTCGCTGCTGCGCGAAACCCTGGCGGTGTTCGGGGGCTGGAAGACGCAGGCGCGCTCGGCCGAGGCGCGGCGGCTGACCCGGATCCTCGTGGGGCCATGGAGTCACCAGATCGCGCCATGGGGTCGGGAGCCGCTTGGGCCGAACGGGGAGTTCGAAGCAGTGGCCTTTGGGCCGCAGGCCGTGGGCGACAACATCGGCGAGCACCTGCGCTGGTACGACGCGCGGCTGCGGGGACGCAACACGGGCATCGACAGCCAGCCGCCCGTGCGGCTCTTCGTCATGGGCCGCAACGCATGGCGCGACGAGCACGAGTGGCCCATCGCCCGGACGCAGTGGACCGATGCGTACCTCGCCAGCGGCGGCTCGGCGAACACGGCCGAAGGTGACGGCCGCCTCGCATTCGGCGCCCCGCCACGCCTCGAGGTTGGCGGCACGTCACCCGACGAGTTCACGTACGACCCGGCCGACCCGGTCCGTTCCTGGGGCGCGCAGTACCAGTCGGCCGACCTTGGCGGCCCGCGGGATCGTCGCGCCGTCGAAGGGCGGCCGGACGTGCTCGTCTACACCTCCGACGTCCTGGCGGCCGACATCGAAGTCACGGGCCCGATCGCTGTCGAACTGTGGGCGGCCACGGACGCTGCCGACACGGACTGGACCGCGGCGCTCGTGGATGTCTTCCCGGATGGTCGATCGATCATCCTGTGCGAGGGGATCTGCCGAGCGAGGTATCGCGACGAGATGGCCGTGCCCGTACTCGTCCCGCCGAACACCCCGTCGTCCTTCCGGATCGACCTCTGGTCAACGTCGAACGCCTTCCTGGCCGGCCATCGGATCCGCCTGGAGATCTCGTCCAGCAACTTCCCGCGGTTCGACCGCAACCTGAATACCGGAGGCCGGGTGGGCTTCGAGACCGAGTGGCAGGTGGCCCACCAGACGGTCTTCCATGACGAGGCCCGGCCCTCGCGCCTCATCCTGCCGGTGATCCCGTCGCCCTGATCAGGGGACGACAGTGAACCCCAGCGATCGGGCCGCGGCGGCCTGGCGTTCATCGAACGTGAGAAACGTCAGCGGCCCAGGTAGCCGCTCGGCAGCGGCGATGTGGAGCGAGTCGAGCGTGCGCGTTCCGTTCGAACAGGAGATCTGTGACGCGCGCTCGACCAGTTCCTGGTCGATACCCACGACGAAGAACGCGCTCCAATCCAAGCGGAGCTCGTGCTGGAGCGTTTCCTCCGCGTCCGACGCCAGTGCAGCGCGACAGATCGCACGCCTCGTCTCAGCGAGCGCAAGCGCGGACGCCGTCCAGTCGAGATCGCGGTCCATCTCGCGTAGCACGATGGCGCTCGCCGGCTCGCCGAGGTAGCGCTTGACGAGCGCGGACGAATCCAGGAACAGCGTCACGCTTCGTCGCGGTCTTGCAGGATCAACTCGGTCGTGGTGGGACCGAGGCCCATCGGAATGGGGCGGGCCGTGCCGGGCTTGGCTCGGGTCAGAGGCGGCCGCACAGCGCCGGAAGCGATCAACTCCTCGAGGGTCGGCTTCTCCGAGCGCGACGACAGGGGCCCCAATTCGGCGGCCGGCACGCCGTCGATCGTGACGACGATCCGCTCCCCGGCTCGGGCGCGCTTCACCACCCGACTCGTGTCGTTCCGCAGGTCCCGGATTCCGATGCGCTGCACCCGACCAGTGTAGCACCGGTGCGACACCCGGTGGGTGGGCAGCGGGATGACCGGGTCCGCAACGAACTGAGGCGGCCGCTCCCGGCTGGGCGGCCGCCGCAGATCTACTGTGTCACCACGCCTGAAAGATGGAAATCAGAGACCTTTGACCACGACCGGCGTCGAGCTATCGGTGGTCGTGCCATTCCCAAGCCGACCGTTGTCGTTGTTGCCCCAGCAGGCGACGCCACCGCTGCTCATGAGTGCGCAGCTGTGGTCTCCGCCGACGGTAATGGCTACGACGCCCCCGGCCAGGCCAGAGACGTTCACCGGGGTGCTGCTCTTGGTTGTCGTGCCGTTTCCGAGTTGGCCGTGGTAGTTCTCGCCCCAGCATTCCACAGCGCCGACGCTCGTGAGCGCACAGGCGTGGTAGGCAAGGAACGGAGAACCTGAACGGCCCACGGCAATGGCGATGATCCCGGCCGAGAGGCCAGTTACGTCGACGGCGACGGCACTGGCGTTGGTCGTCCCGTTCCCCAGTTGGCCAGATCCGTTGGACCCCCAGCACTTGACGCCCCCTGCACGGAGCAGGGCGCAACTGAAGTAGTCCCCTGCGGTGATTGCAGCGACACCGCTCGACACGCCCGCGATATCGACAGGCGTCCTGCTGTTGATGGACGAGCCAACGATCCCCCAGCACTTGACGCCCCCGGCCTTCGACAGGGCGCACGTGTGGCGACCGCCCCCGGCGATCGCCGCGACGTCGCTGCCGAGGCCGGCGACGTCAACAGGTGTGTTCACGTTGTCCGTCTGGCCGTTGCCGAGCTGACTGGCGGCATTCCAGCCCCAGCACTTCACTGCGCCTTCGCTGGTTAGGGCACAGCTCCAGCCGCCGGCTGCGGCGATCGCGGTCACGCCGCTCGTCAGGCCCGAGACGTCAACTGGCGTGCTGCTGTTGACAATCTTGCCATTGCCCAATTGGCCGCCATCGTTGCGGCCCCAGCACTGCACTCCGCCTGCGCTTGTCAGCACGCACGCGTGATATCCGCCCACCGTGAGGTCGGTTACTCCGACCGGCAGGCCCCGCACATCGACGGGGGTCAGGCTGTCGGTCGTCGTGCCGTTCCCAAGCTGGCCGTAGTTGTTGTAGCCCCAGCACTTCACGGCATTGCTGGCGGTGATTGCACACGTGAAGCCGTGGCCGGCGGCGACCGCGGTCGCGTCGCCGGTGGCGAACGCTGCAGTCGTGGGCGTCGCGGTGGCTGGCGCCGCGGTGATGGCAGGGGCGGTCGCTGGCGCAGCCGTCGTCGCGATTGGAGCGGCCACGTTTGGCGCAGCCTTGGGCTGCAGGACGACAAACGCCAATCCACCGACCACCACGACCACCACGGCCGCCGCGGCCCACTTGACCAATCCGTTCATTGAGGAGTCCCTCCGCGGCGCGCGCAGGGCGTGCCGCTGCTTGGTTCTGTCGATCACGTCAAGATGTGATGAGGCCGAGTCCGGGTACTTCATCACGCGGGAGATCCACGCCGGCCACCTGGCACGGCGCTGGCGGGTCGCGGGGACCTGGTCGAGTACCGCGTCCAGGACGCGGTCCGGGAGCGCTGTCGCGCCCTCCTCCAGCCACGACCGGACGATGCACGTGGTCTCGCGATCGGTACTCATCGAGTTGCCTCCCGCGCCGTTGGCCGAGCGTCGGCCTCGAGGGCCGCGCGCAGTCCGCGCATTGCATGGTGGAGTCGGGATCGAACCGTCCCGACGGGGACACCGAGAGCCTCGGCGACCTCGTCGAGCGACAGGTCGAGGTAGTGGTGCAGGACCACCACCGATCGATGGTCGATGGACAGGCGCCGGAAGCCGCGTTCCAGCTGGTCGCGATCGACGACCGAGGTCAGGCCCTCCGCATCCACCGGCTGATCGACCGGCAGAAGAAAGAGGTTCGGCGCCCAGCGGCGTGACCGGCGTCCCACGGCGTAGCAGGCGCGCACCAGGACCCGGTATGACCATGCGTCAAAGCGCGCCGGGTCGCGAAGTTGCGGAAGGTCCTGCCAGATGGTCAGCAGCGCCTGCTGCGTCGCATCTTCGGCAAGGTCGATGTCGCGCAGGATCCTGTGCGCCACCGCGTGGAGGCGGTCGCCGGCGGCGACGGCGAGGCTCGCGAAGGCCTCTTCGTCCCCGTGCTGCGCCCGTCCGATCAGCTCGGCATCCACGTCACGTCCGCCGTAGCGACACCCGATCGATTCCGGGCGCCTCTATACGGTATGGGCGCGGGGGACGTCGCGGCGACTCAATCTTCGTTTCGACCGCAACCTGAAGACCGGCGGCCGGGAGGGATTCGAGACCGCCAGGCGGGTGGCCCACCAGGCGGTTGTCTCACGATGCTGCAGACCGGCCGTCTCGCCTCATCCTGCCGGTCATTCCCCCGAAGTGGGCCGGCCGTCGGGAATACGTTCCGTCACGGCTTCCGCTGGTTGGTAGTAAGCGACCCGGATCCAACCGCTGGCCTTCGGTCGGGCCGTTTCGGGCCCAACGACCCCCAAGCCGTATCCCACCACCGGTGAGTGAGGGGATATCGGCCTCGCCGACGGCCGAAGCTTCGTTTACCACCGACCGTGGGAACGATTGGCGGGACGGGACGCGATGGGACTCGGCCGCCGGCGTTTGGCCCCATACACGGCGACGTCAGCGGTTGCGGCAGCGGGTGGGAATCGAGACCGCCTGGGGGGTGGCCCACCAGGCGGTTGTCTCACGATGCTGCGGCGACCGCCCCCGCATGAGCGGCCGCCGCAGATGGGCCTGTCAGATTCCCTTCACGACCACCGGCGTAAGGCGATCGATGGTGGTGCCGTCGCCGAGGCGACCGTTCGTGTTGTTGCCCCAGCACACGAGTCCGCCGCCCTCCAGAAGTGCGCAGCTGTGGCTTGTACCCAGCGTGATCGCAGTCGCGCCACTGCCCAGTCCTGAGACGTCAACCGGGACGCTGCTGTTGGTCGTCGTGCCATTTCCGAGCTGGCCGCTGTTGTTCCAGCCCCAGCATTTGACTGCGCCGACGGTCAAGAGCGCACAGGTGTGGAAGGCATAATTCGCATGGCCTGAACGACCCGCGGCAATGGCGGTGACCCCGGTCGTGAGGCCGGTGACGTTGACGGGAGTGCTGCTGTTCGTCGTCGACCCGGTCCCGAGCTGGCCCAGACTGTTCAGTCCCCAGCACCTGACGCCCCCTGCGCTCAGCAGTGCACAGGTGTGGACGTCGCCGGCGGCGATCGCGGTGACACCGCTCGTCAGGCCCGCGACGTCGACCGGGGTGAGGCTGCTGGTTGTCGAGCCGTTCCCGAGCTGGCCGGCGGCATTCCAGCCCCAGCACTTGACGCCCCCGGCCTTCGTTACGGCGCAGGCGTGGTCACCGCCCGCGGCGATCGCGGTAACGCCACTGCTGAGGCCCGCGACGTCGACCGGGGTGAGGCTGCCGGTTGTTGAGCCGTTCCCGAGATCGCCGAACGCGTTGAAGCCCCAACACTTGACGCCCCCGGCCTTCGTCACGGCGCAGGAGTGGTCTGCGCCCGCCGCGATCGAGGTGACACCGCTGGTCAGGCCCGCGACTTGGACCGGGATGCTGCTTGAGGTGATCGTCCCGTTTCCGAGCTGGCCGCCGTCATTCCGGCCCCAGCACTTGACGCCGCCCAGCTGCATCAGCGCGCAACCGTGAAAGCCACCCACTGCGATGGCAGTCACTCCGCCGGTCAGACCCGATACGTCAACCGGGTTCCTGCTCTCGGTCGTCGTCCCGTTCCCCAGATAGCCAAATTCGTTATACCCCCAGCACTTCACCCCGCCGCTGGCGGTGATCGCGCACGTGAAGCCGCTGTTGGCGGCGACCGCGACCGCGTTGCCGGTCGCCGGAAGCGAAGTGAGGCCCGATGTCGCGGCGGCGGGCGGCGCGGCCGTAGCCGCCACCGGAGCGGCTACTCTTGGCGAAGCCTTCGGCTGCAGGACCACGAATGCCAATCCACCGACCACCACGACCACCACGGCCGCCGCGGCCCATTTGACCAATCCGTTCATTGAGTGCTCCCTCCGCGGAACGCCCACGGCCTGCCGCCTGAACCCGGGTACGCGCCGCCGTTGACGTTCCGCTCGCGTCACTTCGAAGGTCGCGTCCAGCACCCAGTCGGGCAACTGTCCAGACGCCTCCTGGTGGATCCATTCGCGGATGCGGTCTTCGGCGGCGTGTTCTCGGGTCATGCTGTGTTTCCATTTCGGGCGACCTGGACCCGGGCGTCCGCCTCGAGTGCGGCGCGCAGTGCCTCGATCGCGTAGTGAAGTCGTGACTTGGCCGTTCCAAGGGGGATGCCCAGCGTCTCGGCGATCTCCGGGACGGGCAGGCCCAGGTAGAAGTGGAGAACCACGACCGTTCGCTGCCCTGGCTTCAGGCGCCTGAAGCCTCGCTGCAGCTGATCGCGGTCGGCGAGCGACTGCGCGCCATCCTCGGTCTCCGGCTCGCCCCGGATCATCCGGACCTCGGCCGACCACCGGCGCTGGTGCCGACCCTGGTCGGCGCAGGCGTTGACGACGAGCCGATGCAGCCACGCCCCGAAGCGGTCGGGATCGCGTAGTCCGGGCAGCTCCCGCCAGGCGTGGACCAGGGCTTCCTGGACCGCATCCTGGGCGCCGTCGCGGTTCTGGAGGATGAGCCGCGCGATCGCAAAGAGCCGGTCGCCGGCCGCGGCCGCGAGGACTTCGAAGGCCTCGTGATCGCCGCGCTGTGCCGCCTCGACGAGATCGCGCTGCACCATGTCTCCAGTGGCGGCGCGACGGGTGCCGCGCTCATACCCTACGACGGCGCGAGACCGGCAATCGGTTCAAGAATGGCGAGCGGCTCCTGGCGCCGTCTCTACGGGTTCCTTGACCCGTGGCGCGGTGCCCCCTGCTTACGGCAATCCGGCCGGCCGTAGACTGGCTTGGGTGGAAACGGCCGCGATGTCCGGCCACGTCCCCCGCAGACATGAACTTCGGAGAACGCCATGCCCACGATCATCTACGCCCTGCCGGTCCTCCCCGGCAAAGCCGACCGGGTCCGCGCGTTCCAGGCGGAGGTCGAGCCCTATCGCAGCGCCTATGACGATCTGAATCGGCAGGCTATCGTCACGCGCCACGAGATGTACCTGCAGTCCAGCCCGCAGGGTGACCTTGCGATCACGGTCATGGAGACCGACGACCCGGGCCGATTGATGCGCGCGTTCCAGGACACCCCGTATGACCGCTGGTGGCGTGCGTGGAGCAAGGACGTTCACGGCTTTGATCCGGCCGACATGCGGCCCGAGGATTTCAATCCCGGAGCCCTGGTATTCAGTTCCAGTCATCGCCTGCCCAGGTAGGCGCCTCGCTCAGCCAGGCGCAGTTCGCGGTCCCACCCGGCCGCATTGAGGTCCTGCGCCAGATGGGAAAGCATGGCTCAGCCGGCTCGTGCCCCGGCCTCGCTTCACGGCACACGGAATTCGGCGCCGGACTGCCGCTGGACGACTGCCTTACGGCGTTCTCGGCGCGGGGCGTCTCGTCGCGCGCCGTGCGGTCCCGGCCTGGTCGCGTGCGTAGAAGGCGATGACGCGGTGGACATGCTCGTGCATGACCCGCTCGGCCGTGTAGCCGTCGCCGGCGAGGATCGCATCGACCATCGCGCGGTGCTCTGCGCGATCGAGCGCCCATTCGGCCGGGTCCAACGTGGAGCGGGCGCGAATCGTGCGGTCGAACGGCGCGAGGGTATTGAGGAACCGTTCCAGGAACACGTTGTCGGCGCCGAGCCGGATCGAGTGATGGAAGGCGTTGCTCGCCTCTGCCACGGACTCGTGATCTTGCGCCGATGCGGTCAGCGCATCGAGCGTCGCCAGCTCCTCGACGAGAGCCCGCTTCTGGGTCGCCGACATCTTCTCGGCCGCCAGGCGCGCCGCGTAGCCCTCCAGGTCGGCACGGATCTGGAGGACTTCCTGGGGTGGCGTCAGGGCAAGGGGCCCCACGACCGCGCCGCGCCGGGGTTGCGAGACGACGAGGCCGTCCTGCTCCAGGCGGCGCAACGCCTCCTTCACGGGCGTCGTTGAGATGCCCATCTGCGCGGCGACGACACGCTCCTTGATTCGATCGCCGGGCTGGAGGGCGCCCGCCAGGATTGCCTCGCGGATGTCGTCGTACGCCCGATCGCGGAGCGAACGAACGTCATGGGGCTGGAACAGGGACGGCGGCGGACCCTCGCCTCGATCGGCTGCCGCGATCGTCACGTGTCGAGGCGCCAGCGCTGAAGCACGTCCTCGTTCAGCGTGACTCCCAGGCCCGGGGTCTCGGGCGGGTGGATCGCCCCGTCGCGGTAGTCCAACTGTTCGTTGATGATGTCCACCGGGTAGCGCAGGTGGCCCGTGATGTCGCTCTCGAAGGCGAGGTTGGGCATGCACACGGCGGCGTGCGCCATGGCCACCGTCCCGATCCCCAGCTCGCACTGGGAACCAATCGTGACGACCAGCCCGGCGGCCTCACCGATCGCGGCCGCATTGAGTGCCGGCAGGATCCCGCCCGCCTCGCAGATGTAGATCCCCAGCGCGTCCGCTGCGCCGGTCCGCGCCACGTCGTAGGCGTCCGGCCAGTGGCGCATCGATTCGTCGGCGAGGATCGGCGTGGAGATGTGCCCCCGGATGAAGGCGAGGTCCGCGAGACGCTTCCGGTGGATGGGCTGCTCGACGAGTTGCAGGCGGTACGCCTCCAGGCGCTCGATCTCCTGCACAGCCTGCAGGGGGGTGCGGTAGCCGGAGTTCGCATCCACCATGACGTTGATGGCATCGCCCGCGCCCTCGCGGACCGCCTTGACCATCTGCTCATCGAGGCCCGTGCCCGGCCGGCCGATCTTCACCTTGATCGTGCGGACGCCCTTCGCGATCCATGGCGCGATCTCCTCGACGCCCGCCTGCGGAGCGCCGAACGCGAGGCCCCAGCGGATGAACACCCGGTCGTGGACCTTGCCGCCGAGCAAGTCGTAGACGGGCTTGCCGGCCACTTTGCCGGCGATGTCCCACAGGGCCATCTCCACGGCCGCCTTGGCGGGCTCCGAGCCGTCCATCGTCCGGTCCATCGTGACGAGCGCCTTCCGGATGTCGAGCGGGCTCGAGCCCATCAGCGCTGGTCCGAGGAGCCGCTTTACGTCATCGGTCTGGATGGCCCCGTCGCGGCCGTTGTTCATCGAGATCTCGCCCAGGCCGTCGATCCCGTCGCTCGTACGGATCCGGACGATCCCGAAGTCCGACACGCGCAATGGCGCGAAGCCGCCGGCCGAGATCATCGGCTTCGTCCGCGGCGCGCGGACCGGCCAGGCTTCGATGGACGTGATCGTGAGTGGCATTCGACTCCTCGCCCGAAGGTTCCCCTCGACTGCCGCCGCTCGTCGGCGGTTTCCCTCAATGATTCCGATGGTCGGTGGTAAGCGGATGAGGCCCGAACCCCGGGCCCGGATTCCTGCCGAGTACCACTCCGCGACGATCGATGGCGGGTGATCGCGCATCCGCACTGGGATCCGGGCGGGCCGGCTCGTTTAGTACCGACCAGTGGAACTGTTGACGGGAGCCCGCCCCACGGGAGCCCGCCGCACGGGAGCCCGCCCCACGGGACAGCCGCCGGGACAGCCGGGGAAGGGTCCCGGCAACGGCCTCGTGGGAGCCGCTGGTGGAGCGTCCGTCACGACCGCGGAGCGAACCCGACGGCACGGCCCACGCCATCCGTGCTTCGCTCCCGCAGGGGACTGGCGTGGACCCGCTCAGGTCCATTCGGGGAACGCCTCGCGCCAGTTCTCGTGGATGATGCGCTCCTGGATCTCCGTGGGGATCGTGGGGAACTTGGTGCCCTCCACGATCGCGTTGACGTTGCGCAGGCCGGCAATCACGTTGTCGATGGTGGCCGATGGGAAGTCCGATGCGAGCAGCAGCTTGTGGGTTACGCCGTATTCCATGGCCGTGACCATCGCCTGCCAGTAGCGCCAGGGCCGGTAATGGACGGCCGAGATGTCCGCGTACATGTTGGGCGCCTTCCGGATCAGGGCGATCAGGTCCTCTTCCCAGGGGTGGCCCAGGTGCGCGACGATCATCCGGATGTCCGGGAACTCCAGGGCGATGTCCTCGAGGAGCAGGGGAGTGGCCCAGCGGAGCTTGGCGCGGCTGGGGAACGTGGTGCCCTGGTGCCAGATGATGGGGATGCCCAAACGCTGTACGGCGGCGAAGAACGGCCGGTGCTTCGGGTCCGTGGGATCGAAGTGCTGGTACGCCGGACCCAGCTTGAGGCCGGTCAGCTTCAGGGTGTTGACCGCGTACTCCAGCTGGGCGATGCAGTCCGGCTCGTTCGGGTCCACGGACGCCCAGCCGATGATCCGGTCGGGGTGGGCTGCGGCGTACTCGGCGATCAGCTCGTTGGGAACCCACGCGCCGGCAGCCTTCGCCTGGAGGCCGAAAACCACGGTCTTGTCGGCCTGTTGCGCCGCCTTCCAGTGGTCCTCCGGTTTCGAGTCGTAGGAATGCAGGTCCAGGCTGGCAGCATGGGCGAGACCGCCGGAGAACTTCAGCTTGACGAGCTTGGAGTTGAGTGCCTCCTGCGCCCACTCCTCGCTGACGTGATCCGGGTACCAGATCAGGTGGCTGTGGACATCGACGATCACGCGGCGCCTCCTGCGGGGCGCACCGGGTTCACGCCCTCCCATTTCGGGATCTCCAGGCGGAGCGTCATGGGGATGGCACCGCCCATCGCCTGGCCGATCCGGAGATCACCGGCGCCCGCGAGCATCGCGAGGGCCTCCGCGGGCTCGATGCCGAGGTCGCGCTCGAGGACCGTCACGACCGCGTCGACCGCCTCACGGCGGGCCATGGCGAAGTCCGTGTCGGCCGTCAGGACCATCCAGCGATCGTCGGTTTCCAGCCACGGCCAGGTGATCCCCGTGCCGCGCAACACGTCGACCCGGACGCGGGTGATCGACCCGATCTCGATCGCTGTGCCCGACAACTCCCCATCGCCCTGGGCGGCGTGAACGTCACCGATGAACAGCAGCGCGTCGGGGACGTTGACCGGCAGGTAGAGCGTGGTCCCCGCGGTCACGACCTTCTGGTCCATGTTCCCGCCGTGGCGGCCCGCATATCCCGCGTGGATCGGGTAGGCCACATCGGATAGCACGGTCGCGACGCCGACGCAGCCGAGCATCGGCCGAGCGGGAAAACGGATCGTGGGGCTGTACTCCACCACGCCGTCGCGGACCTCGACCAGCTTCGCGAGGGCGCGCGGCACACGCCCCGGCCAGAGCGGGTTGACGTAGGCATGGCCGCCGCCCCAACCGGGATTGACGACGTCGATCGCCTCGATCCGGATGGCGAGTGCATCGCCCGGTTGTGCGCCGCGAACGGCGAGTGGGCCCGTGATCGGGTTGCTGCGCCCGCCACTGGGGCGGGGGAGCTCGAAGACGACGCCGACGGGCCGGTCGTAGAGGGCGCCCGCCCGAGCGTCCAGCGTCTCGAATTCGACGGTCGTGCCCGGATCGACGGTCAGCGCGGGGGCCAGCCGCGCGTCGTAGTGATAGCCGCTGTGGTTCGCGCCGATGCGGGGCGTGCTCACCGGGCCTCCACCGGAGCCCGCGCCACGCCCCACCCCGCGAGCAACGCCGCGATCTCGCGCTCCTCGGCCGCGCCCACGTCGTTGCTGGGCGCCCGCACCGGGCCCGCAGGCAGGCCAAGGATGCGCATCGCGGCCTTGACGACCGCCACGTTCCACCCATCGGCGCGGCGGGCGCGCAATGCCTCGAAGGGCCGGATCTCCGCCCAGAGGCGCATCGTCTCGTCGCGGTCGCCGGAATTCAGGGCCGCGAGGAGGTGAAGCGACCGCCCGCTGTTGACGTTGACGAGCCCGGACGTGAACCCGGTTGCGCCCACGGCCCAGTAGAACGGTGCCCACATCTCGGCCGTCCCACAGATCCACTCGACCGGCAGGTCCCGCGTTGCCGCGACGGCCGCCGCGAAGGCCGGCAGGTCGTTGATGCCCCACTTGACGGCCACGACGCCCGGAATCTCGGCGAGCCGCCGCGCGGTACCGGCATCGAGCGCCACTTTGGGGTACGGAACGATGGGGAGCGGCGAACCCGCGGCGATGGCCGACAGGTACGCGATCAGCCCCTCCGACGTCACGTACGGATGCACGGGGTGATGGACCATCACGGCGTCCGCGCCGTGGTCGGCCGCGTGCCGCGCGGCGGCCACCGCATCCTCGACTGCGCCGGCGACCCCCACGATCACCAGGCGCGCCCGGCCACGCGCGGCGGACAGCACGAGCTCGGCGGCGTGGCGGCGCTCTGCGGCGCTGAGGGTGTGGTACTCACCGGTATTGCCGTTCGGCACGATTCGATCGATTCCGCCGGCCAGCAGGCGGTCCACCAGGCTGCGGAGACCCGCCTCATCGATGCCGCGCCCGTCCGGCGTGAACGGCGTCACCGTGACTCCGAAGATCCCGGTGTATCGATCATCGCGAGGCGGCGACGGGGGCACGGGCGACTCCGGTGGAACGAGCGGCGGGGACACCGCAGGTGGGCCGGGCGTCCGAAGCCGAATGGTAGTATCTGATATCTCATGTGGCAAGGAGGAGACCGGTGCCCCGCCAGCGATCGATCCTGTTCGCCGAACTGAACCGGGCGGAGCTAGCCGACCTCGCGCCGCGCGCCCTGGTGGTGGTCGTGCTGGGTGCCACGGAGCAGCACGGCCCCCACTTGCCCACCGGTACCGACTTCTTCCACGCGGAATGGGTCGCCCGGGACGCGGCGAAGCGGGCTGCGGAGCACATCCCGATCGTCGTCACACCGACGATGCCGTTCGGGTCGTCGGAGCATCACTTCCCCTTCGGCGGGACCATTTCGCTGTCCACCACCGTCTACTACGACGTCGTCACGGCGATCGTGGAATCGCTGGTCCGCGACGGGTTCCGGAAGATTTTCCTGGTCAACGGGCACGGCGGAAACCACGAACTCATCCAGCTCGTCGCCCGTGACGTCGCGTTGCGACGGCCCGTTGCGATCACCGCGTGCTCGTGGTGGCTGGCCGGGTGGGACGTCATGGTCGCGGCGGGGGCACTGACGGTGGGCCGCCTCCCTGGTCACGCCGGGGGGTTCGAGACCTCGCTGGTGATGGCGATGCGACCGGAGTTGGTCGCGGAATCGCTCCCGGATCGCGCGCCCGCGCCGACGCCGGACGGCACCCGCTGGCCGGGCCTGTTTCGCGAGGAACGCCACGGCTTCTGGCAGTCCATCGATGGCTACAGCGACGGGCCAGGCCTTGCGAACGCAGATGCCGGTCGGCGCTGGCTGGACGTATCCGCGGCGGAGCTGGCGCGGCTGTTCGTGGCCTTCTCCGAGACGCCGATCCCGGAGCCGCCGGCGGCGTAGTCCGGCCGGCGGGCGACATCGTCGGCCAGCCGGGGAACCCGCCGCGGAACGGTCTCCGCCGCGTCCTCCGACGCACTCTCACGCTGATTCTCGGCCGTAATCCCATCGACAGGTGGGCGATCCGACACTGCCGTCAGGTTGGTTATGGGACCACCGCCAGTGAGATCGAGAGGAACGAGATGAACACCGACGACCTTGAACGAGCCGGCCAGGGCACGGCCGGGGTGGAGACCCACGCGGCGGTCACGTCCATGCCGACCTCGCCCGTCGCGAAACGCCGCTCCGGCCGGTCGGCCGCGATCGTGGGCACGATCCTCCTGGCAGGCGGCGCCATCCTGGCGCTGGTCGGCCCGCTCGCGGCGAGCGCTGCTTCACCCAGCCCGGACCCCGCCGCGAGCGCCGCGACCGGCACGTCCGGATCCACTGGCGTCACCGGGTCCTCCGGCACGATCGGCGCCACCGGCACGACCGGCACTCCGGGTGCCGCCGATCCGGGGCAGGCGAACGGCCCGGGTTGCAAGGGCGGCCCCGACGGCCGAGGTCGCCTGGGCGGCCACACGGACCCAATCGACGATCTGGCCGTGGCGGCCAAGGCGATCGGCATCACCGAGGCCGACCTCCGCACTGCGCTCCAGTCCGGCAAGACGATGGCCGACGTGGCGAACGCCAACAACGTCGACCCCCAGAAGGTGATCGACGCGCTCGTCCAGGACGGCCTCGATGAACTCGCGGCCGACGTGACGGCAGGCACGATCACCCAGGCGCAGGCAGACGCCGCGAAGACCCATGTCACCGAACACGCAACGAACATGGTGAACGGCACCTTCCGGGGCGGCCCCGGAGGCCCCGGCGGCATGGGCGGCCATCGCGGCTTCGGCCGGCACGGCGGGCCCACCGGCACCGGGTCTGCCGGCACCGGGCCTGTCGGCACGGGGCCTGTCGCCCCGAGCGGCTCCAGCGGCACATCGACCTCGGGCGGCTGATCAGGGCCGCCGCCTTCCGGCAGCCATCGCGGCTGCCGGCCACGGCGGAGTGATTGCGACGCGACCGTTACGTTTCGACCGGCCCGGTCGCGTCGTCGATTCCGGTCGCGGCGTGAGTAGCGGCGCGGCGTGAGTAGCGGCCCAGCACCGGTAGCGGCGCGGCGTCAGTAGCGGCGCGGCTTGTCGTCAGTGGGGGCTGGCTCGCCTGGGGAATTCGGCCTGCGGCGGCGGCGAGGCGGTTGGGCCGGCAGCTTCGCGACGATGGGGATCAGCACGGCGAGCGGAATCACGAGGACCATGCCTGTCCAATCGCCGGTCTGGATCCCCACCCAGACCACGGCCAGCGCCACCATGGCCGTTACAGCGACCTGCAGGCGAAACCCGAAATCAGTTGGCATGCACCCGCCTCCGCCAAACGTTCACGCTACCGCTTGCCGCCGAAGAGCGTCCCGAAGATGGTGCGGATGATGCTCTGACCGGTTCGCGACGTGGCCACGCGCCCGACTGTCCGAACGGTGGTGGTGATCTCGCGCTCCCGGCGTCGTGCGGCGGCCTCCGCCTGTCGCTCGGCCCGGCGCTGGTCGATGGTCGCCTGCCGCTCGGCCCGTCGCTGGGCTTCTGTGGCCTCGCGTTCCATCCGGATGCGCCGGTATTCGGCTTCCGTCTCCGCCCGTTGGACCCTGCGTTGCTCTGCGGCCGTCATGGGCCCGCCGTCCGCACCCCGGGGTTGTCCTCCAACGGATACACCGGCTGCCGCCTCGGCGGCCTGGGCGGCCGCGGTACGAGCGGACTGGATGCGCCCGGTGATGATCTCGTGGGCGCTCTGCCTGTCGATGGTGGTGCCGTACTTCGCCTGAAGCGGACTCGCCGCGACCATCTGGCGGAAGACCGCCGGGTCCAGGGCGGCCATCAGCGAATCGGGCGGAATGAGGCGCGTCGCCGCGAGCGGCGTCGGGACGCCCCTCGGTGACAGCACCGTCACGAAGGCTTCACCGATGCCCAGCGAGGTGAGCGTCTCCTCCACGTCGTAGAACTTCGTGATGGGGAACGTGCGGGCTGTCTTCCTCAGGTTGTCGGCGTCCTGCGGCGTGTAGGCGCGGAGGGCGTGCTCGACACGGCTGCCCAGCTGCGCAAGCACGGACGCGGGGACATCGGTGGGTGTCTGGGTCACGAAGAACACGCCCACGCCCTTGGAGCGGATGAGCCGCGCCGTCCGCTCGATCTCATCCAGCAGCGCCTTCGAGGCGTCGTCGAAGAGGAGGTGTGCCTCGTCGAAGAAGAAGCACAGCTTGGGTTTCGGCAGGTCGCCCGCCTCCGGCAGCGTGTGGTACAGCTGCGCGAGCATCCACAGCATGAACGTGCTGAACATGGCCGGTTTGTCCATCACGTCGGACAGCTCCAGCACGCTCACCAGGCCCTTGCCGTCGGGCGTCTGGCGCAACAGGTCGGCGACGTCGAACTCCGGCTCGCCGAAGAAGGTGTCCGCATGCTGCTGCTCGACGCCCACGATGGCGCGCAGGATCACGCCCAGGGACGCAGGTGACATCCCCCCGTATTCGGCCAGGGCACCCTTGCCCTCGTCCGACGCCAGGTAGTTCAGCGTGGTCCGAAGGTCCATGAGGTCCAGCAGCGGGAGCTGGTTGTCGTCGCAGTACTTGAAGACGAGCGACAGGATGGAGGTCTGCGTGTCGTTGAGCCCCAGGACCTTGCCGAGGAGCAGGGGTCCGAAGGAGTGAACGGTGGCCCGCACCTGGGCCCCCAGGGCGCCCGACAGCGACAGGAACTCGACGGGATGGCCGCTCGCGCGGAAGGTCCAGTCGAGCGAGGCCGCGCGGTCGATGACGCGCTGGTCGGTGGCAACCCCCGGCGCGGCGATCCCCGTGACGTCGCCCTTGATGTCGGAGACGAAGACCGGGACGCCGGCCTCGCTGAGCTGCCCG
>JANPDJ010000117.1:0-5078 GCA_031431395.1 Chloroflexota bacterium | reverse complement strand
GGCCGGTGCGGTACCGGATGGCCGCGGCTCACTAGCACGTGAGCACACTCGCTGGCCCAGCGCTGAATGCGCTGAAAGGCATATCCCGTGCTCGGCCGGGCGCCACCAGCCATCACGCCAACCCTGACGCAGCTGCTGTGCGTTGACCTCGGCGCCTCGTTGAGGCCCATCGGCAGGATGCCGTGCTCGCTGCGCAGGGTCGAGAAAGGTACCTCGCCGACGCACTTTGAAATCTCAGCGTCGAGCCGGGTGCTAAGTTCCCGAGGTCCGAGCGGCGTCGCACTGAACACCGTGACCTCGACGAGCGCCCGCGTCGGCGTCAACGGCAAGACATAAACGAACGGGATATGGCGCGAATCCGGCGGGAGGAAGTTCTTGCGGCGGATGGCCGCCGGGTCAATGCCGAGTTCATCTTCGAGCAGGTCCATCGCCCGTTCCACCACGTAGGTGGCCTCGGGACGTCCGGCGCCGCGATAGGCGTCCACGAACGTGGTGTTCGTATAGACGCCTGTCACTTCGCAGAACACGTTCGGGATCTTGTAGCAGCCGGCCAGCACGCGCCCGTAGAGCGTGGTGGGGATACCGGGCCCGATCGTGGAGAGGCGCCCGCCCAGGTTGGCGAGGGTCTTCACGCGCAGGCCCAGGACCTCGCCGTCGCGCTTCGCGGCGATCTCGAGATAGGTGATGTGGTCACGGCCGTGGATGGTGGACTGGTAGTTCTCGCGGCGACCTTCCACCCACTTGACCGGGCGGCCGGCGAGCGCCTTCGAGGCGAACATGACGAGAGCGTAATCCGCGTAGCAGAAGATCTTGGAGCCGAAGGCGCCGCCAACGTCCGGGGAGATGCAGCGGACCTTGTGCTCCGGGATGCCCGTCACGAACGCCGCCAGGAGCAGCCGCTGGATGTGCGGCGTCTGGCTCGACATCCAGATCGTGTACTCATCGGTGCCCGGGTTGTAGAGACCGATGTCGCCGCGCGTCTCCATCGAGTTCGGGATGAGCCGCTGGTTGACCAGGCGCTGACGAACCACGACCTCGGCGTTCGCGAAGGCCGCCTCTGTGCCCGCCTGATCGCCCACCTTCCACTCGAACACGATGTTGTTCGGTGCATTCTCGTGCAGCTGCGGAGCACCCGGCTGGATCGCCTTCTCGGCGTCCACGACCGCGGGCAGGACATCCCACTCGACGTGAATTGCCTCCAGCGCGTCCGCGGCCTGCTCCGGCGTCTCGGCCACAATGGCGGCGACGCCTTCGCCGGTCCACTTCACGCTGTCCGTGGCGAGGATCCGGGGGGTGTTGATGTTGTTCTGGATCCCGTCCACGCCGCCCGCCGGCCACGCCATGGGCAGCGGGTTGTACGGGATGTCTGCGCCGGTGAACACGGCGAGCACGCCCGGCATCGCCTTCGCGCCCGACGTGTCAACGGAGCGGATGTTGGCGTGCGCGTACGGGCTGCGCAGGATGGCGAGATATGTCATCGCCGGCAGCTTGATGTCGTCGAGGTAGCGGCCCTCGCCCTTGATGAACCGGGGATCCTCGCGGCGCTTGACGGGGGCGCCGATCGTGTCGACTGCCATCTCGTTCGCCTTTCTGTCAGCTGGCCGAAGCGGCGGGGGCGCCGGCAGGCGCACGGAGGGCCGCTGCGGCGGCGCGAATCGCGATCACGATGTTCTGGTAGCCGGTGCAGCGGCAGATGTTGCCCTCGATCGCGTGGCGGATCTCGGCATCGGTGGGGTCCGCGTTCTGCGCGAGGAGGTCCGCCGCGACCATGATCATCCCGGGGGTGCAGAAGCCGCACTGGAGGCCGTGCTTCTCCCAGAAGGCCGTCTGGAGCGGATGGAGGTCGTCGCCGGTGGCCATGCCTTCGATCGTGGTGATGCGCAATCCGTCGGCCTGGACGGCGAGCATCGTGCACGACTTCACCGCCTGGCCGTCCACGTGCACCGTGCAGGCGCCGCACTGGGTCGTGTCGCAGCCCACGTGCGTGCCCGTGAGGCCCAGGTCCTCGCGAATCACCTGGACAAGGAGGCGTCGCGGCTCCACGCCGACATGGCGCGGAGCGCCGTTCACCACAAGCGAGATCTGCTCGGTCACGTAGGGAGCCTCCTTGCCCGGTTCAGCCGGGCATCACTGGGTCCTTGCCGACGTCGGCGCCCGCGCCGTCGCCCTCGCGCGAGAGGGGGGTGAGAGGTCCGCAGATGCTGGCACCGCGACAGCGGGAATTCAAGTCATTTCGGCGTGGTCCTCGCCCGCAAGCCGGCGCTTCGCCTCTGCCATTTCGCCGTGGCCGCCCGGCCCGAAGTACCCGGCCGCGAGACCGACCAGCGACAGGTGCTCCGGATCGAGCAGCTCGGGGGCGGCCGCGACGCGCGCCTGCATGTCCGCCGCGATGCCGGCCATCAGCTCCAGCTTGCTCCATGCGGCCTCGCGCGTGCGGCCCGTGAGCGATCCGCTGGGCGCGAGCCCCACGCGATCCGGACCCCGCTGGCGAATGGATGCCGCATACAGGGCCGCCCACGCGAGGAACTCCGGGTCGTCGGCCGCGTCCATCCGGGCGTCGGCCACGCCGGCGATGATCCCTCGATCCCCCGGCCCCTCAACGAGCAGCTCCCAGTTGTCCGGCGCCGTCACGACGTCCACCAGGTAGCTGCTGTACGGGGCATCGAAGAAGACCTTCGGCGGGATCCGGGCGATGCTGCCGCCGGTCACGGCCAGGGTCAGGTGGGCGCCGCGCACGGTGTTGGTCAGGCGCCGGTGAGCTGCCCGGAAGAGCTGCTGCTCCGCCTTGCTCTCGCCGATCAGGGTTGCAGCGTCCTCATCGACCTGGATCACCGGGCAGCCCGCGGCCAGCAGGGCCCGCACCTCGTGGGCCAGGGCATCGGCAAGGGCCATCGTCAGACGATCGCGCGTGAGGGGGCCCGGGTCTGCGAGACGACCCAGCGTGTACGGGCCGACGAGGGCCTGCTTCACCGGCAACTCCGTCGCCTGCGCGGCCACCTGCCACTCGCGAACGTAGATCGCTCCGTCCCAGCGCGGCTCGTGGATGGCGCGCGGACGACGATATGTGCGTCCAGTATCGAGGTACGGCACCGGATCGCCGATTTCGAACCCCTGGAGGCGCGCGGCGATGCCGCCCAGCGGATCGTCGCGCCGGGCCGCGCCGTCGGAGAGCATGCCGAGCCCGGCTTCCTCCAGTTCGGCGACGACGGCGCGGATCACGTCGTCGCCCGAGGTGTCGCCCGACACGGTGGGCCGCGGGTAGCCGGAGGCAAGGGTGGCGAACATGGGAACTCCGTGCAGGGCACCGGGAAACCGCAAGCGTCGGGCCGGCCCCGGGCGTCCGATGCTACCCCATCCGCTACCCTCGTCGGCATGCCGATGGTCGGGGAGACGCTGGCCGGTCGATACCGGATCGACGCCGCCCTTGGAGCCGGCGCGACGGCGGTCGTCTACCGGGCGCGCGACCTGCGACTGGAGCGCGATGTCGCGGTCAAGGTGCTCCTGCCCAATCTTGCTCGTGACCCGCTGATCGCCGGGCGGTTCGATCGCGAGGCGCGCGCCCTGGCTGCCGCGGCCCACCCTGGGATCGTGTCGGTCTACGACGTGGATCCAGGCGACATCGATGCCGGCCGTGAGCCGTTCTTCGTGATGGAGTTGTGTGATGGGGGCTCCCTGGCGGACGCCCTCGAGGACGCCGGCGGGACGATGGCTCCTTCCAGCCTCGTACCGATGCTCGCGATCATCGCGGGCGGTCTTGCCAGCCTGCACGCACGCGGAGTCATCCACCGGGACGTCAAGCCCCACAACATCCTGCTCTGCGGCGGGCGCGCCAAACTGGCCGACTTCGGACTTGCCCGCGGGCAGGAGGCAACGCGGCTGACCGCCGCCGGCACGGGCGCCGGCACCCTCGCGTACCTGGCGCCGGAACTGCTGGGCGACGCGGAACCCGGACCGGCCGCTGATGTCTACGGGCTTGGCGTCGTTGCCTTTCAGGGCCTCACCGGGCGGCTGCCGCGGCCATCCGCGTCCATGGTGGACCTCGTCGAATCGCGCCTGGCTTCCGTGGCCGCAATATCGGCGATCGCCCCCGGCCTGGGCACGGCGTTCGACGCGGTGATCGCAGGCGCACTGTCGCCGGACCCCGCGGCCCGGCCTTCGCCGCTGGCATTCGGGGCAGGCATGGAGCAGGCCCTGCGGACGTGGCGCACCGCGGGCACGTCGGGCGACGGTGGCGAGTTGGACGGCCAACCCAACGACAAGACGCAGGAACTCCGCCTCCCGCGGGGTGCGCGCCGCCGTGGGGGGACCGCCAACCGGCGTCGGGGGCTGCGCCGGCGGTCGCTCCTGGGTCCCGTCGTCGCGGCGCTCGCCCTGGCGGGGCTCGGGGCGATCGTGATCCTCGCGGTTCTCCAGTCTGGCGTGGTCCTCCCGCGGCCCTCCGCATCGCCGACCGCGGCGTCAACCGGCGAGCCGACACCGTCCCCGAGCGAGTCGCCCTCGCCTTCGCCCTCGCCGACGCCGTCGCTCACGGTCTCGCCGACCGAATCACCCACGCCGGTTCCCACGCCAATTGTCGCGCCCACCGCGACGCCGAGCCCGGCCATCACGCCCGTTCCGACGCCCTTCCGGAGCCGGCCGCCGACGTGGTCCCCGGCCATCGTGCAGCAACAGCTCGACAATCTCTACACCGCCATCGCGAACGCCGAAGCGAGTGCCTCGTTCAGCGATCCTGCGGACGCGGACAGGCTGCGGGGCCTGGCCAGCGCCGTCCAGGATCCACTCGATCGACGCAACCAGCACGAAACCGCACTGGCCGTCCAGAAGATCAGCCGCGCGGTCGACCAGATCGTGGCCGGTCTGGGGCTCCAGAACTCCCAGGAACTCGTGGGCACAGTCACGAACCTGGTGAATGCGGCCGGTCCCCCGTGAGCGGGCCTGGAGGCGCGAGGCGGCGTCCGGCGGCGCGCCGCGTCCGGCGGCGTCCGGCGTCCGGCGACCGGGAGGCGCGCGGCGTCCGGCGACCGGCGACCGGGAACCGGCGACCGTTGACCGGGATGGGGCACACCTTTCTGGGGCGG
>JANPDJ010000116.1:0-2967 GCA_031431395.1 Chloroflexota bacterium | reverse complement strand
GTTCGCGTGGCTGGCGGGCTTGTCGAATTCACCTACGGGCATGGCGCATCTCCTGTGGTCGGGTTGCGGAAGCGGCGCACCCCACGACGTCCCACAGCGTAGCCTCGCGCCATGCGAATCGTCGACATCACCACGCACGTCATGCACGACGGCTACCGGAACCTTGTGTTCGTCCGCGTCCACACCGATGAGGGCATCATCGGCCTTGGCGAGGCGACGCTCCTCAACCGGACGGCGGCGGTCGTCGCCTACCTCCAGGAGCACGTCAAGCCGCAGATCGTCGGCCGCGAGCCCGCGATGGGCGGCTGGCTGTGGCGGGAGATGTATTCGGGCGGCTTCATCCGGGGCGGGATCGTGGGCACGACCGGCCTCAGTGCCGTGGCGACGGCGCTCCTCGATATCGAGGGCAAGCGCCTGGGCGTGCCGGCCTGGCGGCTCCTCGGCGGCGCGGTCCACGAGCGGGTGCCCGTGTACGCGAATGCCTGGTACACCGTGGAGCGCGAACCTTCGGCGATCGCGGAGCGGGCGCTGGTCGTGCTCGGCATGGGCTACCGCGCCCTCAAGATCGACCCGTTCGGCCCCGGCTCGTTCGAGTTGTCGCCCGTCGAGGAGCGCCGCTCTCTCGACATCCTTCGGGCCGTCCGCGGTGCGATCGGCCCGGACGTGGAGCTGTTCGTGGAGGGCCACGGCCGATTCTCGACCGGCCAGGCCACGCGGATGGTGCGGGCCCTCGAGGAAGTCCAGGCCGGCTGGTTCGAGGAACCCACCTCCTGGGACGACCCGGCCGCCTGGCTGGAGGTCCGCCGCGCCTCTGCCGGCCGGGTGCCGGTCGCCGGCGGCGAGCACTTCAACACGCGGTTCGGGTTCCGGGACGCGCTCGCGGGGCGCTGGGTGGACATCATCCAGCCGGACGTGGGCTACTGCGGGGGACCCGTGGAGCTGACGCACATCGCGGCGATGGCGGACGCATTCGGGATCGTGGTGGCGCTCCACGATTCATCCGGTCCGGTGTCCACCGCCGCCTCACTGCACACCGCGGTCACGATCCCCAACCTCAAGATGATGGAGCTGTTCGACGACTTCTCGGCGCCGTTCGTGCGCGAGGCGGTTCCGGGCCACCCCGTGGCCCATGACGGCTACATCGAATTGCCGACGGCGCCAGGCCTCGGGGTGGACCTGGACCTCGACGTGATCGCCGCGCATCCGTTCCAGCCCTTCGCCTGGAACCTGTACGAAGAGGGCTGGGAGCGGCGCTTCGCCACGCCGTAACCGGGGCGCCGCTTCGCCCAGCCGTAACCGGCGCCCCTTCGCGCGGTAACGGCGCCCCTTCCACCGTTGTGGTCGCCCTAGACCACCTTGAAGAACGACGTCATCCGGGCAACTTTGCCCTCCGATTCGTCCTGCACGATGACCGTGTGGTTGCCTGCCGGCAGTGGTCGCAGCATCAGGACGTACGCGTTCACGACACCCCAGTAACCGCCAGGTGGCACCTCGAAGAGGTTGTTCGCCCGGTACCTGATCACGACGGGCGCGGTGACGAAGTGGAACCTCTCCAGGCGCTTGACTTCGACACCATCAACGATGACCCTGAACTTCGAGAGCGCCGCAAAGTATGCGTTGGCGCAGGCTGTGAGCTCGGAGGGAATGTTCGTGTCGAGCTCGGACTGGTCGCAGCTGGCGCCGCCCGCCGAGAGCAGGATCGGCGTGCCGGTGGAGATCGTGCAGTGCGCTTTCGCCGACGTGCCGAACGCCGCGTGGGGCATGAACCAGATCCGGCCGTGCAGATTCGACGTGCAGCGTTCGGGATGGGCGATTGGACTGGTCCGCTCCGCCGAACCGAACATCCACTCGAACCAGCGACCGGTCCACCTCTCGTAGCTCACGCCGTACGGGTTCACGGTGGGCGGAGCGATGTTCGGCTGCGGACCTTGCGCGGCAAGGACGCCCGTGCCGATGAGCGCGACGAGAACCGGGACCAGGCCAAACGAAACCATGATGCGACGCATCTGGGGACCCTCCTTTGCAGGCGGAGTGCCGGCGCGCTGGCGCGAGCCGGATGGCTGGCGGTCATCGCCACGGGTTCGTCACCCCATAAGGCCTCCTACTCTCGGAACCGGAGGGAATTCACGAGCGGCTCGGCCGTCCTGGCAAAGGCGTCAAAGGCGGCAGCCTGCGCCTGGTAGAAGATCAGGATCGTTTTCGAGGCAACGGCGAACTCGATCACGCGCCCCCTGGCGCCTGCCGCGAGGTAGAAGTACCACTCACCTGTTTGAGCCACGATCACTGCCTCGGGCACGAACAGGTTCCGGCCGGTCTTCCTGTACGCGTTGGCATCAACCGTGACGTCGATCGCGCGCGCAGCGTGCCCGCCGACAGTCACGTCAAACGGCTGGGAGGCAGTGATCCTCTTGTCGGCCGCGAGGCGGTCGATGACCCCAACCTCGGCAACCGGGATGATGTTGAGCTCGGGCGTCTCGGAAGCGGCGCTGGGCGCCAGCCAGAGATCCTCCGGGCGCTCACCGCGCAGGACCAGATCGCCGGTTGTCGTGAACGTCACGTTCGGTTGGAGGACCTGTGACGTGTAGGTGCCCGCCGGGAGTGGACCGAGGGGCGCGAGAGCGGGCGGCGGCGTGGCCAGGGCCGGTGATACGGCACTGGTCGCGGTTGTGGGCAGCACGGATGGAGGCGACGATGGCGTCGCTGTGGCGGAGGCGGTTGTAGCCGGGGAGGACGCAGGCTGCGAAGCCGCGCTGATACCCCCGCTGGCGACCGAAGCAACGGGGCTGGGCACCGGTGACTGGCCGACAACGGACTGATCAACTGGCGTACGCGCTGCAATCGCGAGGGCCACGACCGCTACCGCCACGGCCATGGACGCCCACAGGACGACCGCGCGACCCGGATGCACGACTCGCCATGAGGGGCGGCCGGCCCGCAGCTGGCGCGCACCGTGGATCTCGGCGAGAG
>JANPDJ010000115.1:0-9713 GCA_031431395.1 Chloroflexota bacterium | reverse complement strand
GTGCCTGTCACGCGGAAGGGCATGCGCACTTCCTGCTCGTTGACGGCATTCCCGAAGTGCTCCCCCATGGTGCGGCCGTTGACGACCATCTCACCCTCGCCCGGCAGCAGTCGGACGCGGGCGATCGCAGTCTTGCGACGGCCGGTCCCATAGAAGAAGGAAGGAATTGACATGATCTCCCTCGTCAGCCGAGCGGCTCAGGCCGCTGGGCCTGATGCGGATGGTCGGAACCAGCGTAGATCTTGAGCTTGCGCAGCTGCTGCGCACCAAGGCGGTTGTGGGGCAGCATCCCCTTGACCGCGCGGCGGATGACTTCTTCGGGCCGGCGCTCCAGCAGGTGCCCCAGTGATTCCTGCTTGAAGCCCTGCGGGTATCCGCTGTGGCGCGCGTACATCTTGGTCTCGCGCTTGTCGCGCGTGACCGTGATCCGGGCCGCATTCAGGATGATCACGTGGTCACCGGAATCCAGCGTCGGCGTGTACGTGGGCTTGTTCTTGCCCTCGAGGACGCGCGCGATCCGCGACGCCAGGCGGCCCAGCGTCTGATCGGCAGCGTCGACGACGTACCAGCGTCGATCGATGTCGCGTTCGCGAAGCGAGAAGGTCTTGTCGTTGTTCATGGTTCCTGTGTCGTTCCCCGTTCCGTCGCTGTTGGCCGCCGTACCGTCCGATCTGCCGTCCGAACAAGGACGACCCGCCGCAGGCACAGACCCCTGGCCGGAGCGACGGCTCCGTTCAGGGCCGGCCGACGCGAGGCCAGTGCCTCGCCGACCGCCGCTTCGTCCAGTGTCCCGTGACCGACCTCGAGGAGGGCGGCCACGATGCGCCGGACCATCTGGCGCAGGAAGGCATCGCCGGCGACGTCGATCGTCACCTCCGAGCCTGCCCGCCGGACCCGGACCCAGTGAAGGGTCCGAACCGGCTGCCGGTCCGCCGCCCCGAAGGCGCTGAAGTCGTGCCGGCCAACAAGGGCCGACCCGGCCCGCTCCATCGCGGCGGTATCGAGCGGGGCTCGCACCCCGAGCGCAAAGCGCTCGCGAAGCGGGCTGCGCGGCCCGTTCCAGACGGTGTAGCGGTATTCCCGGTACCGCGCCGCAAACCTTGGGTGGAACCGCCGGGGCGCACGCCGCAGGTCGCGAATCGCGACGTCCGGCGGCAGGCAGGCCGCAAAGGCCCGACCGAGCTCCTCTGCCGTGAGCCGCCCGGTCCAGGTGAATGCGATCACCTGGCCCAGGGCATGCACACCGGCGTCTGTGCGCCCGGCCCCGTCGACTCGAACCCTCACGCCCCGGTTGAGCCGGGCCAGAGCGGCCTCGAGTTCCCCCTGGACTGTCCGCGCCCCAGGCTGTGCCTGGAACCCGGAGAAGTCCGTGCCATCATATTCAACCCGTGCGCGATATCGCACGGGGGTGGTCTCTCGACCACCGGGGAGCTCAGATGAGCTCGAGCTGGACAATCTCCGCCGCGTCTCCGAGCCGTTGGCCGAGACGCACGATCCGGGTGAACCCGGACGTCCGGTCGGCGTACTTGGTGGCGAGCTCATCGAAGAGCTTGCTCACGACGAGCGGCTCGTTGGGGAACTGCGAGATCACGGCGCGCCGCGCGGAGAGGTCGCCGCGCTTTGCCAGCGTGATCATGTGTTCCACGCGTCCGCGGACCTCCTTGGCTTTCGCCTCGGTGGTCTTGATGCGCTCGTAGCGCAGGACGGACACGGTCAGGTTCTTGTACAGCGCGAGCCGCGGGCCCTGCTTGCGGGACAGCTTGCGTCCGTCGATCCGGTGAGCCATGGGTCACTCCGCCTCGGTCTCGTCGTCGACAAGGTCGTCGCCCTGGCCCAGCTCATCGGATTCCGTCTCGGGAACCATGAAGCCGCGCATCCGGAGGCGCTCCTTCATCTCGTCCAGAGACTTCTTGCCGAAGTTGCGCATCCGCAGCAGCTCGTCATCGGACAGCTGGAGCAGCTGCCCCACTTTGACGATGTTGTTGCGCTTGAGCGAGTTGTATGCCCGCATGGGCAGGTCCAGCTCCTCGATGGGCATGTCGAGCATGTTGGGAGGTAGCTGCGCGACGCCACCGGTGGCTCGATCGCCGGCGGCGACCGCCATCCCGATGTTCACGAACGGCTGGAACTGGCGCACGAGGATATCCGCCGATCGCGAGAGCGCTTCCTCGGGCGTAATGGTCCCGTCCGTCTCGATCTCGATGGTCAGCTTGTCGAAGTTGGTGACCTGGCCTACGCGGACGCTCTCGATCCAGTAGTTCACTTTGCGAACGGGCGTGAAAATCGCGTCGATGGAGATCACGCCGATGGGCAGCGGGTCGCCCCGCTCCGCGGACAGGTAGCCGATGCCCTTCTCGACGGTGAGGTCCATCTCGATCGTCACGTCGTCCGAGTCGATCGTGAGGATCACGAGCTCAGGGTTGACGATCTCCACGTCGGCCGTCTCGGAGATGTCGCCGGCCGTCACGGGCCCCGCGCCGTTCTTGATGAGGCGGAGCTGGACCGGATGGCTGGCGAAGCTCTTGACACGAAGCTTCTTGACGTTCAGCACGATCTGCGTGACGTCTTCCTTGACGCCCGGGATCGTGGAGAATTCCTGGTAGACGTCGCGCAACCCGATCGACGTGACCGCCGCGCCCTCCAGCGAGGACAGAAGCACGCGCCGGAGCGCATTGCCCAGGGTCACCCCGTAACCAGACTGGAGCGGACCCGCCTCGTACTTGGCGTAGGTGCCGATCTCCTCGACGGGCTCGATCTGGGGGGTCTCGAGTTCGATCATGGTGTGGGGGTTACCTCGAGTAGTACTCGACCACGAGCTGCTCGTTGAGATCGAGCGGCATCTGGTCGCGGCGGGGCAGGTCGGTCACGCTGGCGGCAACGTTGGCGAGGTCCACGCTGAGCCACTCCGGCGTCTGCATGGCCCGGTTGGTCGCGACCGCCTTGAACGGGTCGAGCTTGACACGCGACGGGCGCACGGTGAGCCGGTCGCCCACCCTGAGCTGGTAGGACGGAATATCCACGACCTTGCCGTTGATCGTGAAGTGTCCGTGGGCCACGAACTGCCGGGCCTGCGGCCGCGACAGGGCGAAGCCCGCCCGGTACACCACGTTGTCCAGCCGCAGCTCCAGCATGCGGAGCAGGTTCTCGCCGGTCATGCCGGGGCGGTTGTCGGCCGCCTCGAAATAGTTCCGGAACTGGCGCTCCATCACGAGATAGACACGGCGCATCTTCTGCTTCTCGCGCAGCTGCAGGCCGTACTCGCCCACCTTGCGCCGACGGACGCCGTGCTGTCCAGGGGGAGTGGGCCGGCGCTCGAACGAGCATTTCTTCGTATAGCAGCGCATCCCCTTCAGGAAAAGCTTGGAGCCCTCCCGGCGGCAGAGACGGCAGACGGATTCGGTGTATCGGGCCATTGGGTCGAAACCTGGCTACACGCGCCGGCGCTTGGGAGCGCGGCAACCGTTGTGGGGGATGGGCGTGACATCCGTGATCGCGCTGACCTCGAGGCCCGCCGCCTGGAGCGAGCGGATCGCCTGCTCGCGTCCGGCTCCGGGTCCCTTGACGAACACCTCGACGTGGCGCATGCCGTGTTCCATCGCGCGCTTCGCAGCGCCGTCTGCGGACAGGGCCGCCGCATAGGGTGTGCTCTTGCGGGAGCCCTTGAACCCGGCGACGCCGGCAGAGCCCCAGCTGATCACGGCACCCGTTGGGTCCGTGATCGTGATGATCGTGTTGTTGAAGCTCGCCAGGATATGAACGTGTCCGCTGGGGACGTTCTTGCGTTCCCTCCGGCGCTGCTTCGTCGCGCGCTTCCGTTCGGCCATGCCTGGTGTGGTTCCCCTTACTTCTTGCGGCGGACGCCGACGGTCTTCTTGGGCCCGCGCCGCTGGCGCGCGTTGGTCTTCGTGCGCTGGCCACGCACCGGCAGGTTGCGGCGATGCCGCGAGCCACGGTACGAGCCGATCTCGATGAGCCGCTTGATGTTGAGCGCCACTTCGCGACGCAGGTCGCCCTCGACCTTGTAGCGACGGTCGATCAGCTCCCGCAGCCGGTTGACCTGCTCTTCCGTGAGGTCACGGACGCGGGTGTCCGGGTTGATGTTGGTCTGCGCGAGGATCTTCTGGCTGGTGGGCAGCCCGAGACCGTAGATGTAGGTGAGGGCGATTTCGACCCGCTTCTCGCGGGGAATGTCAATGCCGGCAATTCGCGCCATCTGACTACCCCTGCCGCTGCTTGTGCTTGGGATTGGTGCAGATGACCATCACGGTCCCATGGCGGCGAATCACCTTGCAGTTGTCGCAGCGGGACTTGACGGAGGCTCTGACTTTCAACGGATCCCCGATCTCGAACTTCTGTGGACGTTGCCTACTTCAACCGATAGGTGATGCGACCGCGGGTCAGGTCGTAGGGTGACAGTTCCACCCGAACTCGGTCGCCCGGCAGGATTCGGATGAAGTTCATCCGAAGCTTGCCGCTGATGTGCGCCAGCACGCGATGGCCGTTCTCCAGTTCGACTGCGAACATCGTGTTGGGCAACGGCTCGATCACCGTTCCCTCGACTTCGATCGCGTCCTTCTTGGCCACAGGCGTGTCGTCTTCCCTTTCAAACCGACCGGATTGCCGGGCCGACCCGACATCTCGCTCTCATGAACATGTCGGCCCCGAGTGGGCCGACACACGAACAATCAGGATACCAAACCGCGCGCAATTCGACAACCCACCCTGGGCCTCAGACCGTGGTCAGAATCTGGGGACCGTGGTCCGTGATGGCGATGGTGTGCTCGAAGTGCGCGGCCAACGAGCCGTCCTTTGTGACCACGGTCCAGCCGTCCGGCCTCGTCTCCACCTCGTGGCTGCCGAGTGTCAGCATCGGCTCGATCGCGAGGCAGATGCCCGGCACAAGCTGCATGCCCTTCGAGGGCGACCGGAAGTTGGGAACCTGCGGTTCCTCGTGCATCGCCGTGCCGATCCCGTGGCCCACGTACTGGCGCACGATCCCGTACCCGGCGGACGCGGCCACGTCCTCAACGGCCGCCGCGATGTCCCCGATGCGGTTGCCTGGCTGCGCCGCGGCGATGCCCGCCATCATGGCGGCGCGACAGGTCTCGACGAGCCGCTCCACTTCGGGTCGGGCGGCTCCCACCACGAACGTGCGAGCGCCGTCACCGTGCCAGCCCTCGTAGATCGCGCCGGCATCGACCGAGACGATCTGGCCGTCCCGGATCGTCCGGTCGCCGGGGATGCCGTGCACGACTTCGTCGTTGATGGAGATGCAGAGGCTCGCGGGGTATCCGTGATAGCCCTTGAAGCTGGGTACGGCGCCCGCGTTCCGGATGTACGTCTCGGCAATGCGATCGAGGTGCGCTGTGGAAACCCCGGGCTTGAGCTCCGATTCCACGAGCGCGAGGACCTCGGCCACGATTCGGCCGGCGCGGCGCATCTTGTCGATCTCGCTCTTCGACTTGCGGGTCACCATCTCAGTCGGGGTCCCCGGCGGAGCGCGTCACGGCACGGCCCGGCGCACCGGGCGCGAGGAGTTGGCCGAGCAGATCGTCGGTGACGCGGTCGATGCGCTGCGTGCCGTCCACGGTGCGCAGCACGCCGGCTCGCCGATAGTGGTCCACCACTTCGCGGAACGGCCCGAGCTGGGCAGCCAGGCGTGCCTCGACGACTGCCGCCTGGTCGTCCAGGCGCTGGTACAGCTCGGAGCCGTCCTCGTCGCACACCCCGGCGACCCTGGGCGGGTTGAGCTGCTGGTGGTACGGGTGACCGCTGGCCCGGCAGGTCCATCGCCCGCTGAGGCGGAGAAGGAGTGCCGATTCGGGTACCTCGATGTACGGGGCGCTCTCCACTCGCGAGCCCTCGGCGGCGAGGGCCAGGTCGAGCGCACGCCCCTGTGCTCCTGTCCGGGGGAAGCCGTCAAGGATCACCCCCTGCCGGGCGTCGGGCTCGCGAAGGCGATCCAGGAGCATCCGGATGGTCAGCTCGTCCGGCACCAGGTCTCCGCGATCCATGTAGCCCTTCGCCTGAATGCCCAGCGCGGTCCCGCCGCGCACGGCGGCGCGGAACAGGTCGCCGGTGGCGAGATGCAGCAGGCCCAGCCGTGCGGCCAGGATGGGTGCCTGTGTCCCCTTGCCTGCGCCTGGTGCACCAAGCAGCACGAGGACTCTCATCGGCTGGTTGGACACGTCAGCGGATGAAGCCTTCGTAGTTGCGCATCATCAGTTGCGCCTCGAGTTGCTTCATCGTCTCGACCACGACGCTCACCACGATGAGGATGCCCGTGCCGCCCAGGCTGAGTCCGCCGAGCTGGGGCAGGATGGCCGTCACGATGTACGGCGCGACCGCCACGATGCCCAGGAAGAAGGCGCCGGCGATCGTGATCCGGAAGACTACCTTGGCCAGGTAGTCCTGCGTCGGCCGTCCTGGCCGGATCCCTGGGATGAAGCCGCCGTTCTTGCGGAGCTGTTCTGCTGTCTCGTCCGGCTTGAAGGTGAATGCCGTGTAGAAGTACGTGAAGCCCACGGTCAGGACGAAGTACAGCACCGCATAGATCCGCTGGTCCTGGAAGAACGACACGATGCCCCGAGAGATATCGGCCACGATCGTCACCTGGGACGTGGTGAAGTACTGGGCGATCTGGCTGGGGAACAGCAGGATGCTGACCGCAAAGATGATCGGGATCACGCCGGCCTGGTTCACGCGCAGGGGCAGGAACGTGGAGCCACCCTGGTACATGCGCCGGCCGCGGACGCGACTGGCGTACTGGACGGGGATCCGCCGCTGGCCCTCCTGGATGTAGATGATCACCGCGACCGCGACGATGCCGATCGTGATGAAGATCGCCCCCGCGGCGAGGTCCGGGCTGTCGAAGAACGTGCCGATCGCGTTGGGCACACGACTCACGATGCCGGCGAAGATGATGAAGCTGATGCCGTTGCCGATGCCCTTCTCGGTGATGAGCTCGCCCAGCCACATCAGCATGATCGCGCCGGCCGTCAGCGTGATGATCTGGGTGATGGTCTCGAACCGTGAGAGGTCGAAGCCGCTGGTGATCACGCCCTGGGAGTTGAGCAGGGCCAGGAACCCGTAGGCCTGGAGCAGCGCCATGGGTACCGTGAGGTAGCGCGTGTACTGGTTGATCTTCTGCCGGCCGAACTCGCCCTCGCGGCTCAGCGCCTGCAGCGTCGGGACGACGCTGGTCATCAACTGCATGATGATCGAGGCATTGATGTAGGGGTTCATCCCCAGGCCAACGACCGAGAACGTTGAGAGGCCACCGCCCGAGAACAGGTCGAGCAGGCCGAACAGCGGATTCCCGGCAAAGAAGTTCGCCAGTGCCGTGCGGTCCACGCCCGGCACCGGCACGTGCGCGAGGAGCCGGAAGAAGATCAGGGTCCCGGCGACGAACAGCAGTCGCCGGCGGATGTCCGGCGCGCGGAAGGCCTGGATCAGTGAGTCGAGCACGGTCAGGCGGTCCCGCCTGCGCCATCACCCGATGCTTTGCGCGGCGCCCGCCTGGGTGCCTCAGCGGCTGCGGGCTGCCCGGCCGCCGGCCGGGCAGCCTTGGCCTTCTTCGGTGCCGCGGGTGCGGATCTCTCCGCGGCCCCCTCGGACTCCGTCGTGGGAGCCGCGGGAGCACGCTGCCCCTTGACCGGTCGGGCCGCCAGCGCAACGCGCTTGGCTTCTGCCCTCAGGGCGGCCCGGGACGGCGGTCTGCCGACCGGCGCAAGGTCCGTCATCAGCGCCGCGATCGGCGAGGTGGGGGCCTTGAGGACCTGCACGGATCCGCCGGCAGCCTCGATCTTGGCGATCGCAGTCCTGCTGAACGCGTCCGCCACAACGAACAACGCGGTGGAGACCTCGCCGTGGCCGAGGACCTTGAGCGGCTTGTTCAGCGTGCTCACGAGCCCGACGACGCGGAGGATCTCCTGGTTGATCGTGATGGGTGCCACCTTCCCGGAGCGCGACGGGGCCGCGCCGGGCATCTCGCCCAACTCGAGCGCGCCGAGCTCAACGAGCTGCGCGATGCGGCCAAGGTTCACGACCTCGTACTCGATGCGGCCGCGGTTCTTGAAGCCGCGCAGCTTGGGGATGCGGATGTGAATCGGGGTCTGGCCGCCTTCGAACCACGCCGGGATCGAACCGCCCGCCCGGGCCTTCTGGCCCTTGGTGCCGCGACCGGCCGTCTTGCCCTTGCCGCCGGCAATGCCGCGGCCGACACGCGTCTTCGCTTTGTGCGCACCGGGCGCCGGTCGCAGGTCGTGGAGTTTCATGCGTTCTCCTCGGGGCCCGTCCCCGGGATCTCTTCGACCTCGACCAGGAACCGGACCTGCCGGACCATCCCGCGGGTCGCTTCGTTGGCGGACACCTCCACGGTGTGCCCGATTCGCTTGAGCCCAAGTGCGCGCACAGTGGCGCGGTTTCGACTGACGTGGCTGATCGTGGACTTCACCTGGGTCACGCGCAGCTTGCCGGCAGCCGCCGGTGCGGCCGTCGCGGGTGCAGCAGCCGGAGATGTCGACTTAGCGGCCACGGACGGCCTCCCCGCTCTTCTCCATCGACTGGCCCGGGATGAACGCCCGGACGGTGACGCCCCGCCGGATGCTCAGCTCTTCCGCGGAGTGCAGACCGCGCAGAGCCTCGATGGTCGCGCGCGTCACGTTGACCGGGTTCGTCGAGCCATAGATCTTGGCGACGATGTCGCGGATTCCCGCGGCAGCCAGGACCGCGCGGACGGAGCCGCCCGCGATCAGGCCGGTCCCCTGCGGGGCCGGCTTGAGCAGCACGCTCGACGCCGAGAAGGTGTGCGTGACTTCGTGGGGGATCGTGGTACCGACCATCGGGATCCGGATCAGGTGCTTCTTTGCGTCCTCGACGCCCTTCCGGATCGACTCGGGTACCTCGCCGGCCTTGCCGAGCCCACAGCCGACATGGCCCGCGCCGTCACCGATGACGACCACCGCGCTGAAGCTGAAGCGACGGCCGCCCTTGACGACCTTCGCGACGCGGTTGATCTGGACGACGCGCTCCTCCAGGGTCAGCTTGTTGGGATCGATCCTTGCCACTGGGGCTCCTTCTCCTTCGCGATCAGAAGTCGAGACCGGCCTCGCGGGCGGCGTCGGCAAGCGACTTGACCCGTCCGTGGTACCGGAAGCCGGCTCGATCGAAGACGACACGCTCGACGCCCGCGGTCTTTGCCCGCTCGGCGACCAGGCGACCGACGACGCGTGCCTCTTCGGACTTCGTCTGCTTCGTGTTGCGAAGCTCTTTCTCCAGGGTGGACGCCGCGGCGAGCGTTCGGCCCGTCGAGTCGTCGATCACTTGGGCGTAGATGTGGCTGAGGCTGCGGAAGACCGCGAGTCGCGGCCGATCCGCGGTCCCGGCGAGATGCAGGCGGATCCGCTCGTGGCGCTTCTCGCGCGAAGCGTTGCGGCTCGCAGTCGCACTCATCGGGTGCCGCCCGAATGCAGGACGGCCCGACGGCCCGTTGTACGTCGATCAAACACGTGTTCCTGCCGCATTACTTCTTGCCGCCGATCTTGCCGGCCTTGCCCGCCTTGCGACGGATCTTCTCGCCGGCATAGCGCACGCCCTTGCCCTTGTACGGCTCGGGCTTGCGCATCGAGCGGACGCGGGCGGCCACATGGCCGACGAGCTCCTAGACGATGCCCACCACGGCCAGCTTGAGGGGCGTCTCCACCTCGAAGCTG
>JANPDJ010000114.1:0-3213 GCA_031431395.1 Chloroflexota bacterium | reverse complement strand
GCTTCGCCGCGCTCGGCGGAGATCCGCACCGCGTCGAGCATCTCCACCCCGTCGCGACCCCAGCGCCCGTTGACCAGCGGCTTACCGCCCGTCTCGATCGCGTGCATGACGTCGCGTAGTTCATCCGCGTAGGCGCGGAGGCGTACCGGGTCGTTGACGTTGTTCGGGTCAAAAGCAGGCTGCTCGAACACCACCGTCCATCCGTCGCCGCGACCCAGCTCCACCTTGCCGTAGGAGTCGAGGCGGATCATGCCCTTCGAGCCGGTGATGAGGTAGTTCATCATGGAGCCCAGGCCTGGGGATGCCAGTTCGTACGAGATCCAGACCTGCGCCATCGCCCCGCTCGCGAAGCCGTACACGGCCATCGTGCTCTTGCCGGCAGGCGGGCGGCCCGGGTCGAAGTCCACCTGGCGTCCGAACGCGCTGGTCGCCGGGCTGAGCACGATGGCCCGAAGGACGTCGATCACGTGCGAGCCCATGTCGTACCAGGGAGCGTTGTCCGGGAACGCTTCTTCGTCCTGCGTGACTCCGGCCTGCGCCCGAACCATGCGGACGTCGCCGATCTCGCCGCGTGCGATCAGCTCATACGTGGCCACCGGCGAAGCGCGGAACCGGTGCTGCGAGCAGACCGCAAGGACCAGTCCCCGGCCTTCCGTGGCGGCAACCATCCGGTCTGCTTCGGCCACGCTCGTGGTCATGGGCTTCTCGACCAGGACATGCTTGCCGGCCTGCCCGGCCGCCACGACGTACTGCTCATGGGAATCCGGCTGCGTCGCGACGACCACGAGGTCAACGTCCGGCCGTGCCAGGAGCGCGTCCGTGGAGGGCTCTACGGCCGCGCCGTAGTCCCGGCCAAGCTCCGCGGCTCGCCGTCCGCCGGCGACGGCCACGATCTGCGCCCCGTCGACGTGATTGGTGGCGACTTCGGACCACGTCCGGCCCATGAAACCGGTCCCGATGACCCCGATTCGGACTGCCACGCGACTCCCTCCGGCCTGTTCGGCACTGCTTCGAGCGACAGCGAGCATAGCGGCCGGAGGTCGGCCCAGGGGCGCCGCGCGCCCACGCGACCCTGTGGGGCTGCGCGTCCACGCGGCCCGGACCCGGCGATCAGTACACGTACGGGATGAACTTCCTCGTCCGCGCCTGGTAGCTCGCGTACCCCGGATGCCGCTCCCCGAGCCAGGTCTCCTCGTTCCGGGCCTTCAGGTCGAACCACAGGAGCAGCGCGAGCGACAGGCCGGCGGCCGCCGGGGACATGGTCGCCGCCCCCCCAGCCGATCCCGGCCAGCACGATCCCGGAATAAATGGGATGGCGGACGAAGCGGTAGACGCCCGACTCCACGAGGCGGTTCGCATTCGCCGGCCGCGGAAACGGCGTCAGGCTTGAGCCGAGATCGAGAACGCCGCGGACGGCCACGATGGCTCCTGCGATGATCGCGACCGTGCCCGATGCAGCCAGCGCAAGGCGCCCGGCGTCGATGGCGAAGGGCTGCCCGAGGGCGACGAATCCCGCGCCGCCGATCGCCGCGAGCAGGAGAAGCTGCCCGTGGACCCAGCCCTCGCCCCGAGGGCCCAGTTGGGGAATGCGCATGAGGGCGATCCTACCGCGCCTCCGGGCCGCATCACGGGCCGCATCAAGCGTGACCGCGTTCGCCATACTCACCCGGGGGCGTCGCAAGGGTGCCGCGTGCACCCGATGAGGAGGGATCGCGGTGAAGATCACATCGGTCGAGACGATCGAGCTTCGCCACCCGTTGACCATCCCGGCCGGGCCGGCTGCCGTCCTGAACGAGTCCCGGGGCTGCCTCCTCGTGGCGATCCGCACGGAAGACGGCACCACCGGCTGGGGTGAAGCCGTCCCGTTCCCCGGCATCCGGGAGTTGATCGTGGACGGCCTCGCGCCGCGCCTCATCGGCCGCGACCCCACCGAGATCCAGCGCACGTGGCGGAACCCGTGGCTGGTCCCGTACCAGAGCGCTCTCGCCGTGAGTGCGGTGGACGTCGCGCTGCACGACCTGTGGGGCAAGGCGATCGGCGTGCCGGTCCACCAGCTCTACGGCGGCGCATTCCGGCACCTCGTCCCGTCGTACGCATCGGCCGGCCTCTATCTGAAGGACAAGGATCCCGCCGAGCACTGGCTCGAGGAGGCGCGCGGCCTCGTTGACCGCGGATTCACGGCGATCAAGATCCGCATCGGGCGATATGACCCGGACTACGAGCTGCCGCTGCTCCGGCAGCTGCGCGGGTCCATCCCGGCCGACATCCGGCTGATGGTGGACGCCTGGGGGTCGTACACGCTGCCCACCGCTCTTCGGGTGGGTCGCGCGCTTGGTGAACTGGGTTACTACTGGTTCGAGGAACCGCTCCCCCAGAACGGCTACGCGGCGTACGAAGTGCTGGCCGACCAGCTGGACATCGCCATCGCGGGTGGTGAGAACGTCCAGTCACGGGCCGGGGCGAAAGAGCTGTTCGACCGGCGCGCCGTGGACATCCTCCAGCCGGACGTCTCGATCTGCGGCGGCATCTCCGACTTCCTGTTCATGGCGGAGCTTGCGTCGCTCTACGGAATCCGCTGCATCCCGCACTCCTGGAACAGCGCGATCACCGCAGCCGCGTCCGCGCATGTCGCGTCGCTGCTGCCGGACCCCACGCTGATGCCGGGCATGGACGTCCCGATGATGGAGTACGACACCACCGAGAACCTGCTCCTCACCGAACTCCTGACCCAGCCGCTGACGTTCCGGGACGGCGGGATCGTGGTGCCCGAAGGGCCTGGCCTTGGGGTGGACATCGACATGGCGTTCGTGAAGAAGTACCGCGTGGACCGGTGAACGACGCCGGCCTCGACCTCGGCCCGGGCGCGCAGCTGGACACTCACGCGCGACCGGTCCGCGGAACGCCGGCATGAAGGTGCTGGTTGCACCCGGGTTGGGCCGCCTGGAGGTGGGTGAGGCGCCCGTCCCGTCGATCGGACCGGCGCAGGTCCTGGTGCGCACGGCGATCAGCGGCGTCAGCGCCGGGACCGAGAAGCGCAAGCTCTTCACGCCGGAGCTCGGACCCAACGACGTTCGAGCGCCCTGGCCCGCCATCGGTGGGTTCGGCTACATGGCGGCGGGCACGGTCGAGGCGGTGGGCGCGGACGTGGAACACGTCCAACCCGGGGACCGCGTCTACGCGGGCCGGGTGTGGGGCGGCCATCGCGAGCTGATC